>MNKP01000188.1 GCA_001920875.1 Acidobacteria bacterium 13_1_20CM_2_55_15
GCCGGCGGCGCGAAGCCGTTTTTGAACTCTGCTGAATCATCCGGCGCTCAATTTTAAATAGAAAGCGGAGGATCATCTTGCGATCTTTTTCGGAGATGTCCATGAATTCCAGGCCAATCACCGGCCATCTCTTCCATTTCACGACAGGATAAACGACCGGCATGCCTTCGTCCTGCAGCACAAGGACGGCGGGTCCAACAATCTGCCCTTCATCAAAGCGATCAAAGTCTTTCGCGCATACAATCCTGGCGCCGCCGCCGCCGAGCTCGTCGACGATAGGATCGATCTTGACCCCGTCCATCGTCAGAAGCAGATAAGCCGGTTCGTCGGCAATCATCGACAGCCGGAACACCGATCGTTCCGACTGCGCATTAACCTGCTGCGTTGAGTTCATGGGACTATAAATCGGCAGAACCGTCCTGAATCTTTAGGGTTTTCCGCCTTTTGCTAGCGCTATACTGCGAGATTCTGTGGCTCCGAAGGAAAGTGAGATAGCCGGCGGTTATAAAGGCGTGAGTCGGGCCACTACAGAGAAACACATGAAGCAAAAGATCAATGTTGGAATCATCGGTTTGGGGACGGTTGGCAGCGGTGCGTTTCGCATCTTGCGGGACAACGCGGAATTGATCCGCCATCGAGTCGGCGTCCCTGTGGAGGTGACCAAAATCGCAGTCCGTGATGCTACACGCGACCGCGGAGTCGCCATTCCCGCAGGAGTGCTGACGACCAATCCGTCGCAGGTCATCGACGACCCGAACATCGACATCGTGATCGAGTTAATCGGCGGCTATGAGCCCGCTAGAGAACTCATACTCGCCGCCATCGCCCGGGGCAAACACGTCGTTACAGCGAACAAGGCTCTGCTGGCGGCTGACGGAGCCGAGATCCATGAGGCAGCGCGGCGGGCCGGAGTCAGCATCGGTTACGAGGCGAGCGTCGGCGGCGGCATTCCGGTCATTAAGGCTCTGAAAGAGGCTCTGGCTGCAAATCGAATCCTGTCGATTTATGGAATCATCAACGGAACATCCAATTACATTCTGACAAAGATGACCGAGGAGGAGCGTTCGTTCGCCGATGTTCTGGCTGAAGCTCAGCGTGCCGGCTATGCTGAAGCGGACCCCACGTTCGATGTAGGCGGTATCGACACTGCCCACAAGCTGGCGATCCTCGTCAATCTGGCCTTTGGCGCGCACGTGAATTTGAAAGATATTTATACCGAAGGCATCACCTTGATCAGTCCCCTGGATATCGACTTCGGCAAGGTGCTCGGATACAAACTGAAGCTGCTGGCGATCGCAAAAATGCATGAAGGTGGACAAGCCGAGGCGCGCGTTCACCCAACCATGGTTCCGGATGATTATCCGATCGCGAAAGTCGCCGGCGTCTACAACGCCATCCAAATCGTCGGGAATGCATGCGACGACATCATGCTCTATGGACGCGGGGCCGGTTCAATGCCGACCGGCAGCGCAGTGGTTGCCGATGTTATGGATATTGCGCGGCGTCAAATACTGATCGAGCCGTCCCGACGGGCGCAGCCACCCCTCCTCGAATTACCCGCCGGCAACGCAACATCCGATGCGGCCCTCGCCCTTCAACCGATGGAGTCGATTGTCAGTTTGTATTACTTCCGATTTATGGCGCTCGACCAGCCTGGAGTGTTAGCTCAGATTTCCGGCATCCTGGGGCGCCACAGGATCAGCATTGCCCAAATGATCCAGCGGGGGCGCAAGCAAGGCGGCTCTGTGCCACTCGTGATCATGACGCATAAGGCGCTCGAGCGAGATATTCAAAAGGCGCTCGTCGAAATAAAGTCGCTATCGTGCATTACGGAAGATCCCATCTTGATCCGTGTTGAAGGAGAGGAACCCTAGAAACTGCAGATTGAAATCCGAGATTTGAAATCTAAGCGCTGTGGTTTAGGCTCTGAAAAGCCCGTGCACAGTTTTTAGACGAGCGTTTGGAGGCGTAGAGTGCTTGATCGGCTTCAGCGACCAGGGTTTCGAAATGGCTTCCTCGATGGTACTCGGAAAGTCCAATGCTTACCGTCACCGGAGCTGCAGTATATCCAAGCGAGGTGAGGATATCTGCACTTTCAACTTTATGCAGAATTTTCTCCGCCACATGCATTGCGCCCTCCAGGTTCGTACCAGGTAACGCCACTCCAAATTCATCACCGCCGCAGCGGAACACGAAGTCTGTGTTTCGAACAGACTGCTTGAGTAAGACCGCAATTTGGGACAGGACTTTGTTTCCGACGACATGGCCGAACGTGTCATTCACCACCTTGAAGCTGTCGATATCGATCATGAGCAGCGACAGCGGCGTTGTATACCGCTCCGCACGGGCGGTTTCTCGTCCCAGGACCTCATGAAAAAAGCGCGTATTGTAAGCGCCTGTGAGTGGATCGGTAATAGCCGTTCGCTGAAGCTCAGCAAATAATCCCGCATTTTCCAAGGCAATCGCTGTAAAGTCCGCCAGTGCGGAAGCTGTTGCAACATCGTCGTCGTTGAAAATCCTCGTTTCGGCTCCCAGTGAAACGAAGGCGCCAAGCACAATATCTTTCGTCTGGATCGGCACGGCAAGCAGCGACGCGAGCGAATGCTTGTCGACGAAGCTTCTCAGTTCAGCAGGAATATTGGCCTGCTGAAGATTGGAAATGACCAACGGCTGCCGGCGCGTGAAAAGCTCCGAGAGCAGGTCGCCGCCTACTCCCTGGCTTCGAAGGTTGACAAGCGATATCAACATCTTCACGAGCCGGCCGGGGTCCTTTGAAAAAGTGGACTCCAGCCGAATCTGGCCCTCATCACCCGATAAAACAATGAACGCCGTGTCGCCCAATACATCAGTGGATTTCGAAACGACGCGATCCAGCAATTCGTCCATCTGAACCGATGACGAAAAGAGCCGAATCAAGTCACTAAGTAGTTCAGCCCGATGGACTTGTTCCTCGAGCTTGTGCAGCAGACGCCGGTAAAGTAAAAGTATTCCGGGATTCTTCTCCTCCGAGGTGATAATGACGGTGTCCGACTCTTTGATGTTCGAAAGATTATTTTCGGTGTGGGCTGTGACAATATCGTCGCTGACGCGTTCCTGAAGAATTTCCCGTAGCTCCTTACATTGCTGGGGATCCGTCCCCAAAATAAAGATAGTGTGCGCCATTCCTATTCGCCGACCTTAAAGCTTCCTTCGAGAACCTATCGTAAGTAAGAAGCTGCGCCGGACAAATGAAAAAGTGCACGTATGGATGAAATTCAATACAATCCTGTCGGACCATTGACAAAAATTTATGTGTGACTGCCGCCAGGCCGTACGGCGGACAGTCCATTGAGTGTTATTGCGGCTTCATCAGGCGGCTGACTGCTCGGGCAGATCCACTAACTCCCATTCCGAAAGACCTTTGCATTTGTGGCATCGGGGGAAGCTTGCGTCTTTGTCCAGCGCGACTTCTTCCCCGCAACATTCTGAAGCATATAGTCCTGGTTCGATGACGTCTTGTCCGGTCTTCATTTCACTCCCCTGTCGCGGTCTGTCTTACATGCTTGCACACTGAGCGCCAAATCGGAAATTCGCGGGGTCACAACAGTAGGTTTCGTATTTTGCCAACAAAAACCCTCAAAGTTCACAACAGGGAATTCGCCGTCTGACCCCAAATTTCCTGATATATTGGCCGGCGATGAAAATCCTCATCCGCAACGGACATGTCGTGACTGCCGTCGATTCCTACACGGCCGATATTCTCGTCGATGGCTCTGCAGTCGTGCTTATAGGGCAGGACCTGCAGAAGATTTCCGGTGCTCTCGATAAAACCGTCGATGCTACCGGCAAACTTGTTATTCCCGGCGGAATCGACCCCCACACACACATGGATCTGCCTTTCGGCGGCACGTCGTCATCCGACGATTTTGAAACCGGAACCCGTGCAGCCGCTTTCGGTGGCACCACGACGATCATCGACTTCGCAGTGCAATATCGTGGCCAATCGTTGAATCAAGCCTTGGATGTTTGGTTTTCGAAAGCGCAGGGAAAAGCGGCGATCGACTACGGATTCCACATGATCCTGACCGACTTGCCCGACCAACGCCTGGCGGAAATAAAAAACCTCATCCAGCAGGGGGTCTCCAGCTTCAAGCTATTCATGGCGTACCCGGGAATTTTTCTCGTCGACGACGGGATAATTTTCAAGGCAATGACAGCCGCCGCTGAAGCCGGCGGTTTGATCTGCATGCACGCGGAAAATGGCGTCGTCATCGATGTGCTGGTCAGGAGGGCGCTCGCGGAAGGGAAAACGGCCCCGAAATACCACGCCTTGACCCGTCCGACACGCGCTGAAGCCGAGGGTGTCCACCGAGCGATCGCCATTGCCGAGATGGCAAATTCTCCCGTCTATATCGTCCATCTGAGTTGCTACGAGGCGCTGAAGGAAGTCCAGGCTGCGCGTGACCTCGGTCTGCCCGCGTATGCCGAAACGTGCCCTCAGTACCTGTTCCTCGATTACGCCTGTTACGAACAAGACGGCTTCGAGGGCGCGAAGTACGTCATGACCCCACCCTTGCGGGATAAATCCAATCAGGAACAGCTCTGGAAGGGGCTCCGCGGAAACGATCTCCAGGTGCTTTCCACCGACCACTGTCCGTTTTGTTTCAAAGAGCAAAAGGAACTTGGGCGCAATGACTTCAGCAAAATTCCAAACGGGGGTCCTGGCGTCGAGCATCGCATGAGCCTAATTTACGATGGAGGAGTGGTTCAGGGACGGATCAATCTGAACCGCTTCGTCGAGCTGACATCGACCGCAGCGGCGAAGATTTTTGGGCTCTTTCCTAAGAAGGGCACCATCGCCGTTGGGTCTGATGCGGACATCGTGATCTTCGATCCGAACCGAGAGCAGACCATCAGCGTGAAGACCCACCACATGCGTGTAGACTACAGTGCGTATGAAGGCCGGAGGGTTCGCGGCGTAGTCGAGACGGTGCTGTCTCGCGGAAACATTGTCGTGGAGAATGGGGAATTCAAAGGGAAGCCCGGATACGGCCAATTCGTTCGTAGAGGGACGGTACATTAATCATTCTTCATTAATCAATTCTCATCTCTCAATCGATGTTTAGGAGAACTTATGGCACGCATCGTTAGGTGTGCGTTGATTCAGGCCACCTGCTCCACGCCGACAGAAGAACCGCTGGAAAAGATCAAGCGTGAAGCGATCGAAAAGCATCTCAAACTGATTGACGAGGCCGCGCGAAAGGGCGCAAAGATTTTGTGCATGCAGGAAATTTTCACCGGTCCTTACTTCTGCGCCGAACAGTCGCCGCGCTGGTATGGAATGGTGGAAAAAATTCCGGACGGCCCCACCGTTCATCTGATGCGGGAAATGGCCCAGAAGCATGCCATGGCGATGATCGTTCCGATTTACGAGGAAGACATCAAGGGTGTTTATTACAACACTGCCGCGGTTGTCGATGCCGACGGCAAGTATCTTGGAAAATATCGAAAGCACCACATTCCACACTGTGCCCCAGGCTTTTGGGAGAAGTTCTACTTCAAGCCCGGCAATCTCGGCTATCCCGTGTTCAAGACGCAATTCGCAGATATTGGAGTCTACATCTGCTACGATCGTCACTTTCCGGAAGGAGCGCGGGCTTTAGGGCTGAACGGGGCGGAGATCGTATTCAATCCGTCGGCAACTGTTGCCGGTTTGAGCGAATACTTGTGGAAGCTCGAGCAGCCCGCGCATGCCGTGGCAAACGGGTATTTCCTCGGCGCTATTAATCGTGTCGGTCACGAGTACCCGTGGGATATCGGAGAATTCTACGGACAAAGTTATTTCTGTACGCCGCGCGGGAAAATCATCGCCGAGGGATCGCGGGACAAGGAAGAAGTTGTCGTGGCCGATCTCAACCTCGACGAGATTCAAGAAGTGCGTAATGTGTGGCAATTCTTCCGCGATCGCCGGCCGGAGTCCTATGGCGACCTGGTGAAGGAGTAAGGTGCGTGAACCTTAAGGAGATGTGATGTTGGAATTTGCTTTTACGTTGAAGCCGGACATGAATCCGGAAAGAGTCATCGCGCTGACGCGACAGGCCGAGAACGCGGGTTTCGCTTGCGGTTGGGTATTCGACTCTCACGTTTTATGGCAGGATCCATATCCGCTGCTGACGCTTATGGCCGCCAATACCCGGCGAATGCGTTTCGGTACGTGTGTCACGAACCCCGTCGTACGGGATCCCACAGTCACCGCCAGCTTGCTTGCGACGCTGAATCGTATCTCCGGCGGCAGAATGGACTGTGGAATCGGTCGCGGCGACAGTTCGCGCCGTGTCATGGGGAAACGGCCGACGACTTTGGAAAATCTCGAGCAAACCGTCCAGATCATTCGAGCTCTGAACAGTGGAAAGCAAATCACGTACGAAGGCCATCCGATACAAATGCCTTGGGCCGATGGCGGCGTTCCTCCGGTGTGGGTCGCGGCCTACGGACCCAAAGCCTTACGTTGCGCCGGACGTATCGGTGACGGAGTCATTCTCCAATTCTCCGATCCTCATCTGATCAAGTGGTGTCTTGGTTTCGTCAAACAAGGATCGGAAGAAGCGGGCCGGGACTTCTCGAAGATCAAAGTGATGAGCGCAACTGCCGTCTGGGTCTCCGAAGACAAGAAGACGGCTCGCGAACGTGTACGATGGTTTCCGGCGCTCGTTTCGAATCACGTCGTCGATCTCGTATCGCGTTACAAGCCGGAAGAACTACCTCCCGAACTTACCTCTTATATAGGCGATCGAAAGGGTTACAACTATCTTCATCACGCCGAGGTCGGCAGCAGCAACGCCGAATTTGTAACCGACGAGGTCGTCGACCGATTCTGTATGGTGGGGAATATTACAGACCACATCCGAAAGCTCGAACAATTGCGTTCCCTGGGCGTAACGCAATTCAACATCTATTTAATGTGCGGTGACGAGGAAGAGACTCTCGAAATCTACGGCCGCGACATCATCCCGGAGTTTGCAGACGGAACTAGCCATAAAAAGGCACAAAAGATCACAAAAGATTTATAAGTTTTGCGTCGAAACCCAATACCGCTGCAGCACCTGGAGAAGCCGAAGCATCCGCCACCCCACAATATGTGATAGTGTAGGTCTTCAAGGAGACCGCATGGGCCAACTAGGGCTTCCTGAGCTAATTATCATCGCCATTATCGCGTTGCTCATTTTCGGCCCGAAAAAATTACCGGATCTTGGAGCCGGCCTCGGAAAAGCGATCCGGGATTTCAAAGGGGCGATAAGCGAGGACTCGCCAAAAGACGAGAAAAAGACAGAAGAGAAAAAAGAAGAGAAAAAAGAAGAACCGCAACCGACGAAATAAGAGTCTCAAATTTTGACTAGACTTGCGACCCTCACCCGGCGCTTTGCGCCGCCCTCTCCCAGAGGGAGAGGGCGTTAGCTCTTCCTCGTCGGTTGCAGGAATCGATTGTAGGCATCATTTCCATCTTCGATCTGGAACCGGTAGCCTAGATCCTTCAGAAAACCTTCAAACGCCTGATCTTCCTCAGGCGGCACCTCTAACGCCGCCAGGACCCGGCCGAAATCGGAACCGTGATTCCTGTAGTGGAAGAGTGAAATATTCCAGCGGCCGCCAAGCGTATCCAGAAACTGGAGCAGGGCGCCCGGTCGCTCGGGAAATTCAAACCGGCAAAGACGCTCGCGTTTCACATCACGGGCGTGCCCGCCCACCATATATCGCACGTGAAGTTTTGCCAGTTCGTTGTCCGACAGGTCTGTTGCCTCATAGCCTTGCCGCAGAAGTCCGGCCCTGACCTGCGCAGCGTCTTCACGGCTGCCGACGCTGACACCGACGAAAACATCGGCGCGCTGCCGGTCGTTAAGACGGTAGTTGAATTCCGTAATTACGCGCCTGCCGAGCGCCGCGCAAAATTGGCGGAACGATCCGGGCCGTTCCGGAATGGTTACGGCGAATAACGCTTCTCGCGACTCGCCCAATTCCGCTCGCTCGGCAACGAACCGAAGGCGGTCGAAGTTCATGTTGGCGCCACTTAACAGTGCGACAAAGTGTTTCCCTCGTTCGCCTGTACGTTCTACATAAGCTTTGAGTCCCGCGACGGCGAGTGCCCCCGCCGGCTCGACAATGGTGCGCGTATCATCGAAGATATCTTTGATTGCGCCGCAAATCTCATCGTTGTTCACAGTAACGATTCGCTCGACCGTCGCTTGAACGATGGGAAACGTGTAGCTTCCCACCTGCCTCACGGCAACACCATCGGCAAACAAACCCGGGGTTTCAAGGCTTACCGGATGCCCGGCCCTCAGGGCGCGATTCATTGCATCGGAATCGACAGGCTCGACCCCGATCACGCGGACCTCCGGCATGACGGACTTCACGTAGGCGCCAATGCCGGCGATAAGCCCGCCCCCTCCCACCGGCACGAAGATCGCTGCCAGGTTACTAGGATGCTGGCGCACGATTTCGTCGGCGATCGTGCCTTGACCGGCGATGACCAGCGGATCGTCGAAAGGATGGACGAAGATAAGTCCACGTTCTTTGGCAAGCCGGTCGCAATGAAGTTGAGCCTCCGAATAGTGATCGCCCACAAGCACGACCTCCGCATCGAGCGCCTCGACTGCTTCCACTTTGATATCGGGCGTGGTTTTTGGCATCACGATGACGGCGTGTATCCCGAGATGCTTCGCGGACAGAGCTACACCTTGCGCGTGATTGCCGGCGCTTGCGGTGATCACGCCGGCTGTCCGCTCAGCCTCTGACAGTCGCGCGATACGGTTGTAGGCTCCCCGGATCTTGAAACTGAACACAGGCTGTTGATCCTCGCGTTTCAGCCAGACCGTGTTATCGACGCGTTGGGAAAGTCTTGGGGCAACATCGAGTGATGTTTCCCGCGCGACTTCATACACGCGGCTGGTCAGTATCGCCCGCAATAGTTCATCAAAACGTAAAGACATAAAAGACTTATTTCGGTCCGACCAGCGTCAACCAATGACCATCCGGATTTCGATTCCCATCTCTCGTCAGGTATCCGGCCACAAAAAGGCACAAAATTCACAAGAAAGTGAAACTCTCGTGAATTTTGTGCCTTTTTGTGGCTACTTCTTCCTGTCTTTTAGCCTCTCACCGGCACCTCGAGCCGGAGCGGGACCCGCCGCAGCCTGATGCCAGTCGCGTCGAAGACTGCATTCGCCACGGCGGCGGCCACCGGCGCAGTCGAAGCTTCTCCGGCACCCAGCGGCGGAAGCGCTGGCCTGTCGATGAGCGCGACATCGAGGGATGGCACGTCCGGGAAACTCAGGATCGGATAGCTGGCCCAATCGACGCTCGTCACGCGTGATCGATCGAATTTCACTTCCTCGTGAAGCGCTCGTCCGAGCGTTTGCAGAATCGAGCCTTCGATTTGGTTGCGCAATCCATCGGGATTCACGATCAGTCCGCCGTCGTGGGCGCAGGCGATGCGGCGTACGTTGATTTTGCCTGTATTGCGATCGACCGCGACTTCCATGGCGATCGCAACATAGTTCTCTGCCTGCTTATAACGGGCATAGGCGAATCCGCGCCCGGTGAGTACGTTGCCATTGATGGGGCGGCGATTCGGCGACGGCCGTCCTTCCCATCCGATCATTTCCGCAGCGCCCTTGATCACATCGAGCGCGCGCGGATCCGTCAAGCCCCGCAGCCGGAATTCGACAGCGTCGACTCCTGCGGCCGCCGCAAGTTCGTCGGTGAAACTTTCGACGGCGAAAACGTTGGCTACCTTGCCGGGTGCGCGAAGATTCGAGGGGCGCAAGGGCGTGCCCTTCAAATAATGTACGACCACGCGGACGTTTGAAGCGGCGTACGGCGGATCACCGTTCTGAGACATCAAGCCCGCGCCCTGGCCGTGCGGCTGCGTGATGCCCGCCCCATCCACCGAGACCAGGGGACGGTTGCCTTGAATATTCATAGGCAGCCACATGTGCGTCTCCCATGCCGCGATCCGATTGTCGTTATCGAGGCCGCCGCGTATTTCCAGGACCTGCGGCGGTCCTTTGGGATCCCACGCGTGTTCATCTTCGCGCATCCACTGCACGCGTACAGGTTTTCCGATTGCCCGGGATAGCAGCAGCGCATCGGCAGCCGCATCGTCGTTGCCGTTACCGCCGTAGGAACCAGACCCATCGAGGAAAATGACCCGCAGTTTGTCCTCGGGAATTCCGAATATTCGTGAGAAGTTCGCCCGCATGCCGTGCGGCCCTTGGGACGCTGTCCAGATCGTGGTTCCTTCGGGCCGAACATCAGCGACCGCGCACGACGGACCGAGCGACGCGTGGCTCTGAATCGGCCATGCGTACAAGGCCGACAGCTGTTTGGTGGTGCCAGGCAAAGCGGCCGCCGGATCGCCTTTGTTCACGATGGTTTCATCATGATCCGGAACGCTTTCGCGGACGTGCCGGTCCAGGTTGTCACTGCCGGGTAGCCCTTGTTCTTCGGTCCAGGTGACTTTGAGCTCCTTCGCAGCCCGAATTGCGACCCATTCAT
This sequence comes from Acidobacteria bacterium 13_1_20CM_2_55_15, assembly GCA_001920875.1. GTDB lineage: Bacteria > Acidobacteriota > Terriglobia > 20CM-2-55-15 > 20CM-2-55-15 > 20CM-2-55-15. Next base: position 10,534 of record MNKP01000188.1, read on the forward strand.
CGGGAGCAACGATACCGAGAAAATTCTGAATCCGGACAACGCGGGCGCCGGGGATCGTTCGAATCGAAGACTCGTCGAGCGACATCAGCTTCGCACCAATCGATGGCGGATGGATCACGCGTCCATGCAGCATGCCGGGAAGCGAAAAGTCCTGTACATAGACGTTGCGGCCGGTGCATTTATCCGGAACGTCCGGGCGCAAGATCGGCCTGCCGACGATCGTGTAGGTCTTCGGATCTTTCAGCGGAGCATTGGGATCGACCTTCAGATTGAGCCGCTTTCCGCCGGCGAGCGCGCCAATATTCGTTCCAGGCTGCGCGCCCAGTTTCATCAGCGCCTGGCGCGCTGTAGCGGCCGCCCGCCGGAGCTCGACACCTCCTTGCGGGATACCGGTGCTGCCTCCGGTTCCGCCGTGGTTGGGCGTGATTGCGGTGTCGCCTTCGACAACCGTAACTCGATCCACAGGGATGTCGAGTTCTTCGGCAACCATCTGGCTCATCGCGATCCGTAAGCCTGTGCCGACATCGACCTTGCTTGTGTAAATGGTCACGGAGCCGTCTCGGTGAATCGCAAGGAAGCTGTCGACTTCGCGCGGATCGACAGGTTTCCCCAGATCCGAAATTTGAGCCGAACTCGTGTTTGGGAGAGCTCCATCAAAAGCAAAGCTCACGATGATGGCGCCGCCTGTTCGGAGGAAATCGCGTCTTTTCATTGCCGCCTCCTATGCCTTCGCCGCGCGGAGTACGGCGGCTAGAATTCGAGTGTAGGTTGCGCACCGGCAAAGATTCCGTCCGAGGCCCTGCTTGACCTGTTCGGCTGTCGGATGCGGAGTTTGGCGGAGCAATGATTTTGCCGTCATGATCATTCCGTTGGTGCAGTACCCGCACTGGGCCGCTTGTTCTCGGATGAACGCGGCCTGCACCGGATCGGGTTTCTCAGGAGAACCCAATCCTTCTATCGTTGTGATCGCGTGTCCTTCTGCCTGCTTGACGGAGGTGATGCAGGAACGGGTCGCTTTCCCATCGATCAGTACCGTACACGCTCCACATTGTCCGAGCCCGCATCCGAATTTCGGACCGTGCAGGCCCATCGAATTCCGAAGAACGTAGAGCAGCGGCTGCGCTGGATCCCACGACTCCACTGTCACAGCGCGGCCATTAACCCGGAGTTTGAAGTTCGGCATTTGTCCTCCTTATCTCAACTCGGCCAGAGCCCCATCAAGACCGCGATCCATGTGCAATTGCTCCCAATGGAACTCTTTTCGCAACATCTGAGCGATCTCATCTCTGGATTTCTTCGCGACGATCATTTCATGAATACGGTTCCGCAGCGTGAGCGTGCTGTCGCGAAATTTCGCCATCTCTCGCTTCGTCGTGACGTTCGGCGTCTATGACCGCCGCTCGAGCGCTCATGAGATTGCCTAGATTAATCCACTCCTCAGGCAAGGTCAAAAAGAAGGACTTCGCCTTTGCCGGACAACTGCACGGCCGTCTCGGCGCTGTACGCAGCGCCGTCGCCGGCCTGCAACGACACGCCGTTGGCCTGCACATTCCCGCGGGCAATCTGCAGCCATGCGTGCCTGCCGGTTTTGATCTCGTATTCCAGAACCTGATGATCATCTAGAACAGCGGCACACAACTTCGCGTCCTGCTGAATCTGGACAGCCGACTCGGACGGATTCCGCGAGGCGATGAGAAGCCACTTGCCGCGCATGTTATCGTGGTCGATTTTCTTCTGCTCATAACTGGGCTGTATGTGCAGCACCTCCGGCATTATCCAGATCTGAAGCAGGTGCACCGGTTCGGTTTGTGAAGCGTTGAACTCACTGTGCCTCACACCCGTGCCTGCGCTCATGCGCTGAATCTCGCCCACACGGATGACCGAGCCGGTTCCGATGCTGTCTTTGTGCTGTAGCGCCCCGTCGAGAATGTAGGTGAGGATCTCCATATCGCGGTGGCCATGCGTAGGGAACCCGCTTCCTGGTGCCACCCGATCTTCATTGATAACCCGCAATGAGCGGAATCCCATGTAGTTTGGGTCATAGTACGTATCGAACGAAAACGTGTGATACGTGTCCAGCCAGCCGTGGTTTGCATGGCCGCGTTCGTTTCGATGCCGAATGGAGATCATGATAGTAACTATACGGCGAAATATGGTCGTCGACGAGCCATGGCAGCGAGATCACCTTGCCGCCGCTTTTTTCTTTTCCACTTCAACAGCCTTTGCCGCCTCGTCTTGCGCGCGCTTGACCCATTTTGCAAATGTCGCCGGATCGACAAAGGGGTGAGGATCGCCAGGCTTGCGCGACTTCAGCATCATGCCGCGCTCCAATACACCGCCGCCGGGATAGCCGTCGTCGCCAGCCCAGCTATGGATCTGCAGGTTCACCTGGACACCCTGAATTTGCGCAACTTTATTGGCGCTCTGGAGCGACTCTTCCGCGTCTGCGAGCCCGCCTCGATAACCTGCTCCGCCCCATACGATGGCTTTGTACGGAGTGCGGCCATCATAGACGGTGATACCCTCGGTCGTGAGCACGCCCGGTGTGTGCCCCGGAGTCTGGTGGAATTTGAGCGACTGACCACCCAGACTTAGCGTGTCGCCTTCCTTCACCACCATGTCGCGCTTGGGCACACGCGGTGCCGGCCCGCCCTTTGCGTCCGGACGGCTGCCGACCTGTTCGATCATCTTCCAATCTTGTTCGACTGCAACCACCCGCGCGCCCGACGCTTCTTGGATCTTTGCAGCCCCGCCGAAATGATCGAGATGCCCGTGGCTCAAAATGATGTATTTGATCGTCTTCGGATCGACACTGACTTTGCGGATGTTGCTAATGACCCGGTCGACATAGGGTTCCTGAGCTGTGTCGAACAGGATGTTCCCTTCCGGCGTCGTCAGCAGCCACACAGAGACATAGCCCGGTCCAATATAATAAAGGTTGTCGAACACCTTGAAGGGTTCGATCTTCTGAAACTCCACATCATTGGCGCGGGTGACTCGATAGGTTTTGCTGAGCGGTTCCGCCGCTGTTTGAGCTGCGGCCGAAGTGACGCTGTAAAAGCCGAGCAGAAGCACCACGACCATCAGCGCACAACATCATCTGCTTCCTGACGACTGGATGAACTCCATCGTTCGATTCAATTCTTCCAGGTGTACTGAAGTCACGCAATTCGCGGCCATAAACACGGCCGAATCCGCCGCGTAGCCGTGAAACCGAAGCACGCGGAACCGCAGGAGGCCGAGCGACGTGCTTTTGATTAAAGTGACAAGCTTGTTCAGTGCTGGCATTATACAGCAACGTGGCATGATCAGCTCGGCTATCAATCGGACCGTGGTTGCGTTGCTTCTTCTCCTGGCGGCGCAAGAAACGTTGCGGGTGAACGTGTCGCTGGTGACGGTGGGCGTACAGGTTACCGATTGGCTCGGCCGCGATGTTCGCGGTTTGAAAGTGGAGAATTTTTCAATCTTCGACAACGGCGTTCCGCAGAAGATTGAATCTTTCTCGGACGAAGAACAGCCGATTACGCTCGGCATTCTCCTCGACCGAAGCGACAGCATGTCGTACAACGCAAAGCTCGATCGGGCGAAGGAAGCGGCCGTGGCTCTGGTCAGATCCGCGCGGGACGGCAGCGAGTACTTCTACTTACCATTCGACGATCATGTGAAGCTTCAAGCGGACCTGACGTCGGATCCGCACCAAATCGAAACCGCGATCGCCGGTACAACATTGGGCGGTGGAACCGCTCTGTATGACGCCGTTCTCGAAGGTTTGAGCCGGTCCGCGACGGCCCACCAGCCCCGGCAAGTGCTTGTCATCATCTCCGACGGCGCCGATCAGCACAGCATCCACCCACTCGCAGAGGTCATCCGGAAGGTTCGGGACGCAAAGCTACAGGTTTACACGATCGGGTATTTCGGCAAGGACGAGGAACCGTTTTTCCGCCGGTCCGGCCAAAAGTTGACCTTGATCGATGGCCGCGAGGTCGACAACCCGCGATATGTCCTCCGGCGGCTTGCGACCGATTCCGGAGCCGAGGCTTTTTTCCCCCGATCCGACAAGGAACTTGCGGAGGCGGTCCGGAAAATTGCGCACGATCTCCGGACCCAATACACGTTGTCCTTTTATCCGCCTGTTTCTGTCAATGACAACGAGTACCACCAGCTGCGCGTCGACGTGCGCGGCGGAAGATACGGGGTGCGGGCGCGACCCGGCTACAGCACGTCTTCCAATTCTTCGTCGAGTTTTTTACGTCCGGCTCAACCTGGCCAATCCCAATCCCGCTCCGATTAACAGCGACCCCGCAATGCGATTCGAAATTTTCTCGAAACGCGGGTTCTTGACGGCCGACAATGTTCGGCCGGCCAGTTGTCCGTACCCGAACAATATGAAGAATTCAACGACAATCGAACTGAGGCCGAGAATCACGATCTGTGCGGCAATCGAATGGTTCGTATCGATAAACTGCGGCAGGATCGCCGTGAAAAAAAGGAGGGCCTTCGGGTTGGCACCCTGGAGCAGGAAACCGTCCGCCCAGATCCGCCAATTGGAACTGCCGGCAGATTTGTTTTCAGGCACCGCCAGGAGGGGAGATTTCGAAAAAAAGGATTGGAGGCCGAGGTAGATCAGATAGGCCGCACCGGCCCACTTGATGAGAAAGAACAGATCATAGGAAGCCATGATGATGGCGCCCAGACTCGTTGCCGAAAGCGCGAAGTACATTGCGTTCGTCGAAAGGATTCCCAAGCTCGCCCAAACGGATTTCGCTGCCCCCCGCCGCACCGCTTGAGACAAGACGAACAATACGGCGGGTCCCGGCGTCACGCTGAGCACTGCTTCTGTGATGACAAAGAAAAGCCAGGTTTCGAATTTCAAGGGGAATTCAGCGCCTGGCGGGCAGTTTCTATTTGAATTCTTCGAACCATCTCTCCTTCACCAAGAGGTCTAGAGCGATCGACGTGATTCTCCACTCTACAGCGAACGTAAAATGTGCTCATCCGGTTTTGCGTGTTGAACTTCATACCGAAACCCGCTTGAAGATGGCCGGAAAACGCTATGTTAAACTAACCGGTTTTTGTTCGGTTAGGAAGGAGTAATACCGCCATGAGTTCCCAAGTCTCGCAACCCAAAAGCTTGGAGGAAATCTTGCAAACGGTGAGAAATCCGGTTGAATTGTTGCGGAATTCTCAAATCGGTCCATACGCGTTTCCCGTCGTGCGGCACGAGTTCACGAACTGGAGGGATGAGCAGCGTTCCTGGCGCGAGACCTGTGCACTCTTCGATCAGTCCCATCATATGACGGACGTTTATGTCGAGGGGTCTGATGCGCTCAAGGTCTTTTCGGATCTTGGCATCAATAGCTTCAAGAATTTCAAAATCAATCAAGCGAAACAATTCGTCGCCTGCAATCACGCTGGATATGTGATCGGTGATGCCATCCTTTTTTACCTGTCCGAGAACAAATTCAATCTCGTCGGCCGGCCGCCCGCCGGCAATTGGGTGCAATACAACGTAGAGACTGGCCGTTATAACGCATCGGCGGAAAGAGACGAAAGGTCTGCCGCCAATCAGGGACGACGGAAGTCGTTTCGATATCAGGTTCAAGGTCCCAGCGCGCTGAAGGTCATGGAAAAAGTGACAGGAAAACCAGCACCGGATATCAAGTTCTTCAATATGGATGTATTCCGAATTGCGGGCTGCGATGTTCGCGCATTGCGTCATGGGATGGTCGGACAGCCGGGCTGGGAACTCTTTGGCCCTTGGGAATACGGCCAAGAAGTCCGAAACGCGATTGCAGAAGCCGGTCGAGAGTATGGGCTCCGGCAAGTCGGCGCACGAACGTATCCGACGACATGCCTCGAATCGGGATGGATTCCATCACCACTTCCCGCGATTTATACGGACGAACAGATGAAGCCTTACCGTCAATGGTTAACCGCGAAGAGCTACGAGGCGATGGCTTCACTTGGGGGCAGCTTTTATTCGGAAAAGATCACAGACTACTACCTGACTCCGTATGACCTCGGCTATGGTCCCTTCGTCAAGTTTGACCATGATTTCGTCGGAAGAGGGGCGCTCGAAAAAATTGCGGGCGGGCCCAATCGGAAGAAGGTGACGCTGGTCTGGAATGGCGACGACGTCTCTCGGGTGTGGAGCTCGCTCGTTCATCCTGGGGACATCGCCAAATATATCGACTTACCTCTGGCGAACTACGCGACATTGCCGTTTGATAAGGTTCTAAAGTCGGGGAAGATCGTCGGCTTGTCCACGTACACCGGATACACCTATAACGAACGGGCAATGGTCTCGCTAGCCGTGCTCGACAACGAGCAAAGTGAGCCCGGCACTCAGGTTACCGTCGTTTGGGGGGAAGACGGGCGCGGCTCGTCGAAGCCGACCGTCGAACGCCACGTGCAGGCAGAAATCCGCGCGACAGTCGCTCCTGCACCGATCTCTGAGGTTGCGCGGACCGCGTATCGTCCGAAATGAGGTAAGGGAGAAGTTATTCCCCTCCTCGCAGAGGAGGGGAATGTTGCGTCAGCTAAACATGTCGAAGGCTTCGAACTCGCCGTTCAGGATCGCAGGGGTTCCCTTGAAGCCGAGCCAACCGGAAATCATTGTGGCGTAGACGCGGCGAAAATCGGTCGTGTAGACAAGATTGTCACCTTCGTCGAGCTGCGTGAGACTTGGAATCTTGCCGTGGTGACCGCCTTTCACCTTTTTGCCTGCGACGAACATCAGGTTGGCCGCCCCATGATCCGTTCCGAGATTTGAATTCTCCGGCACTCGGCGGCCGAATTCAGAGAACATCATCACAACAACGTCGTTGCTCCTGCCGATGCGCTCGACATCGGTCATGAATGCCGAGACTGCGTCGGATGTGTACGTCAGTAGCCGTTGATGCAGATCGCCCTGGAAGACGTGAGTGTCAAACGCATTGTTGCGGTACGAAACGTAGTAGAGCCGCGTCGGCATCCCGGCATTGATCAGCGCCGCCACTTTCGGAAGATCCAATCCGCCGGTGATGCCGTAATCGACCGGTGATTTGTAATTCGTCCAGGCTTCTTTCACCAGCGCGGATGCGCTTTTCGCGCTTCTGGCAATATCGAGCAGAAACCTTCGCGACGGATTATCCACCGTACCTGTATCCGCCACGCGAGCGAAAACGTCGCGCTCTTCGTAAAAGCCCTCTCGAGAAAATTTGTTCGGATCATCGAAGACGAGCGGCGTATGCAGCTTGCTTCGAACGGCCAGCGATTGGCGGGCATCAATATTGACAAGGAAGTTCGTGGGCGCCTGCGGCGCCATGGCGTCCGCCAGCCGGCCGACCCATCCGTATTCGTCTCCACGGTTGGGGGCGGCGGTGTGCCAGTAGGCCATCGACGTAAAGTGCGAAAATGACGGGTTCGCATACCCGCAGCCGTGAACGATCGCAAGCTTGCCCTCCTTATATAAGCGTTCGAAACCGGCCATACCGGAATTGAATCCAAAGTGTTCGTCGATCTTACGAACGCGGGCCGGACGTAATCCGATTTTCGGACGATGGCGATAGTAGGCATCGTCTCCATAAGGCACCACCGTGTTGAGCCCGTCGTTGCCCCCGGATAGCTCCAGGACGACAAGGATTCGGCCATCGCCCGACGTTTGGGAACCTAACGCTTGCGCAGCACGCGCAAACAAAGGCGGTACGGGCAGCAGGCCGCTCGCGCCGATTCCAATTCCGTACAGGCCGGCTTTCAAGAGTTCTCTGCGTGTTGTTTTCATAGTTGTTCCTTCGTCAGCTCAACTGAAATTCGGGCTCGCTCATTAACAGGTGTAAGAAGAGCCGCAGCGGGTCTTCCATAAATGTTTTCGCTACCTCCGCGTCGGATGTGCCCAATTGCTTATTCAAAAAGGCGATCAATTCTTTCCTCTTCTCTTCCACCGGAGGCACGCGCATGAATCTGCGAATGAAATAATCCACGATCTCGGTGGTGTTCTTCAAACCGGCGTTCCCGACCATACGCGTCAGGTCAATGTTTGCGGTATTCCGCGGAATAGCCTTGACTCGTTCAATTGCCATCTGCCAGCCGCGGAAGCTGCCGTAGCGCGTATTGAAGTCTTCATCGCGATCCGCGAGCATGTTCGCTTCGGCTAATCCGCCTTCGCTGCCCCGATCCGGCATTGTCGCCGTCGAGATATCTAAGCCGGCCCTGATTTTATCGGCGACAATTCGAATGTCGGCCGAAGGGTTTGCCCGATCGGGTGGAATGAAGTTGATATCGGGAAACAGCACATCGCGGATAAAGTTCCCGCGTTCGAGCAAGAGGCCCGGCGTCATCCAACTCCGTCCCTCCGGCCACCCCGCCACCGTTGGGGGCGAAAACAGCCGCTGGCCAAGCACGCCGGTTGCGACGTTGAAATCCGGAACACCCGGAACCTCCGTGAGGCCCAATTTCTTGAAAGTCGAGAGCGCGAGTTGAACCGGGCTCTTGATTTGCGTCCCCACCGAGGCAGGGCTGTAGAAGTCGCGCGAAAGAAAGATCGTTTCAAGCAGCGGCGCAATTTGGTAGCCATTATTCCGCAGAACAGCACCGAGCTTTTCCTGAATTTCGGGAGTCATCTCCTGGCGAACGAAAAATCGATAGATCTTTCCCGCGATAAAACGCGCCGTGACCGGCTGTTTCAGGATGATGTCGATCACATCCACCCCATCGAAGTTGCCCGTGTTTCCGAGAAACGTCTTCGGATCCTCGTCGTGCTGCTCTTTATGAACGACGAACTGCAGATCGACGTAATTCCAGCCAGTGAAAGCGCGCGCCGCCTCGCGCACATCCTTTTCCGAATAGTTGCCGACGCCCATCGTGAACAATTCCATGATCTCGCGGGCAAAGTTCTCATTGGGCGCGCCCTTCACGTTCACGCCGGCGTCGAGGAACGACAACATTGCGGGGTCTTGCGCAACAGCCACGAGCAGATCGTGAAAATTTCCGGTTCCCTTTTTCTGGAACAGCTCGAGCTGACCGAGAGTTTTCCGGTAATCGCGGATCTTTGCTTCGTTCACCGCAAAGTGGCCGTGCCAGAACAACGTCATCTTTTCCTCCAGCGGGTGGCGGGTCTGAAGCATGCGATTCGCCCACCAGTAAGCAACACGCTGGGTTTCCAAAACACTCGCGCGCAGCCAGTAGAAGAATTTATTCACGATCGGTTGTATCGGACGATCCCCGCCCGGTTTGACTTTGATGCCGAGCGCCTCACCTTTTTCCTTGGCCAATTTCGTCACGGCCGGGCGACTTTCGGGAAAAGGCTCGAGTCCGGGATCGTGGACTCCCGAATGGTCGAATGGCGGAAGATTGTTCTCGATATTTTGAAAGTACACCAGGCGCCGGACGGCTTCACTGGGCGTCAATCGGGCCAACGCCTCGATCTCTTCCGGAGTTCCGCCAAAGCCGGCCCGTTCCAAAAGATGCGCTGCAAAATCGTAATTCCAATCGGATGGAGCGATCGGTGTAAGATCATTCTGCCATTGGACCGGACCGCTTCTCTGCGCCAGAGCCGCGACTGAGCCGTACGCCGTTATGATGGAGATAAAAACTGCGGCGGCGAACCACTTCGCTCTTCGATACATGTCAAAACTCCTTCGTCGGGCTGGGTACGTGGAAGCATTGTAGTCCCGGGATCAGATATGCAGCAAGTTACATGAATGTACGTTACTGGTGTAACATACGTCACGGAATATTCCCCTCCTCTGCGCGGAGTGGAATGCGCTCTGATCTATGACGCACAAGTTTCTTTTCCCCGTTTGGCTGGTTATTGCAGCCTTGCCCGGGCTCGGTCAGGACCGGTTGTACCCGGTGACCACCACCAAAGGGTTTCCCATTGTCCTGACGACCGACCGCTCCTCCTTTGTTGTCGAGAAAGCTTTTCAGCACAAGCTCACGTTGGGCTATCCGTCGGACGGCAGGTTTCGCCCGGATACGGAAGCCCCGCTCATCGTACTTTGGTTGAGAGTTCAAAGCCTCTCACCGCGACCTATGGAGCTGAGTACCGCCGAGTTCACCTGCAAGGACGAGGATGGCCGAACGTGTTCAGCTCTAACACCGGAGGAAGCGACAAATCGAATCCTTGCGGAAGACAGCGGCTCGCTCGGCACAAAAACGCTCCGCAGCCTGTCGCTGGGACGCGTCGGCGGTAAGCCATCCGAGGATCAGTTGAGGGCGGACCTCCAGCGGTATAGTTTGCAGTCTTCGCAAATCCTGCCAAGTGGTGTTAAGGAGGGCATGATCTATTTTGAAAAGCCGCCGCGAAAAAACTATACCGTGAGCATCACTCTTGGCGATCTCTGGTCTCAACCCTTCGTTTTTTCGACCTCCCGGCAGAAGTAGAGACGCCTCTTGAAAACAATTGTTTCTACCACAGCACTCGCTTTGACGTTGGTCTGGACCGCAGCCGCGGTTCGATCCGCAGGGGGGCGCCAGAACAATGTCGTGTTGTTCGTTGCAGACGGGCTCCGCGGTGGAATGGTCGATGCTCATAGCGCGCCGCATATGGCGGCTCTCGGTGAACGAGGAGTGTCGTTCCCGAACAGCCATTCGGTGATGCCGACCTTCACGATGGCCAATGCTTCTGCCATGGCAACCGGGCACTATCCGGGCGACACAGGTGTTTTTAGCAACACGATCTATGTCGCCTTTCCGGTGCCCGCTGCTGCGGGCAATGTGACGCCGTTTTTGGAAAATGATGCTGTTCTTGGCGCGCTGGACGAACATTTTGGGGGGGACTACCTCAACGAGACAACGCTTTTGAAAGCCGCAAATGATAAGGGATTCAGCACAGCGGCTGTGGGAAAGCTTGGTCCGGCGCTCCTGTGGGATCACACCGATCGTGTGGCCATGCGCACGACCATCATTGATGATTCAACGGGAAGCCCGAACGGAATACCATTGCCGGCGGATATCGTCGAAGCGATCAAGGAGGCCGGCTTGCCTCTCGTTTCTCCTTCTCGCGGCCCTAACGGACAGGCCGGTACTTTTACCGTACCGGGAACCAAATCGGCGAACATCCAGCAGCAGAGTTATTTTGCCGATTTGGTGACAAAGGTACTCCTGCCGATGTTCAAGAAACGCGGCAAACCGTTCTTTCTTGTTTTCTGGTCCCGTGATCCTGATGGCACGCAGCATAACCAGGGCGACAGCCTGAATCAATTCAAGCCGGGAATCAACGGCCCCACATCGCTCGCAGCGATTAAGAATGCGGACGACGTCGTTGGAAAGATTCAAACGGCGTTGTCCGAACTCGGAATGGCCGCCTCCACGAACATTTTCGTCACAGCGGACCACGGTTTCTCAACCATCTCGACGGAAAGCGAAACCAGCCCCGCCGCGCGCGTCTCTTACAAGGACGTTCTTCCCGGCCATCTGCCCGCGGGATTTCTGGCATTGGATCTGGGGAAGGCATTGGGTCTACCCGTGTTCGATCCGGACGACAAGAACTCCCGAATTCTTCCAGGATCACATTCCGTTCGCGGCAATGGCCTGATCGGCGAAGATTCCACCCGGCCCAATGTCGTTGTCGCAGCGAATGGAGGCTCGGATCTGATCTACCTGCCTTCGATGGACCGTGACCTTGCGAAACGGATCGTACGCATTCTTTTCGAGCAGGACTACGTGAGCGGCGTTTTCGTGAACGACGGCTTGGACCGGATTCCCGGCACTTTACCGCTATCCGCGATCAACCTGAAAGGCCGCAGTCTCACACCGGTACCCACGCTTGCGGTGAACTTCCGGACCTTCGATAGTGGTTGCGGCAAGCCGTCCAACTGTGGTGTCGTCGTTGCCGATACGTTTTATCAGCAGGGCCAAGGCCAGCACGGCAGTTTTGGCCGCGCCGATACGTTCAACTTCATGGCCGCAGTTGGGCCCGACTTCAAGCATGGCTTCGTGGATCCAGCGCCGGTTAGCAATGCGGACGTCGGCCAAACGCTCGGCGAAATTCTTGGACTCCGAATCAAACCACGCGGCAGGTTGGTTGGCCGCGTCATCCGCGAAGCATTGCCCGGGGGCACAACACCGCGTTTTGCAGCCCGGACGCTCGTCTCAGAACCGGGCCACAACGGCCTGGCGACAATCCTTAATTACCAAATTCTGGGCGACACGAAATATTTCGATGCAGCGGGCTTCAGTGGGCGCACGCTTGGATTGACGACTCCTCCGGGAAGATAGCGGCGCCCTCCATTCCCCTCCTCTGCGAGGAGGGGAATATGGGGTCAGTAGCGGTTGGCGATAGGCAACTCCTTCGCTGGATAAAGCGAAATGATCTTCGCTCCTTCGGGTGTCAGAACCACCATCTCTTCAATGCGCGCAGCAGAAATTCCGTCGGTAGCTGGGCAGAAGGTTTCAACTGCAAAGACCATGCCTGCTTTCAGCTCGTAAGGTTCGATGAATGAGTTCAGCCGGGAAATGAGCGGCCGCTCGTGGAGGCCAAGTCCGAGCCCATGGCAGAAGTTGAGACCGAATGCCGCCATCTCACTTTCGAAACCGATATCGGAGGCTTTGGGCAACTGTTCGGCGGCCTTGTCGGTGCCGAGGCCCGGCTTGAGCATGGCGATCGCGTCGTCCATCCATTGGCGCGCGCGCTTATAGGCATCGCGCTGCGATTGCGTCGCGCTGCCGACGGTGAATGTGCGGTAATAGCACGTGCGATAGCCGATGAAGGAATGGATGATGTCGAAATACGCCTGATCGCCCGGACGGATCAGCCGGTCGGTGAAGTTGTGCGGATGCGGGCTGCAGCGCTCGCCCGAAATCGAATTGATCGCTTCGACACAATCGGATCCCATTTCATACAAACGTTTCGTTGCGAGCGCGACGATCTGGCTTTCCTTCACACCGGGCTTCAGTTCGGCGGCGATATCCTGGTACACGCCATCCACCATGCTCGATGCGATGTTCAGCAGCGTGATCTCGTCGTGGCTTTTGATCTCACGCGCGGCGAGCATCATCTGCTGGCCGTCGCGGACCTCGATGCCTTGTTCCTGCAGGGCGAACAGCATCGGGGGTTCGCATACGTCGAGGCCCAGCGGCATATCCGCGACGCCCTCCTGCTCGAGAAGGTCTTTGATTTCCTTTGCGGCTTGTTTGAATAAGCCGACCTCGGGTCCGATCGCTCCCCGCATTCCGGGATTCCCGGCGCGAATATGATCCTCGTGCAGCCAAGGGCAATAAATGCGATGATGACGCGCCGCGGATCCGAAGTCCCAAACCCAAGGATCGCCGGTTCCCGTCAGCAGGCAATACCGGATCAGCTTGTCACGAGCCCATTCGCCGATAACAGTGCTCGAGATGTAACGGATATTGTATTGATCAAAAGAGAGCATCGCGCCCATGCCGGACTCTGCCAGCGCCTCGCGCGTGCGGGCGAGCCGATACCGGTGCAAACGCCGGAAGTCGACGCGCTCTTCGAAATCCACTTGCGTCGTTCCGGGAGCCTGAAGCGGCCGGTGCCACCGGTGCCCCGGTTTGAGATCGTCTTCGTTGACGGGCAGGAATTCGGGCCTGTTGAGTTTCTTTGCCATGATTCCTCTCTATCCAGATCCATTGATCCATTGTCCCGGCGTGCGCAGCGCGTCGGCCAGATCGTTGAGAAAAAGTGCTGCTCGAGCGCCGTCGACGACGCGATGATCACCGGAAAGCGTCAGTGTCATCATCGGGCGGACGGCGGGTTGACCATTGAGCGCAATAACGCGATCCGCGATGCGACCCACAGCGAGAATCGCGGCCTGAGGCGGCGCGATGATGGCGTTGAACGCATCGACGTTATACATGCCGAGATTGGTGATCGTGAATGTGCCGCCGGCTACGTCGCCCGGTCTTAGCCGTCCGTTACGGGCGCGATCGGTCAGTTCCTTCCGCTGAGATGCAATCTCAGTGATCCCTGTTTTGTCGGCATTCGGAATTACTGCTCCAACTACACCATCCTGAACTGCCATGGCAACACTAATATTGATGCTGGAATTCAGACGGATGGCGCCGCTGTCCCATGTTGCATTCAGCTTCGGATGTTTTGTGAGCACTCTCGCGACGAGCGCAACCAGGAGATCGGTGTGGGTGACGGTTTTAGACCCCAACGTTTCGCGGAGGTCGATCAAGGCGCCGGCATCCACGTCCCGAACGAGGAAGAAGTGCGGAACTTGAGTCCAGCTTTGAGTTGTGCGCTCGGCCATTAACCGGGCAACGGCGCTGAGCGTGGAGGGCGCTGCGACGGGCGTTGGGGCGGACGGGGCTTCGGCGGCTTTGAGAACATCTTCGCTCGTGATGACGCCATCGGGCCCTCGGCCAACGATTTTCGTTATGTCGACGCCTTTCTCTTTGGCGAGGCGGCGCGCCTTGGGAGAGATTTGTGGAGAATTGGAACCCAGTTCTGTAGGGGCGGTCTGCGACCGCCCAGGGCGCTCATAGAGCGCCCCTACAGCCGCACGGGCCGCAGGAGGCGCCGCAAGCGGCTCTGCGGGAGGTTGTTCGCCGGGCGAGACGAGCCAGGCGATGGTTTGGCCCACGGGAACCACATCACCTTCGCGCGATTTCACGCCAGCAAGGACACCGTCCGCGGTGGCCTCGACTTCGACGACCGCCTTATCCGTCTCCACTTCAAGAAGGATTTCGCCTTTGCTGACGGTATCGCCTTCTTTTTTCAGCCAGGAGACAATCTTTCCGGTTTCTTGCGCCATTTCGAGCGCAGGCATCACGATGCTGGTAGCCATTTATCGGCCGCAAAGTGCTTTTGCCGCTTCGAATACCGTCTGTTCGTTGGGAACAGTCGCGTCTTCGAGCGGCGGTGAAAATGGAATGGGAACGTGCATCGCTCCGATACGCTTTACCGGCGCTTCCAGATCGAAGAATGCCCCTTCGGCAATCACGGATGCGATTTCCGCCGTCACTCCATATCGTCCATATCCTTCATCGACGACGATCACGCGCGAGGTTTTCTTCGCGGATGCGATCAGTGCCTTTTCGTCCAGCGGCCAGACGGTGCGAGGATCGATGACCTCCGCGCTGATGTCGTGCTCCTCCAGCATTTGGGCCGCGCCTAACGCAACCTGCACCATGCTGCTCGTCGCCACGATAGTGATGTCCGTGCCCTCGCGCTTCACGTCAGCGACGCCAAACGGAATCGTGTAGTCCTCCGCAGGCACGGAGCCCTTCAGCTTGTACATCATCTTGTCTTCGAAGAAGACCACCGGATTGTCGTCGCGAATCGCGCTCTTCAGGAGACCTTTCGCGTCGTACGGTGTCGATGGCAGTGCAACCTTCAATCCGGGAATGTGGCAAAACCATGCGTGCAGCGACTGCGAGTGTTGCGCAGCCGAGCGGCGTGTCGCGCCGAGCGTGGCGCGCATGACCATTGGCACCTTCCACTTGCCGCCGGACATGTAATGGACTTTCGCGGCCTGGTTCACCATCTGGTCCATGACGAGGGTGGAGAAGTCGCCGAACATGATATCGACGATGGGACGCATGCCCGTCATTGCGGCGCCGACGGCAATACCTGTAAATCCGGCTTCGGATATCGGCGTATCCAAGACGCGTTCTGTGCCGAATTCGTCGACCAAACCTGTAAGGACCTTGAACACGGTGCCCGCTTCCGCAATGTCTTCACCGCAAATGAAAACGCGAGGATCGCGGCGCATTTCTTCCGCCATGGCTTCGCGGACTGCTTCGGCCATTGTGAGTTCTCGAGTTTCAGGCATAAACGTCCTGGTCCGCTTTGTCCGGAGCCGGATAGGGAGCAGCGATCGCAAATTGGACCGCCTTCTCCACTTCCGACTTCACTTCCGATCGAATCTGATCGAAGCGAGCGCGATCGGCAAGATTCTGAGAGATCATCCAATCACTGAGTAAATGGATCGGGTCCCGCTCGGTCTTCCACATCTGCTCTTCCTGCTTCGACCGATAGTATTCACGATTGATGTCGCCGACGTGGTGTCCCATGAACCGATATGTGTTGCACAGTAAAAACGTTGGGCCGGCGCCCAAGCGAGTTCGGTCCACGATCGCCTTGGCCATTTGGTAAACGGCGCGCACGTCCTGTCCATCCACCGTTAGGGCGGGCAGACCGAAGGCTACGGCACGCGTCAACATATCACCTGCGGCCGTTTCTGAATTATGGGTGTATTCGTTATAGAGGTTGTTTTCGCAGACGTAGATGACGGGAAGTTTCCAAAGTGACGCCATGTTCATCACTTCATACAGCAAGCCTTGTCCAAGCGCGCCGTCGCCGAAGAAGCACACCGCGACTTGCCCGGTCTTCAAACGTTTCGCGGAAAGGGCCGCGCCCGTTGCGATTCCTGCGCTGCCGCCGACGATGGCATTGGCTCCGAGGTTTCCCGTATCCGGGTCCGCAATGTGCATGGAGCCGCCCTTTCCTTTACAGTAGCCGGCTTCTTTGCCGAGCAATTCGGCAAACATTCTGTCGAGTGCAGCACCTTTGGCGAGACAGTGTCCGTGGCCCCGATGGGTGCTCGTGATGTAATCGGCCGGCTCGAGCGCCGCACAGACGCCAACGGCAACCGCTTCTTCGCCTATATAAAGGTGGGCGAGACCGGGCATCAGAGCGCGAGTATAGAGGTCATTGACCTGCTCTTCGAAGAGCCGGATCATGACCATCCGCCGGTACATGTGAAGCCACTGTTGGGCCTCAATTTCGGACTGAGTTTTTGGCCGATCGACAGCGGTTGTCATTTTGAAACTCCAGATATCTTTTCCAATACCTTGAAGATGATCGCGAAGTCTTGCTCGGCAAGGCCCATGGCGCGCGCAGCCGTGAGGAATTCATTCGCGATGGAAGTTGTCGGCAGCGGCACTTGGACTTGCCGGCCCAGCTCCAGAGCGAGCTGCATGTCCTTCTGCATCATGTTCACGTTGAACCATGCCTCATCGGGCATCTTCAACACGAACGGTCCGCGATATTGAAGCATCGGCGAGGCCGCGACGCTGTTCAAGAGCACCTCCAGCGCAACTTCCCGCGGGATTCCGCTCTTTTCGGCAAGTAAAACGCCTTCAGTGAAGGCCAATAGCTGTACGGGCAAAGCGAGGTTGGTCGCAATCTTCATCACCAGGGCCAGTCCATTTTCGCCGACGTACGTGACCTTCGGTCCAAGATCGAGCAGCAGCGGCTTGACGCGCTCAAACGTCTCCGGCCGGCCACCGACCATGACGGAGAGCTTTCCCTGTTGGATCGTGAGGACGCTTCCCGACACAGGCGCGTCAACCATGTCAGCGCCCGTTTCGCGAACTCTAGCCGCAAGAGCGCGGGAGACGGCGGGACTGGCGGTGCTCATGTCGATCCACACTTTACCCGGACCGAGTCCCTCGATGATGCCGTTCGGACCTTCAGCAATTCGGGAGAGCGCTTCGGAGTTCGTCACCATTGAAAGAACGAAATCCGTGGAGGCGGCGACGGCACGCGGAGAATCGGCGAACTTCAGCCCTTTATCAATGAGCCACTGGGCTTTGGAACGCGTTCGGTTGTAGCCCGTGACGGGGTGGCCTTTTTCGAGGAAACGATTCACCATCTGGCCGCCCATCGTCCCCAAACCGACATATCCGATATTTGCCATTTACTCCACCCAAACCGTCTTGATATTCGTAAACTCCCGTATCCCGTGGACTCCAAGCTCGCGGCCGTGGCCGGAGGATTTTACACCGCCAAAAGGCATTCGAGGATCGGAAACCACCATCTTGTTGATGAAAACCATTCCGGCCTGGATCTCGTTTTCGAACTGTTCGCGCTCTTGGGGATCGTTGGTCCAGGCGCTGGCCCCCAGTCCAAATCTGGAATCGTTGGCGAGCCGGATGGCGTCATCAATATTCTTCACGCGAAACACGGAAGCCACAGGACCGAAGAATTCCTCACGATAGGCGGGCGAATCCTTCGGGATGTTCGTCAGGACGGTCGGCTCGTAATAATTTCCAGGACGCTCGATGGGCCTGCCGCCGGTTAAGACACGCGCGCCCGCCTGGATTGTCTTCTGAACGTCGGCGTGAAGCGATTTCACCGCATCGGCCGTGGAAAGCGGGCCGAGCTCGGTTTGCGAATCCATCGGATCGCCGACTTTGAGGGACTTCATTCTGGACACGAAGCCGCTTTCGAATTTTTCGGCGATTTCGTCCAGGACGATAAATCGCTTCGCGGCAATGCACGACTGCCCGTTGTTGATAATCCGGGCTTCCACGGCAGTCGCGATGGCTTGATCCACACTTGCATTACGAGTAACGATGAATGGATCGCTGCCGCCTAGCTCCAGTACGACCTTCTTTATGCGTTTCGCCGCAGACACACCCACCTGAATGCCGGCACCTTCACTACCGGTCAATGTGGCGGCAGCGACGCGATCATCCGACAAAACCCCATCGACCTGCTGTGCGCCGATCAGCAGGGTTTGGAAAGCCCCTTGGGGAAAACCGGCGTGTGACAAAATCTCTTCGATCTTGAGCGCGCATTGCGGCACATTGGACGCATGTTTCAGCAGTCCGACGTTTCCTGCCATCAATCCCGGAGCAATGAAGCGGAAAACTTGCCAGAACGGGAAATTCCACGGCATCACCGCCAAGACGACTCCGAGCGGTTGATACCGAATAAAGCTTTTCTTTGCAGGCGTTTCGACAACTTCATCGGCTAGAAACCGTTCGGCGTTCTCGGCGTAGTACCGGCAGACCCATGCGCATTTGGCCGCTTCAGCGACAGCCGACTTCAATGTTTTGCCCATTTCTGTCGTCATCAGGCGGCCGAGCGCCTCTTTTTCAGCTTCCAGAATTTCGCCGGCTCGGGCCATCGTTCGGGCACGTTCACTGAATGAAAGTTTTCGGAATTTTGAAAAGGTATCCGCGGCAAGCTGCAGCTTTTTCTCGATTTGGGCATCCGAGAGCGGTTCGAACGTTTTCAGAACCTGTCCCGTCGCTGGATTAATGCTTGCAATAGCCATAATGGTTTTGCTTCTCCTTCCGAATTGGACCAGACTAGTCGAAAAGTCCGTTGCGGATCAAGCAGGCTCCTGAGATACCATCGTTAATTCAAAAACCAATGTCCACACCTACCCGCTCCCCCGAAAACGAGAAAGAACAACCGGCGATACCGCCGGAAACATTCGCGGCTCTGCGCGCTGAAATCGAGCGACTGTTGACGGAGATCGAGGCGCTCGGAGCAGGCCTCAAACAGAACTTTGAGCGGTCGATATCGACCGTTGCTGTCGCTGTTGAGGACCAGATTAAGCAGGCTGTACGTGCGGCCGAACGCGTAGCGCGGACGCAAACGCAACTGGAACTCCGTACAAAGTACGGCAAAGAGTTCGAGATGGCTATGGCTGAAACGGCGTTGATGGAGCGCCGGCTTCAGATTGCGAACAAACAGTTCGAAGAGCAAAAGCGCAATACGGCGGCGAAGCTTGAGGAAACCGAACAGGCTCTCAGCAAATCTCAAGCCGATTACCGCCAAATGGCCGATGAACTACGGGAACTCCAGGATAAGCTGCAACAGGCCGCCGAGAAGCTGTCCGCAAGCGAGCAGAGTCTTGCCGAAGCGCAGGCTCAGGCCCGTCAGCTCAGCGCGGAAAAGATCGAGATTGAAACAAGACTCCAACAGTCCGAGGACAAGCGTATCGAGGCGCAGCAATCGGTTAAACGGCTGCTGGCAGACACGGGTCAAGCGGAAACGGGAAGGAAAGAGCTGGAAACTCAGCTCAAGGAAGCCCAAAGGCGGCGCTCGGAGGTAGAGGAAGCCCTTATCAAATTGCAGGCAGAGTTGAAGCTTACAGAGGCTGAAGCTTCAGCGGCAAAGGGTGAATTTGAAACCCGGCTGAAGGAAACGTCTGCCAGTCTTTTCGAAACCGAGCTCGCTTTGGGCAAGCTCCGTATGGATTTAAATCAGCTTCAAGGTGAAAACCAGCGGCTGGAAAGCAAGCTGGGCGATGCCGCGGCACATCGAAGTGATGCCGAAATCCGCCTGCGGGAGGCAGCCGAACGCTTTGCCCTGGCCGAAGAATCGATCTCGTCGTTGCGACAGGAAACAAACCGGGCAAACGCAGGACGCACAGAACTCGAAGCCAAGCTAAAAGAAGTTACAAAGAGCCGCGCGGAACTTGAAGAACGGTCAAATCAGACTGAGGCGGCGCGGTCGCAACTCGAGGCGCAGTTAAGGGTCGACCGCGATCGCTGTTTCTTGCTGGAACAAGAGGTCCAAAAGCTTGAAGCAGAATTGCGAGCCAAAGCGGCGTCTGCCGCGGCTGCTCCTTGGCAGGAAATTACAGCACCTGGTCACGGTTCCGGCTTGACGACTGATTCCTCGAAGATACTGGAGGAGGTGGCTCGCAGCGAAGTCAGGCTCGCTGAAGTCCTCAAGCTGATCGACGATCCGGCGTCTGCGCTTTCCACAGTCATGCGTAAAAACGTCGAGAAAACTGAGATCGAGGCTTACCTCAGGGGTATTCGCTTCGCTACCGGTGAGACTGAATCCAACTAGGGTGATTGGAGTTGCCGAACCGCATTCCCCTCCTCGCAGAGGAGGGGAATGCGGCTCGCCCTTAAACATTGCACCCACTTCTCATTTTCATCTATCCTCTCGGCTACGATTGCTGAAATAGGAAGGTATAAATGATGCGTCTGATTCCATTTGTTCCTTTTGTGCTTATCGCAGTTGCCTCACTGGGGGTGGAGGCCGGGCAGGTCCGCTCGATCTCGGACCGTGTGTACTCCGATGCGCAGGCATCGCGTGGGCAGGACATTTACAAATCGCAATGCGCCGAATGTCACGGCAATGCAATGGAAGGAGTGAGCGGGCCGCCGCTCGTCGGCGACGATTTTCTTGCGAACTGGAGTGCGCGGCCCTTGACGAATCTTGTGGACAAGATTCAGAAGACGATGCCGTTCACGTCGCCCGGAAGTCTTTCGCGGCCTCAATCCATCGATCTCGCTGCGTACATTCTCCGGAGCGGAAAATTTCCTGCCGGACAAACAGAACTCAATGAGGCCGCGCTGGCTCAGATTGCGTTTCCGGCCGCGCAGTCGTCTGCAGCGCCTACGGTGACGTCCTCCGGCGGTTCTCTTCCCCCGCCTGAGGGAAATCTGGCGGAGTTGATGCGGGCCATTGCGTTTCCCAATGCGAACATCATTTTTAATACCCAGCTCAAAGATCCGGGAGCCCAAGCGAAAAAGGAACTGGCGAAATCACCTTTTGACTACGTTGAGTGGGGAGCCACCGTTTACCCCGGATGGTTGGCCATTGATCAGGCCGCCGTTGCGCTTACCGAGAGTGCGCCTCTTCTCTTGACTCCCGGACGCAAATGTCAAAATGGCCGGCCTGTACCCGTCGATCGCGCCGACTGGAAACAGTACGTTGCGGCCTTGGTAGAGGTGGGGAAGCTCGCTCATCAGTTGTCACAAAAGAGAGACTACGACGCGTTCCTGGACATCAGCGAAAAATTGAACGACGCGTGTGCAAACTGCCACAAGGTTTATCGGGACAAGGGGGGTGCGGAAGGGAGCGGAGCAACCCGATGCCAGTAATTGAAGGAGGGCGAGCATGCGATTAAAATCAGCTTTTGGTCTTGCGGCGACTTGTGCTGTTGTGTTCATTTTGCCGGCGTGGTCACACCATTCCCACGGCAATTACGTCGACACGTTCATGGACATTGAGGGTATCGTCAAGGAAGTACACCTGATCGTCCCCCATTCCTGGGTCTACTTAGAAGTCAAGGATGCCAGCGGCGAACCGCAAATCTGGGCTTTGGAAGCAACCGGCCGCGTCGGCCTTCAAAGAGCGGGTGTGACGACCGATACCGTCAAGCCCGGCGACACCGTCAAGGCACGATGCCATCGCCTCAAGGATGGATCTAACGGCTGTCTTTTGGGATTCCTGAAACACAAGGACGGCAAGGTCGTCGACTGGGACGGCAATAACGCGCTCGCGCCCACAGATTTTTAGCCAATTCGGGGACAGACACCTCGGTGATTGAGGTGTCTGTCCCCGAATTGTCCCCCCTGGGAGTCGAATCTTCCTTATGAAAGTCGGTTTCATTGGCTTAGGCCGCATGGGCAAAGGAATGGCGCGCCGCATTCTCGGCGGAGGCCACGATCTGGCCGTTTACGACATTGTGCGCGAAGCGACCACGGAGCTCGGCGCGGCAGGCGCGAGAATCGCGTCATCGGTTTCAGATGTGTCAAAAGGACGTGACGTGGTGATCACGATGCTGGTTGAAGATGAAAGCGTGATCAACGTGGTTCTTGGTCCCGGCGGGCTGCGGGACTCGTTTCCGCCGGGATCAATCCATCTGGCGATGGGGACATACGGAGTGGCTGCGATTCGAACTTTGGCGGATGCTCATGCGAAAGCGAATCAAGTTCTGGTGGCCGCCCCCGTTTTGGGCCGCCCGGACCTTGCGGCTTCAGGCCAACTTGGAATCGTAGCTGCCGGTCCCTCCGGCGCCGTGCGGCGATGCGATCCGCTGTTTCAAGTCATTGGCCGCCGGACTTTCGAGGCCGGCGAGAAGCCGGAATTTGCCACGGCGATCAAGTTGGCCAACAATCTCGTGCTTGGCGCTGCTATCGTGGCGCAAGCGGAGGCCTTCTCGCTTATACGCAAATACGGAGTCGCACCGCAGGTCATGTACGATGTGATGACCGATGGACTATTCGCCGGAGCACCGGCGTATAAGGGTTACGGCAAGACGATGGTCGATGAAACGTACGACAAGGTCGGATCTCCGGTTCAAGTCGGAATCAAAGACGCCAATCTGATATTGGCGGCAGCGGATCTGGCTCGCGTTCCACTACCGACCCTGGATATTTACCGCGATCGTCTTTTGGGTGCGATTGCACACGGCGATGGAAACAAGGACCAGGCGGTTCTCGCGCGAGAGCAGGCGCGAGCATGCGGGCTGGAATAAGTACAGTTAGCAATCAGGAGCAATCATATGGATCTGGGCAAAGGTCTCGGCCATCTGACATATTCGACACTGGTTCATCCCGGCGACAATTGGAGCGAAATCTGGAACAGCCTGACGACATATGTTCCCAAAGTGAAAGAGCGCATCGCGCCAAAGGAACGATTCGGTGTGTCCTTGCGCCTGGCGGCGGAGTCGGCACAAACGCTCGTCAGCAATCGGGCCGAGCGCGACAAGCTGAAGAGGTTTCTCGACGACAATGACATGTATCTCTACACGGTGAATGCGTTTCCTTACGGTCCTTTCAAGGGACGCATCGTCAAAGAGCAAGTCTACGAACCGGACTGGCGCACCGAAGAACGGACGCAATACACAATCAATGTTGCTGAGATCCTGGCGGATGTCGCGCCCGAAGGAACGGCGCCCTCGATCCAGAGTCCACCTCTCGGGTTCAAGCCGCGCGTCACCGGACCCGAGGTCGTTGCCGAATTCACGGAACATGTGCTGCGCGTTGTGGCGCACCTCGTGGAACTCCAGGACCGAAGTGGCCGTACTGTTGGCCTGGCGCTCGAACCCGAACCGTATTGCTTCCTCGAAACGACCGACGAGGTCGTGGACTATTTCACCCATCACCTGTATTCGGGAACGGCTGCGGCCAGGGTTGCGAAGCTTGCCGGAATTCCAATTTCCGAGGCGCACTCAGCACTGCGGCGTCATCTGGGCACGGTGTTCGACATTTGCCATCAAGCCGTCGAATACGAAAACATTTCGGTCTCGCTGCAGAAGCTCGTCGATGCGGGCATTCCCGTTTTCAAGCTGCAGGAGGCAGCCGCCATTTACGTGTCCCAGGTGACTGAGAAAGCCATCGACGTGTTGCATCGCTACGCTCAAACCATTTATCTGACCCAGACGCTGGAGAAAAAAGACGGCAAGTTCACGATGTTCCTCAATCTCGAAGACGCTTTCGCCGCGTGGAAGTCGAACCCGGGTCCGCGCGAATGGCGGACACATATTCACGTGCCCGTGTTTTTGGATGACCTCGGACCTTTTCGGACTACGCGCTTTGCTATTGAGGATGCTCTCCGGTTCCACAAAGCCAATCCGGTGTCTCGACAGCTCGAGATCGAGACGTATACGTGGGATGTACTCCCGGACAGCCTCAAAACCGGCGATATCGTGGATTA
>MNKP01000098.1 GCA_001920875.1 Acidobacteria bacterium 13_1_20CM_2_55_15
AATACGAGAGAACGAAGCCGCACGTGAACGTGGGGACGATCGGGCATATCGATCACGGGAAGACGACGTTGACGGCGTGCATCACGAAGGTGTTGTCGAAGCACAATCCGAAGGTGAAATACCGGTCGTTTGATTCGATCGATAACGCGCCGGAAGAGAAAGCGCGAGGGATCACGATCGCGACGGCACACGTGGAGTACGAGACGGCCAAGCGGCACTATGCGCATGTGGATTGTCCGGGACACGCCGACTACATCAAGAACATGATCACGGGGGCGGCGCAGATGGATGGGGCGATATTGGTGGTGGCGGCCACGGACGGGCCGATGCCGCAGACGCGAGAGCACATTTTGTTGGCGCGGCAGGTGGGGGTGCCCTACATCGTGGTGTTTTTGAACAAGTGCGACGCGGTGGAAGATCCGGAGTTGCTGGATTTGGTGGAGTTGGAAGTGCGGGATCTGCTGAAGAGCTATGGATTTCCGGGGGATGAGATACCGGTGATACGGGGTTCGGCGCTGAAGGGGATGGAAGATGATCCGGCATGGGTGAAGAAGATCGATGAGCTGATGGCGGCGGTGGATAACTACATTCCGATACCGCAGCGGGCGATCGACAAGCCGTTTTTGATGCCGATCGAGGATATTTTTTCGATTTCAGGCCGGGGGACGGTGGTGACGGGACGGATCGAGCGTGGTGTGGTGAAGGTGGGCGAGGAGATGGAGATCGTGGGATTCCGGCCGACGTTCAAGACGGTGATCACGGGCGTGGAGATGTTCAAGAAACTCCTGGATGAAGGGCAGGCCGGCGACAACGTGGGACTGCTGCTGAGGGGGACCAAGAAGGAAGAAGTCGAGCGGGGACAGGTGGTGGCCAAGGGGGCATCGATCACGCCGCACACGAAGTTCAAGGCGGAAGTGTATGTGTTGACGAAGGAAGAAGGGGGACGGCACACGCCGTTCTTTAAGGGATACCGGCCGCAATTTTATTTTCGGACGACGGATGTGACCGGGACGGCAGATCTGCCCGAAGGGGTGGAGATGGTCATGCCGGGCGACAACGTGAACCTGACGATTGAGTTGATCACGCCGGTGGCGCTGGAGAAAGGACTGCGATTCGCGATCCGGGAAGGCGGACGAACGGTTGGCGCGGGAACCGTGACCGATATCGTGGCGTGACGAAAGGGGGAATAGCACTAAAAAGCACAAAAGACACAAGAATTTTTCGTGATTCCTGTGCCTTTTTGTGGCTATTCCTAAATTACTAAAATGCTGAACGAAAAGATTCGAATTCGATTAAAGGCCTACGATTCTCGCGTACTCGATCAGTCCGCCACAGAGATCGTGGATACCGCGAAACGGACCGGCGCGCGTGTGGCAGGTCCGATTCCGCTTCCGACCGTCATTAATAAATTTACGGTTTTGCGTTCGCCACATGTGGACAAGAAATCGCGCGAGCAATTTGAGATTCGCACGCACAAACGGCTCCTCGATATTCTCGAGCCCACGCCTCAAACCGTGGACGCTCTGATGAAGTTGGATTTGCCCGCCGGCGTCGACGTGGAGATCAAAGCGTTCGGGCGGGAGCACACGAAATGATTACGGGGCTATTGGGTAAGAAAGTCGGCATGACGCAACTGCTGGGCGATGACGGAACCATTGTTCCCGTTACCGTGATTCAGGCGGGTCCCTGCGTTGTCGTCCAAAGAAAGACGAAACAGAAGGACGGCTACGATGCCGTGCAGCTTGGATTCGTCGAGTTTGTGAAACCGAAACGCGTCACGAAACCGATGACGGGGCATTTCAAAAAGTCCAACGTCGCACCGGCCAGGTTCGTGCGCGAGGTCGGGGTTCAGGGCGAGGACGGCGCAAATCCAGGCGATAAGGTCATGGTCAACATCTTCACTAGGGACGAACTTGTCGACGTCGTTGGAACTAGCAAAGGGCGTGGGTTTGCCGGATTTGTGAAGCGGCATCATTTCCGCGGCGGCCGTGCCACGCACGGCTCCATGTTCCATCGTGCTCCGGGTTCCATCGGTTCATCGGCTTATCCCTCCCGCGTTCTGAAGGGAATGCGGATGGCGGGACACTTGGGCAATGCACGCGTGACTGTACAGAACCTTCGGGTGGCCCGAGTCGATCAAGAGAACAACCTGCTATTCGTCCGCGGCGCCGTACCTGGCCCGCCGGGTGGATATGTGGTGGTGGAGAAAGCGGAGCCGTGATATGGCCAGCGTTGATATCAAGAACCTGAACAATGAGGTCGTAGGCCAGCTCGAGCTGGCTGATGCCGTGTTTGCCGGTCCGGTCAACGTGGGACTCATGCATCAGGCAGTCAAGCAATACCTCGCCAGCCGGCGAGCCGGTACCCACAACACGAAAACGCGCGCTGAGGTGCAAGGCAGCGGGAAGAAACCGTGGCGGCAGAAGGGCACAGGCCGCGCGCGGGTTGGGGAAATCCGAAATCCATTGTGGCGTAAGGGCGGCACCGTATTTGGTCCCCGGCCTCGCGATTACGAATATCACCTGCCGAAGAAGATGTTCCGCGCCGCTTTGAAATCCGCTCTGGCGTTGAAGCTGAAAGAGAATCAGCTGAATGTCGTCGACGCGTTCGATTTGGAGAACCATAAAACCAAGCCGTTCGCGCAAGCTCTCGCCAAACTTGGCTTCGATCGGAAGGTTTTGCTGATCGACCATCAGGAAAATCTGAATCTTTTGCTGGCGGCGCGAAATCTGAGTGACGTTCAACTGCTGGTGAACCTGCAGGTCACGCCATACCATCTGCTGAACGCAAAGCATGTCGTATTCTCCAAGGCAGCGATCCAAGCGCTCGAGGAGGTGTTGACGAAATGAGCGCCATTCACAACGTCATCAAGCGTCCGATTATCACGGAAAAGGGCCTGACGCTGAAAGAGAACGACCGCACGCTTTGCTTCGAAGTGGACGATGACGCCAGCAAACAGCAGATCCAGGAAGCCGTCCAGCGCTTGTTCAAAGTCAAGGTAAAGGCGGTACGGACGATGGTTGTTCCCGGAAAGATGCGACGACGGGGGAAATATAGCGGATACCGTCCGGACTGGAAGAAAGCGTACGTCACGCTTCGCGAGGGCGAAAAAATGATCGAGTACGGGGAGAATTTGTAATGGCAATTAAGACTTTCAGACCCAAGACCGCCTCACTCCGGTTCAAGACCGTTATTGATTACAAGCAGGAGATCACCACCGACGAGCCGTACAAGCCGTTGCTCGATCGGAAGACCCGGACCGACGGTCGCGACAATTATGGTCATCTGACGGTTCGCCATCGCGGGGGCGGAAACAAGCAGCATTACCGGATCATCGATTTTCGCCGCGACAAAGTCGGGATTCCGGCAAAGGTCGAAACCATCGAATATGATCCGAACCGCGCGGCATTCATCGCTCTGCTGAGTTATGCCGACGGGGAACGCCGCTACATTCTGCAGCCCGTCGGACTAAAAGTCGGGATGAAAGTAGTTGCGGGCCCGGAAGCCGATATCCTTGTCGGCAACGCGCTGCCGCTGCGAAATATTCCGCTCGGTACGACCGTTCACAATATCGAGTTGCGTCCGGGTAAGGGCGCTCAGATGGCGCGCAGCGCCGGCGCCGCAGCGCAGCTTGTGGCGAAGGAAGGCGACTATGCCCATGTGAAGCTTCCTTCAGGCGAAGTCCGCCTGGTGAACGTCGACTGCATGGCCACGATCGGACAAGTTGGGAATCTCGATCACGAAAACGTCACTGTTGGAAAAGCCGGACGCACGAGGCACCTGGGAATTCGGCCAACCGTGCGAGGTGTTGTGATGAATCCGGTCGATCATCCACATGGTGGTGGCGAAGGCCGAGTTAAAGGGTACCACCCCATGACTCCGTGGGGAGTGCCGACGCTCGGTTATAAAACGCGCAACAACAAACGAACCGACAAGTTCATTGTGAAGAGGAAGAGCAAGTAGCATGCGTTCTTTAAAGAAGGGACCGTTCATCGACAACCATCTCATGAAAGCAATCCTCGCGATGAACGCGAAAAACGAGAAGAAGATTCATAAGACGTGGTCGAGGCGCTCGACGATCACACCCGAGATGGTCGGCCACACGATCGCGGTGCACAATGGGAAGAAATTTATTCCCGTTTACCTCACCGAGAATATGGTCGGGCACAAGTTGGGAGAATTCGCGCCGACGCGTATTTTCAAGGGGCATAGTGCGGCTGGATCGAAAGACAGAGTCGTCGCCCCGGCCGGTCCGTCCCCGGCAGGTGGAGGCGGATCCCCGCCGGCAGCAGCCGGTGGCGGTGCAGGCGCTCCAGCAGCACCACCGCCGAAAGCGAACTGATTATGATAAGCAAAGCGACCGGCAGGTTCATCCGGATGTCGCCTCAGAAAGCGCGGCTCACGATGGATTTGATTCGCGGTATGAACGTCAACCAAGCCTTGATGACATTGAAGTTCACGAACAAACCGAAAGCGACGCACGAGATTGAAAAAGTCGTCAAGTCCGCCGTTGCGAACGCGACGCACAAGGATGAAAACATCGATGCCGACAACCTTTTCGTCGAACGATGTTTCATCAACGAAGGACCGCGGCTGAAGCGAATCCGTCCGGCGCCGATGGGCCGGGCATACCGGTATCAGCGCCGCACCGCTCACATCACGATCGAACTGGGAGAGAGGAAATAATGGGCCAGAAGACACATCCCTATGGATTCCGCCTCGGCATCACAAAACCATGGCGCTCGCGCTGGTTTGCCAAGCGCGATTACAGCCGGCTATTGCACGAGGACTTGAAACTCAAGCGCGACCTCAAAAAACAGCTCGCCCATGCCGGCGTCAGCAACATCGAAGTGGAGCGGATGGCAAACAAGCTTCGCATTACGATCCACACGTCGCGACCCGGTATCATCATCGGCCGTAAGGGCGCCGAGATCGACAAACTCAAGGCGGATATCCAGAAGCGCACAAACCGCGAGGTCTACATCAATATTCAGGAGATCCACCGGCCGGAATTGGACGCACAATTGGTCGGCGAATCGATCGCCCTGCAGCTCGAAAAACGAATCGCTTTCCGCCGCGCGATGCGGAAATCCGTCGATTCGGCTCTTCGGTTCGGCGCCAAAGGAATCAAAGTTCGCGTGAGCGGCCGGTTGAACGGCGCGGAAATCGCGCGCTCCGAGTGGTACTTGCAAGGCCGTCTTCCTCTACACACATTGCGGGCCGATGTGGATTACGGTTTT
Organism: Acidobacteria bacterium 13_1_20CM_2_55_15; assembly: GCA_001920875.1. Taxonomy (GTDB): domain Bacteria; phylum Acidobacteriota; class Terriglobia; order 20CM-2-55-15; family 20CM-2-55-15; genus 20CM-2-55-15. The sequence continues at coordinate 5,241 of MNKP01000098.1, forward strand.
GCGCAGGCATATACGACTTACGGAGTCATCGGGGTGAAATGCTGGATTTACAAAGGCGAGATCCTCCCCAGCAAAGCGCCTCAGGCTCCGGCCGCCGCAAGGATCTAACCGATGTTGATGCCCAAAAAAGTGAAGTACCGCAAGCAACAACGCGGCCGAATGCGCGGCAAGGCGTGGCGCGGATCGTCGCTGGCGTTCGGGGATTACGGCTTGAAAACACTGGATGCGGCTTGGATCACTGACCGCCAGATTGAAGCCGGACGAATCGCAATCGCTCGCTTCGTCAAGCGCGGCGGAAAGATTTGGATTCGCGTTTTTCCCGATAAACCCGTCACCAAGAAGCCGGCAGAAACGCGAATGGGTAAAGGAAAAGGGGCGCCCGAATACTGGATTGCCGTAGTCAAACCAGGCCGGATTCTCTATGAGATGGAGGGCGTACCTGAATCGGTCGCTCGCGAGGCTATGCGCCTCGCCGCTCAAAAACTTCCGGTGCACACGAAGTTCGTCATGCGTGAAGAAAAGGGAGGCGAGGCGTGAAGTCCGCGGACCGCGCGAGGAAATTTCGCGACATGTCGGCCGACGAGCTCGAGCGTCAGGAAGCCGAAATGAGTGAGCAAATCTTCAAGCTGCGCTTTCAATGGGCGATGGGACAGACCGAATCGCTGAAGAAGATCCGTGAGCTGCGCAAAGACCGGGCGCGACTGCTGACGATTTTGCACGAGAAGGAAAGCGAGAAGTAACGATGGCCGAAGAGAAACAAGAAATTGATCCCTCCCATGGACCGGTTGAGCCGAGCCAAGGAGGGCAGACTGGCAGCGGCGACTCGCCTCGGCACCACCAGGAGAAGGTGGGAATCGTAACGAGCGCGAAGATGCAGAAAACGATTGTGGTGGAGGTGTTCCGGCGAGTCCAGCACCCGGTCTACAAGCGAATTGTCACGAAACGCTCGAAGTTCATGGTGCACGACGAGCACAAAAAAGCACACGAAGGCGACATGGTTCGTATCGTCGAGAGCCGCCCCCTCAGCAAGAACAAACGTTGGACTCTTAAAGAAGTTCTTCGTGAAGCGACGACAGGAGTTTAGGTGTCATGCCCGTCCAGATGAGATCCATTCTTGAAGTGGCCGACAATTCGGGCGCAAAGCGGCTTGCATGCATTTTGCCGATCGGCGGCTCAACCGGGCTGAAGGCTGGGCTCGGCGACATCATTACGGCTTCGGTGAAGGAAGCCAGCCCCGACAGCAACGTCAAAAAAGGATCTGTCGTGAAGTGCGTTATCGTTCGCACCAAGAAAGAAACGCGGCGTAAGGACGGCACTTATATCCGGTTCGACCAGAATGCGGCCGTGCTGATCAACGACGATCACGAACCGATCGGCACACGCGTTTTTGGACCGGTTGCTCGAGAGCTTCGGGACAAAAAATTTATGAAGATTGTTTCATTGGCTCCGGAGGTCATCTGAATGCCGGCAATGCCTGCAATCAAGAAGAACGACGAGGTTTATATTCTCCGCGGCAAGGATCGCGGGAAAACCGGCCGTGTTTTGATCGTCATGCCCAAGGATCAGAAGATCGTGGTCGAAGGTGTCCAGATGATCAAGCGCCATACGCGTCCGAATCCTCAGCGCAACATCAAAGGCGGAATCGTCGAGAAAGAAGCTCCGATTCATGTTTCCAACGTCGCGATCGTTTGTAAGAACTGCAAGGAGCACACACGGATCGCAAACAAGATACTGGCTGATGGCCGGCGCGTGCGGGCATGCAGGAAATGCGGGAGTACCATTGAATGAGTAAGAAAGAACCAAAGAAAGCAAAGGCCCCCAAAGAAGCCCCGGAAGCGGCTCCAAAAGAAGCCGGTGCAAAGAAAGCAAAACCCAAAGGGCCACAAGAGCCAAGCCGTTTGCGCACGCGGTATACGAAAGAGGTTGTGCCGGCTTTGATAAAGCATTTCAACTACAAAAATGTGATGGCGGTGCCGAAGCTCGAAAAGATCGTCATCAATATGGGGCTGGGCGAAGCTGTTGCGAATGCGAAGATTCTCGACGTGGCAACCGATGAGCTTGGACGAATCGCCGGCCAGCGGCCGGTTGTGACGCGGGCGAAGAAGTCGATCGCGAATTTCAAACTCCGCCAGAACATGCCGATCGGCGCGGCCGTGACACTGCGCGGGGAGCGGATGTTTGAATTTTTGGACCGTTTAACGAGTGTGGTGCTTCCCCGCGTCCGCGATTTTCGCGGCGTTTCCACGAAGTCCTTTGACGGACGGGGAAACTACACACTGGGTTTGCGCGATCAACTGATCTTTCCAGAAATCGATTACGCGAAGGTCGATAAGGTTCGGGGAATGAACGTCACGATTGTGACGACCGCCCGGTCCGACGACGAAGCGCGGGAACTTTTGAAGCAGCTTGGGATGCCTTTCAGGCAGTAGGCCTGGGGGGACCGGCCGATGGCCCATAAAAGAGATAGTACCGACGGTGGGCCGGCCGGTGGGCCCGACGCTAATAATCAGGAGTAACGAAGGAATGGCTCGAACATCAGCGGTAGCGAAAGAAGCAAAGAAGAAGAAATTTGCCGTGCGTTACCACAACCGCTGCAAGCGCTGTGGAAGGCCGCGCGGCTTCATCAGAAAGTTCCAGCTTTGTCGTATTTGCTTCCGGCAGTTGTCACTCTCGGGTGAAGTCCCGGGAGTGATCAAGAGTAGCTGGTAGGCGTGGGGGTCGAATATGACTGATCCGATTGCAGACATGCTGACCCGAGTCCGGAATGCGGTTCAGGGGAAGCACCAGAAAGTCGATATGCCGACTTCGCGGCTGAAGATTGAAATCGCCCGAATCTTGAAAGAAGAAGGCTACATCGCGCACTACAAAATGATGGAAGAAGGCGGCAAAGGCTTTTTGACGGTCTTTCTGAAGTACGGCCCCAAGGGCGAACAGGTCATTTCGAAGATCGAGCGCGTCAGCCGTCCCGGATGCCGCGTGTACGTTTCGAAGAATGAAATTCCCAAGGTGCTCGGCGGTCTGGGTATCAACATTCTAACGACGTCGCATGGCGTTATGACCGGCAAGCAGGCCCGTAAAGAAGGCTTTGGGGGCGAATTGCTTTGCAACATTTACTGAGCAAAGTTGTGACTTATGAGCTCAAAACTCATGACTGAAAACCGACAACCAGGATTTTTTTATGTCTCGAATTGGTAAAAAGCCGATCCCGGTGCCCGACAAGGTGAAGGTCGATATCAAACCCAATGCTGTCGTCGTTACCGGGCCGAAAGGGTCAGTTACCAACCTGATTCCTCCCGGAATCAAATGGGAACAGAAAGACAAGCAACTCGTCGCCACTCGGCCCGGCGACAGCGGTCCGGAAAAGGCGTTTCATGGCTTGGCTCGCGCGTTGGTGGCGAATGCAGTCCGCGGTGTGACTGAAGGTTTCAGCAAAGAGCTCGAGATTGTTGGTGTCGGTTATCGCGCGGAACAGAGGAAGAATTCGGTGCTCTTTACGCTCGGATATTCACATCCAATCGAATATCCGATTCCGCCGGGTATCAATATCACTGTGGATAAGCAAACGCGCCTGGCCGTCAGCGGTGTGGATCGGCAGCAAGTCGGACAGATTGCGGCCAATATTCGCGCGTTAAGAAAACCGGATCCCTACAAGAACAAGGGAATCCGCTATGTCGGCGAAGTTCTGAAGAAGAAAGCCGGAAAGGCCGGTGGTAAATAAGTATGCCGAAGGTATCGTCAAATGAAGTAAGGCTGAGGATTCACGAGCGGATCCGGAAGCGCCTCACGGGTTCACCCGCCAGGCCGCGTCTGGCGGTTTTTCGTAGCAACAAACATATCTACGCCCAGATCATCGACGATTCGAAGGGTACCACGTTATTAGCGGCTTCATCTTTGGATGGGAGCGCCAAAAAAGATCTCAAAAACGGGAGCAACGTGGCCGCAGCGAAGGCTGTTGGGACGCTCGTCGCCGAACGCGCCAAAGCGCAGGGAATCGATGCCGTTCTGTTCGACCGCGGCGGTTATCTCTATCACGGAAGGGTAAAAGCTTTAGCGGAAGCAGCCCGGGAAGCGGGTCTCAAGTTTTAGTATGAATAAGGGAAGAATCGATCCGTCACAATTGCAGCTCAAGGATACCGTCGTTTCGATCAATCGTGTCACGAAGGTAGTCAAGGGCGGCAAGAATTTGAGTTTCAGCGCGCTCGTCGTGGTCGGTGATGAGGGCGGTCATGTCGGATACGGCAATGGCAAAGCCAAGGAAGTGCCGCAAGCGATTCGCAAAGCGATAGAAGCGGCGAAGAAGAATCTGGTGAAGGTTCCGATCACGAACAATACGATTCCTCATCAAGTGATGGGACTGTTCGGTTCCGGACGAGTCCTGCTGAAGCCGGCAGTGGAAGGAACCGGGATTATTGCGGGTGGTGCCGTGCGCGCGGTGATGCAGGCGGCCGGGGTTCAAAATATTCTGACGAAGTCCATTGGAACGTCGAATCCGCACAACGTCATCAAGGCCACTTTCGAGGGGCTTCGAAATCTGAAGGACCCTCAGGATGTCGCCCGGCTTCGCGAAAAACCACTGGAAGAAATTTTGGGATAAGTCATGGCTGGGAAGAAACAGGCCGCTGCCGCATCAAAAGTGAAGATTCAATACTACCGGAGCGCGATTGGTTTCACCGAGAAGCAGAAGCTCATTGTAAAGGGACTCGGCTTCACGAAGCTGAATGCCGTGCGGGAAGTGGTCGATACGCCGGCGATACGGGGAATGGTTGCTAAGGTGTCGCACCTGGTGCGCATCGTGGATTAGATTCAATCTGAAATTTTGGAATCTTGGAATCTCGAATTTCAAATTAGTGGAGATTGTAAATTCCAAAATTGCAGGTTGGAAATTGAAGAGAAATTATTTTATGTCAGGTATTAACACACTCAGGCCGGATGCGGGATCTACGCACAAGACGAAGAGGATCGGGCGGGGTCCGGGCAGCGGACATGGAAAAACGGCAGGGCGTGGAAGTAAAGGCATGTGGTCGCGTTCGGGAAGCAGCCAAAAGCGCGGCTTCGAGGGCGGTCAGATGCCTCTGCACCGGCGCTTGCCCAAGCGCGGCTTCACGAATGCGAGGTTTAAAAAAGAGTTCTCGATCGTAAACGTTAGCGATCTGGTGAAATTCGACAAGGGATCCAAGATTGGCCCTCAAGAACTTTTGGCTGCTGGACTTATCCGCAAACTCGAGAAGAACGGCGTACGCATTCTCGGCGATGGCCAGCTCGATCGAGCGTTGCATATTTCCGCTCATTACTTCACTGAGAGCGCCCGGCAAAAGATCACCAGCGCGGGAGGAACCTGCGAGGTCATACGGCTGTGATTGAAGCAATCCAAAATATTTTCAACATACCCGATCTGCGAAAACGCATCGCATTCATGCTGGCGCTGCTGGCCGTTTATCGCATTGGCGCCCACATTCCGACCCCAGGGATCGATTCTGAAGCGCTTGCGAATTTCTTCGCTCAGAACCAGGGCACAGTTTTCGGATTCCTGGATCTGTTTTCGGGTGGAAACTTCCGGCGACTGACGATCTTTGCTCTGGGTATCATGCCCTACATCACGGCGTCGATCATCCTGCAGTTGCTGACGGTCGTCTGGCCCTATTTGGAAAAGCTTTCCAAGGAAGGCGAACTCGGGCGCCGGAAGATCACGACGTACACGCGCTACCTGACGGTTGTCTTGAGCGCTGTGCAGTCGGCCGGTATCGCCGTCGCGTTACAGCGTCAGGGTCAGTTCGTCGTCAATCCCGGAATCGGCTTCACATTAATGACCATGCTCACGCTGACGACCGGTACGGCGTTCATTATGTGGCTGGGTGAGCAAATCACGGATCGCGGAATCGGCAACGGCATGTCGTTGATCATCTTCGCCGGGATCGTCGTTGGACTGCCGCGCGGCATTCTCGATGTTTATGAAAAGATCCAGACGAACGAATGGTCGGTGCTGACGCTGATCGTCCTGGTCGCCCTCATGGTCGCAGTTGTCGCCTTCATCGTATTAGTCGAGCGCGGGCAGCGGCGCATCACGGTGCAATATGCGAAGCGTGTCGTTGGCCGGCGCGTGTTGGGTGGGCAATCCACGCATCTGCCACTGCGTGTGAACACCGGCGGAGTCATTCCGGTGATCTTCGCGTCGTCGATTTTGACATTTCCGCAGACGTTCGGCCTTGTTGTGCGAGAAAACCGTTTCCTCAGCGCCGTTACCGATGCCTTGCGATTCGGTGAGCCGCTTTACAACCTGTTATATGTTCTCGGCATTATTTTCTTCTGCTACTTCTACACTTCGATCATCTTCAATCCAAACGAAGTTGCAGACAATATGCGGAAGTACGGTGGCTTTATTCCTGGAATTCGGCCTGGAAAGCGGACTGCGGAGTACGTCAACTCGATTTTGACCCGAATTACTCTTGTCGGTGCCTTATACCTGGCACTGATAGCGATCATCCCGGAGTTCATGATCACGGGCTTTCACGTTCAGAACATACCTGTTGTGGGACCCAGGCTGGACGCCGTTCTCCCGCAGTGGGTGACGCAAGGACTTCGTGTGAACTTTTATTTCGGCGGCACATCGTTGTTGATTGTCGTCGGAGTGGCAATGGATACTATTCAGATGGTCGAGTCACAACTGATCATGCGTCACTACGACGGGTTCCTGAAGAGGGGCCGAATTCGCGGGAGACGAGGTTGATGGGGCGCAAGATTGTGATCTTGCTGGGGCATCCCGGAGTTGGAAAAGGGACCCAAGCTCGCGCAATCGTCCAGCATCTCGAAATCCCGCAGATCTCGACCGGTGACATGCTTCGCGACGCCATCGCAAAAAAGACCACGTACGGCCGCGAGGCAAAAGAAAAGATGGATGCGGGTGAACTGGTCAGTGATTCGATCGTCAACGGTATCGTTTCGGAGCGGATCAAGCGCAATGACTGCAAGAAGGGATTTATTCTGGACGGTTATCCACGAAACGTCTCACAGGCCGAGACGTTCAGGAAACTGGTTAAGAATGGTGACCATCTGGCGGTGATCGAATTGTCCGCGGATTCCGAGCGGTTGAGAAAAGAAAAACGCCTGGTCGGCCGGTTGATGTGTCCCGGTTGCGGAGAAATTTACAACGAGTTCAGCAAGGCGCCTAAAGAGGATCAGATATGTGATCTGTGCGGCAGACAGCTCATCCATAGGTCCGATGACCGCGAAGAGCTAATCAGCGAGCGGTTTCGCACCTATCACGAGGAAACCTCCCCGCTGATCCAGTTTTATCAGGACTTGGGTGTTTATCACCAGGTTGACGGGATGAGGCCGATCGAAACCGTAACTGAGGAGATCCTGAAAATCATCAACAACTCTGTAGCGGCGGTCTATGACCGCCGGCGCTCATGAATTTTATGCCTGCGCACTGACGGCGGAGGAAGGTAAGTCGTTTGCCCAAAGAAGATGCGATTGAAGTCATAGCAACGGTCATCGAGCCTTTACCGAACGCGATGTTCCGCGTCGAGCTGGACAACAAGCATCAGGTCCTTGCTCATATTTCGGGGAAGATGCGGAAAAATTTCATTCGAATACTTCCGGGTGACAAGGTGGCTGTAGAGCTTTCGCCCTATGATCTGACGCGGGGCCGGATCGTGTATCGCTATAAGTAGGTTTTATGAAGGTTAGAGCATCAGTCAAAAAGATCTGTGATAAGTGCAAAATTGTCCATCGCAAGCGCGTTGTGCGTGTGATTTGTGTCAACCCTAAACACAAGCAACGGCAGGGATAATCGGAGGTTGAAATGGCACGTATTGCCGGCGTGGACCTTCCGCCGAATAAGAGAATCGAAATCGGATTGACGTATATCTACGGCATCGGCCGCCCACAATCGAACAGTATTCTAAGGGCAGCCGGAGTCAGCGCGGACAGGAAGGTACGCGAGCTCAACGATGATGAAGTCAATAAGATCAGGAAAGTTATCGAAGAGCAATATCGCATCGAAGGCGATCTTCGGAAAGAAATTTCATTCAATATCAAGCGTCTGATGGAAATCGGCGCGTATCGCGGGCTCCGGCATCGCCGCGGGCTACCCGTGCGTGGGCAGCGCACGCATACCAATGCGCGGACGCGCAAAGGTCCAAGACGCGGAGCGATCGCCGTCCGCAGGAAGGCGACGTCAAAAACATAAAGGCGTGGGGGGACCGGCCGAATGCCCAGTCACATTGCTGGCGAAGCCAGCGTACCTAAAGTAGGCCGGCCGCGCGAAGCGCAAGCCCGATAGGGCGCAGCCGGAACATAAGCCCCGACGCTTAATTATTGGAGTGATCGATGGCAGGCCAGCCTAAGAAAAAAGGTGCAAAGAAGAAAGAAAAGAAGATTGTGCCGACGGGCATAGCGCACATCCAGGCTACGTTCAACAATACGACGGTGACCATCGCGGACCTGGAAGGCAATGTCGTCTGCTGGTCCAGCGCCGGATCTCTTGGTTTCAAGGGTTCTCGGAAAGGAACACCGTTTGCCGCCCAGCAAGCCGCGCTCACGGCGGCGAACCGCGCCCGTGAGGCGGGAATGCGCACGCTCGAGGTCAACGTGAAAGGCCCCGGCTCCGGACGGGATTCCGCGATCCGGGCTTTGCAAACGGCGGGACTCGAAGTGCGTACCATTCGCGACGTGACTCCGATTCCGCACAACGGTTGCCGTCCGCCCAAGAGAAGGAGAGTTTAATTGGCTAGATATATTGGACCTGTCTGCAGGTTGTGCCGCAGAGAAGGAATAAAGCTTTTTCTGAAAGGCGAGAGATGCTTTAAACCATCCTGCGGAATCGAGAAGAGAAATTTTCAGCCGGGACAACACGGCCACGATAGAAGGGCGAAACTCATCGGCTACGGGCTGCAGCTCCGGGAAAAGCAGAAGGTGAAGCGTATCTACGGCATCCTCGAAAATCAATTCCGGACGTATTTCGAAAAAGCCGTCCGGCAGAAGGGTATCACCGGCGAAAACCTCTTGGCACAGCTCGAACGGCGTCTGGACAATGTCCTGGTCCGTCTCGGTTTCGCCACAACCCATGCTCAGGCCAGGCAGTTTGTCCGTCACGGCCACGTCCTCGTCAACGGTAAGAAGGTCAATATTCCTTCTTACCAGGTCAGCGTTGGCCAGGAGATCAGTGTTAAAGAGAAGATGAAGAAAAATGTTCAGGTTGCCGGCGCGCTGGAATTGGTGGGCGGCCGGGGAACCCCGCACTGGCTCGAACTGAACGCTGAAGCCGTTAGTGGAAAAGTCCTGGCCATCCCCAAGCGTGAAGACATCAGCATGCCGATCCAGGAACGAATGATCGTAGAGCTTTATTCTAAATAAGGGGCGCAAAATGCTTTGGAAGGGCTTTCAAAAACCAAAAAGACTGACCGTCGCCAGCGAACCGCCCGCGACGGATACCTACTCTCAATTTTCAGCGCAGCCGTTTGAGCGAGGATTTGGAACAACGATCGGCAACGCACTCCGCCGCGTGCTGCTGTCGTCGATCGAGGGCGCTGCGATCACCGCGGTGAAGATCGAAGGTGTGTTGCACGAGTTCTCGGCGATTCCAGGCGTCGTCGAAGATGCGACCGACATCATTCTCAACTTGAAACAGATCCCGCTGAAATTACACGGCGATGAACGCAAGACGATTTATCTGAAAGGGCTTCAGCCTGGCGTCTACACCTCGGGCAATATCGAACACGATCCGGATATCGAGATTCTCGACAAGAACGTCTATATCGGCACCGTCAGTGAGGGCGGTTCGTTGCAGATCGAAATGCGCGTCCAAAATGGGCGGGGGTATGTCTCCGCCGACCGCAATTTCGACGAGGATCTTGGTATCGGTTATATCCCCGTCGATTCGGTTCATTCTCCGGTCCGGAAAGTCAACTATTGGGTGGAAGCCGCTCGCTTAGGCCAGGTTACCGATTATGACAAGCTCACCATCGAAGTCTGGACCAACGGTTCCATTTCGCCGCAGGATGCGCTGGGACTGGCGGCGAAGCTGATCAAGGATCACATGCAGATCTTCATTCAATTCGAAGAGAAACCCGAGCCTGTGGAAGAGCCGGCTGAAGTGCGGCACGATGCTGTTATCGAGCACTTGAACAAGTCCGTGGACGAACTCGAACTGTCGGTCCGCTCCTACAATTGCCTCAAGAATGCCAATATCCGGACTATCGGAGAACTCGTTACCAAGACCGAAGCCGAAATGCTCAAGACGAAGAACTTCGGTCGCAAGTCTCTGAACGAAATCAAAGAAATCCTCGGAAGCATGGGCCTGCAGCTGGGCATGAAGCTGGATGAGCACGGCCGCCCGGTCGCACCAGCCCCGACTGAGCAAATGGTGTGATATGAGACATAAGAACGCGCATCGCAAGCTCAGCCGTAACACGTCGCACCGCCGCGCGTTGCTTCGGAACCTCGTTACTGATTTTCTGGACCACGGCCGTCTTATGACGACTCTTCCGAAGGCAAAGGAGGTTCGTCCGCTTGCCGAAAAAATGATCACACTTGGCAAGCGCGATAACCTTCACGCCCGCCGCCAGCTTCACGCGTTTCTTCTTCGGGAAGCCGTAGCCAAGAAAGTCTTCGACACGATTGCTCCCCGCTTCGCGGACCGGAACGGCGGCTACAGCCGCATCATCAAGCTTGGGAACCGCAAGGGCGATGGCGCGGATTTGGCCATCATCGAACTGCTGGGCAGCGAACTGGAAGTGAAGAAGGCCGAACGCGCGGAAAAAGAAAAAGAGAAACAGACCAAGAAAGTAGAAAAAGAAAAGAAAGAAGAGGAAGAATAGGGGCGCACCCCTGAACTCCCGAAGTCCATTCGGGAGTTCGGGGGTGCGCCCCGTTGTCTGGTGGGAGTAGAATTCGACCCGATCCCGGCCGGTTTTCACAGGAGTTGCCGATGAGAACGAGACTGCCTCTCTTGCTGATTCTGGTGTCTGCGGCGGGAGTGGCGGCGCTCGCGCAATCCAAGCAGACGCTGCTCATGAATCGCCTTGGACCGTCGCAGATGACGCTGTACATCGCCAACGGCGACGGTTCCGGCGAGCGTCCGCTCCTTGCCTCGTCCAGCTTCGACTACAACGCCTCGCTCTCGCCCGACGGCCACTGGATCGTCTTCACATCGGAGCGCGCCGGATCCGGTCAGGCCGACATCTATCGGGTACGGCCCGACGGCTCGGGCCTCGAACGCCTCACCGACGATCCCGCGCTCGACGATCAGGGTGCGCTGTCGCCTGACGGGCACTCGCTCGCGTTCGTCTCGACGCGTGGTGCCGGCGTGGCCAACCTCTGGGTGCTCGATCTGAAGACGCGGCAGGCGCGCAATCTCACCGGGCGGACCTTGCCGGCCGTCGAGGGCAACCTAAAGGGCGCGTTCCGTCCGTCGTGGTCGCCAGACGGCCGCTGGATTGCGTTCACTTCTGACCGGCATTACCCGTTCCGGCCGCACCGCGAGCCGGCGCCCGGCTGGGAGCACCCGCAGGAGCTGAGCATCTACATCATCCAGGCCGACGGTCAGGGACTGCGCCGGCTGACGATGGCGGGCGTCACGACGGGATCGCCAAAATGGTCGCCCGATGGCCGGCGGATCGTGTTTTATGAGCTGCCGACCGAGTGGACGTTTGCGGCGCGCATCCAGGCGCAGGGCCAGGTGACCTCGCAGATCGTCTCCTTTGATGTCGCCTCGGGAGCGCGAAAGGTGCACACCTCGGGGCCGGGGCTCAAAGTGTCGCCGCAGTACATGACCGCCGATCGGATCGCGTATGTAGTCAAGGCGTCGCCGCAGCCGGCCGAGACGGGACTGGCATTTACGACCGGCGACCGGGGCGCCGGCGGATCGTTCCGGAATCCCTCGTGGTCGGCCGACGGCAAGCTGGTCGTCTACCAGAAGGCCGACTTCACGGCGCGGCCGCAGAACCAGCCGCTCTACAGTTGGGACCCTGGCATGGACGTACGCTACACCGAGGTCTTCCCACACTTTTCGAAAGACGGCCGGCTCGCGGTCAGCGAGATTCGGAACCTGGCCGCCACGGCGCGGGCCCAAGTGGCGGTGATGAACAGCGACGGCTCCAATCGCAAGGTCGTTTACTCAGGCGGCCCCGGCGCCGCTTTCTTTCCCACCTGGTCGCCGGACGGCCAGTGGATCGCGGTCGGGGTCGGCGGCTTCTTCGGCGCACGCGACACCGAGCCCGCCAAGCTGATCCTGGTCCGGAGCGACGGCTCTCAGCAGACGCACGAGCTCACCAGCGGCTTGCCCAACGCCGGCTTTCCGAGCTTCTCACCCGACGGCACGCGCATCGCGTACCGCGTCTGGGGCGAACAGGAGGGCAAGCCGCAGTACGGAATCCGCGTGATGACACTGGCAGACGGTTCGGTCAAGACGCTGACCACCGGGATGGACAACTTCCCGTCGTGGTCCCCGGCCGGCGATCTGATTGCGTTCACGCGCCGCGTCGGCGGCAAAGACGACTACGACTACGAAATCTTCACAATGCGGCCGGACGGAACGAACCTCAAGCGGCTGACTACGGCGCCCGGTAACGACGGCCATTCGTTCTGGTCGCCGGACGGCAAATACATCTTGTGGAGCAGCGGGCGGAACGGTTTCAAGGACGAGTCGGCGCTCTACGACAATTCGTTCCAGCCGTTCGCGCAGATCTACATCATGAATGCGGACGGAGCGAACCAGCGGCCGCTGACGCACAGCCGCTGGGAAGACTCGATGCCGGGCCTCGTACCACAGGCGGGCCGGCGCTAAACGTTAGAAGTTCAGTTTCGCCCCAAGCTGTATCTGCCGCGACGTGCCTGCCGTGCTGGTAATGACTCCCGCAGCGGCTGCGGTTGCGCCGGTATTGGTCAACATGATTGGAGAGGGAATGCCGAAATTCGCGTGGTTCAAAATATTAAAAATTTCCGCTCGCAATTGGAGATTGCGTCCTTCGGACAAACGTGTTGTCTTGAAGATCGAAACATCGACATTGGCCAACCCCGGACCGATCAGGATATTGCGTCCGGCGTTTCCATAAGTTCCGGCTGGAGGCAGAACGAAAGCCCTGGCGTCGACCCACTGTTCCGGCTTGTGCAGATAAATACCGTGCAGTGTCCGGCCCGCAGCAAAACTCACGCGATCCGGCGCTGACGTATTGCCATCGCGAGACCAATTGAATCCGAGTGCCGGCGTAAACGGAAATCCGCTGCGCAGGTTGTTAATGATGTTGAGCTGCCATCCGCTCACGGCCTGGTTCACAATCCTTCCGGCATCCTTCAAAAACCTCTTGCCATTTCCGAAAGGCAGTTCATAGCTGCCGCTGAAACTGAAGCGGTGCCTCACGTCGAACGCCGACAGTCCGTAGTCCCGCATGCGATCGTGCGGATCCAAGACCACCGGAGGGTTGCCGATCGCCTGCTGGCCGCCGATGGAAGACGC
>MNKP01000135.1 GCA_001920875.1 Acidobacteria bacterium 13_1_20CM_2_55_15
CACGGTGACGAGCCCCTTCGGATCGATGCGGGCGACGATGTTCTGCTCGTTGGTCGGCTTCGCCCATAGGAATTCGCCATTGGCCGCATCGAAGCTCCAGGCGATTCCGGTCTTGCACGGGACGCCGGTCAGCGTCTTGCGAGGTCCACGCCGCGCGTTCGGATTGACCGCGAGCAGGTCAGGGGCGGAAGGGTTTACCGGCGTATTGATGATCATCATTTCGAACGTGCATTCCTGATCCCAGTTGTCGCGCGGCAGGACCTGATGCTTCCAGACCACTTCGCCGGTCTTGGGCCGGACCGCAAAGCGCGTGTTCGTGCCGGCCAGTGTTCCGCCCGGCGTACCGCGCTGAGCCTCCGATGCCGGTCCGGCGCCACTCGAACCGTAGTAGACCAGATCGAGTTCGGGATCGTAGGTGAGCTGGCCCCATACGCCTGTCATCCAACGCTTCTCATATGGGGCGCCGGCCCATGTTTCGTCACCAGGCTCTCCTGGCCGGGGAATCATCTCATTGCGCCAAAGCTCCCGGCCGGTTCTGGCGTCATGACCCGTGACATAACAACCGTGGCTCGAAAACTGGCACGTAGTGCCCGCGATGACTACGCCGTTAGCGACAATCGGGCCAGTAGAGTTGCTGACCTCCAAGTCGCCGCCACGGTTGGCCTGCCATACCACTTCCCCGCTCCGAGCGCCCAGCGAGACGACGACATTGTCCCAGCTTACGAAATAGATCTGGTCGCCATAGATGGCAATGCTTCGCTTGCGCTGCCCCAGAGCGTTGCGCATCGACGAGGCTGGCGGCCGCGGATGGCGGTACTCCCACAGGAGGTCGCCCGTCGCGGCGTCGATCGCCTGTATCACGTCGCCGGGATTACCCAAATACATTACGCCGTTGTAAACGAGGGGCGTGGCCTCGTTGACGCCGGGCTCCATGGCGCGAGACCAGACCAGTTGCAGATTTTTCACATTGGCTTTATTGATCTGGTCGAGCGGACTGTAGCCCCAGGCTTGATAATTGCCCCGATGGATCGGCCAATCCTGGGGGCTGGGAGCCCGCAGTGTTTGGTCGGTCACCGTAACGAAATTCTGAACGGCTCGTACCGTTTTCGTTGGCGCCTGGGCCGGAGGCGTTGGCGCCTGGGCATTCACCGCCAATGCTATGCCACATAGCAATACACTAATCCGGAGAAATTCTTTACTCGGGCATCTCATTGCACTTCCCCCTTGGTTTTCAGAACGTCCCGTTGAAAGTTAAAACCGATTTTCTGGTGCAGAGTATAGCCACAAAGAGGCACAAAATTCACGTATGTTTGGGTGTACTATCTGGTGCTTCATGATCCGGGCAATAAAAATATGGCTTTGTGTGGGGGTAGCGCTTGTCGCGTGCAGCAAAACGCCCGCCGGTGCGCCGCCAACCGGATCGGCTCTGGAGAAAACGCACCTCACGATCGGGGTAGCGGTACCGGCAGCGACCTACCTGCCGCTCTATGTGGCAGTGGACGAGGGAACGTTCGCAAAACAAGGCCTGCGGGCGGACCTAGTGGAATTTCGAGGCGGGTCGGATCTGATCCGGGCGATCGTCTCGAAATCCGTCGACGTGGGAGTGGTTTCGCTGGCTGAAATCACTTCGGGGATCGATGCGGGTCAGCCGCTGAAGGCTTTCTATGGAGGATTCAACATCCCCGACTTCGATTGGTATGGCGCATCTTTCATAAAGAGTCTCGCCGACGCCAAAGGAAAACGTATCGGCATCACGCAATATGGTTCCTCTACTGATTTCATCACGCGCTATGCGCTCACGGTGAATGGCCTCGATCCTTCGAAAGATGTGCAGATCGTCCAGGCGGGTCCTCCCGCGACGCGATTGGCCGCAATGCAAGCCGGACAACTCGACATCAGCATCTTTTCGACGCCCGAAAAATTTCTGGCAGAGGAGCGCGGTTACAAGCTCGTCTATTCGCAAAAACAATTGTCCGATGACTATCCGCAACACCTCATCTTCGCAACGGAGTCGTTTCTAGCCGGCCACCCGAACACAGTGAAGGCTTTACTCCGCGGCCACACGCTTGCTGTACGCATGGCGAAGCAGGATAAGCAGCGCGCGGAACAATCCCTGATCAAACATCTCCAAATCGATCCGAAGTACGTCGAGCGCACGTATACCGAGGTCATCGACCATCTTTACGAGGACGGCCGTTTGCCCAACGAGAAATCCCTCGACATATTCTTCGATATGGGCATCAAGGCGGGCCGCTATAAAGAGCGTTGGCCGCTCACGAGGTTCTGGATCCCGATTTATGTGGACACCTATTCTCAATGGACGCTCGCACCGTCGTAGAGCCGGCCCCGCACATTCAAGTCGAGAGCCTGACTGTCGTTTATGAGAAACCCAAGGCGGCAGGAACACTCATCGCGGTTTCCAATGTAAACCTCGACATCGCGCGCGGAACCTTCGTCACCATCGTGGGTCCGAGTGGCTGCGGAAAAAGCAGTCTGCTGCTATCCATCGCCGGCCTGGTCAAGCCTGCCAGCGGGTGCGTACGCGTCAACGGAAAACCGGTTTCGGCTCCGGGGCGCGATCGCGCCGTAGTGTTTCAGGATTTCGCTCTGATGCCCTGGCGGACTGTAATCGATAACGTCCGGTTCGGATTGGAATTGCAACGGCCTCGAGGGTTGACCGGAGGGGACCTCACCGAGCGCGCCTGCCGCTATGTGGAGTTGGTGGGTCTTAAAGGATTCGAGCATTATCATCCGCACCAGCTCTCGGGCGGGATGCGGCAGCGGGTTGGAATCGCACGAGCGTTAGCTGTCGATCCGGAAATCCTGCTATTGGATGAACCTTTCGGATCGCTGGACGCCCAGACGCGGGACGAGATGGGAAGCGAGCTTCTCGCCATCTGGGAGCGAAACAAGAAAACGGCGCTGTTTGTCACGCACGGCATCGACGAAGCGATTTTTCTGGCGGATCAAATCGTGGTGATGGCCCGGGATCCCGGCCGGATCACCAAAATCATTTCCGTAGATCTGCCGCGTCCGCGTACGGTCGAGACGACGGACTCGAAGCGGTTCATCGAGTACCGGAGACAAATTCGGGAATGCCTCTGAGATTATGTTCAACTACCGTACTTTGGTTTCCACCATCACGGTGATGGCATTCCTCGCGGTGTGGGAATTTGCGCCGCGAGCCGGCATCGTGGACGCAACCTTTACCAGCCAGCCGACACGCGTGGTTGCCGCCGGCTTCGAGATCATCCGCACGGCCGGGTTTCTCCACGATGTCTCCGTCAGTCTGTCGGAGTTTGCCCTCGGATTCACTCTCGCGATCGCAGTTGGTGTGCCCCTGGGTTTGGTGCTGGGCAGATTTCCGGTACTGCGCTATGTCTTGGACCCGCCGATCATGGCGATTTACGCAACGCCTCATCTTGCTCTACTGCCCATCATTGTGGTCTGGCTTGGAATTGGGATGCAGTCCAAGATCGCAGTTGCCTTCGTTAGTGGAGTGATTCCAATCCTTGTGAACGCCATGGCAGGCGTTCGCGGAGTCGATGGTTCGTGGATCGTGGCGGCGCGATCGTTCTCCGCCAGGGAATGGGACGTGTTTGTGAAGGTCATCCTTCCCGCATCGCTTCCGAGTGTAATCCTCGGCATCCGGTTGGGATTGAGTCGCGCCGTATTGGGTGTTGTCGTCGCGGAGATGTATCAGTCACAGGCGGGCGTGGGGAATGAGATTATGCGTTACGGTTCGGAATTCCGAACCGACTACTTGCTCTTTGACGTTTTGCTGGTTTCTCTATTCGGACTTACGGCGACGTCGGCCGTGCGAGCGCTGGAAGAAAGATTATGGACAGCGGGAGAATGAAAACGGCTCCCGCACTTGTAGGGATCACGTCATTCGCGGTCATCCTATTGGTATGGGAATCCGCGGTGCGATTCGGTTTTATCAACCCGTTCTTCGTGTCCGAACCCTCTGCGATTGCACTAAGTTTGAGCCGGGCCGCGCGTTCCGGCGAGTTATGGCATAACGTGACGGTGAGTCTCCGCGAATTTGCGATTGGCTATGGCCTGTCTGTTGTCATTGGGGTTCTAGCAGGGGCTCTGGCCGGCCGATTTCGCACCGTCGAATATGCGCTGGATCCGTTTTTGTGGTTCCTATATTCGGCGCCTTTGATCGCTTTCTATCCAATCTTCGTGCTCTGGTTTGGCCTCGGAGTTCCCACAGTCATCGCAATGACTTTCTTGCTGTCGGTCACTCAAATTGCTACAAGCACTTTGAAAGGAATTCAGAGCGTCAACCCCGGACTGCTCCGCGCCGCGCGATCTTTCGGAGCGACCGATCGCGACTTGTTGTGGAAAGTCGTCCTGCCGGCTACGGTGCCGATGATGACGGCAGGTCTTCGTCTGGGCATCGGTCGCGCGCTCATGGGTGTCGTCGTCGGGGAACTGTTCGGCGCTACAGCGGGTCTGGGCTACAGCATCTCGTACTATGGCGCGTTGTTGAAAACCACCGATATGATCGCTTCTTTGATCGTGGTTGTCGTTCTCGGCGTTCTCTGCACCCAGGGATTGACCGCCGTGGAAGAGCGGTTTGATTCATGGAGAACCTTTTGAAATCGGTTTTATGTTGATTGTTGCTGTTGATATTGGGGGAACATTCACCGATTTGCTTGGCTATGATACCGCCACCGGCCAACTGATGAGTTCCAAAAGCCCAAGCACTCCCGCCGGCCTGGAACAGGGAATTCACGACTGTCTTAAAAAGGCCGGAGTCCGCATAAATGGAATCGATGGCTTCGTGCACGGGTCAACCATTGCGATCAACACCGTTCTAGAACGTCGCGGCGCCCGCACCGCGCTGATCGTCACCAAGGGAACACGGGACGTATACAAGATTGGCCGTGGAAATCGGCCCGATGCGTACGATATCTGGTTCAAGCGTGCTGAGCCTCTAGTGCCGCGGCATCTCACCTTCGAAGTCGAGGAGCGGCTGTTCGCGACCGGAGAGGTACACACTCCGCTGAATGTCGTTCAGGCAGAGACCATCGCCAGGCAAGTGAACGCAAGCGGTGCGGAATCCGTGGCCGTTTGTTTCCTGCACTCGTGGAACAATCCGATTCATGAACAACAGATGGCGCAATTGTTGAACTCGAAAACCTATCGCAGCGTCTCGCATGAAATTCTTCGAGAGTATGGGGAATACGAACGGATATCGACCACAGTTCTAAACTCGTATATCGGTCCCAAAGTCAACGCCTACCTCGCAGAGTTGGAACGAATGCTTGGGGAGCAGGGTTTCAGAGGGAATCTTTCGGTCATGCAATCCAATGGTGGACTCATGTCCTCGCCGGTGGCCCGGCAGCTGCCGGTCGCGATGCTCGAGTCCGGTCCTGTAGGTGGATTCATCGCCGCGGCACGAACAGGAGCCGCGCTCGGATATACCAACGTTATCGGTTTCGACATGGGGGGCACGACCGCGAAAGCGAATCTTGCGCGCGACGGTGAGCCGCAAATGTCGCACGGTTACCACATTGGCGGATACGCTTCAGGCCAGCCGATGATGCTTCCCGTCGTCGATACTGTGGAAGTCGGTTCCGGCGGCGGCAGTATCGCCAAGGTCGACCAGACGGGGTCACTCAAGGTCGGTCCCGTGAGCGCCGGCGCGGATCCGGGGCCTGCGTGCTATGGCAAAGGCGGAACGGATCCCACCGTTACAGACGCCAATCTTCTGTTGGGGCGTCTTGACCCGAATCATTTTTTGGGTGGAGAAATGGCGCTGAATATCGAAGCCGCGCGCGAAGCCATCAACCGGTGTATTGCGCGTCCACTTGGGCTTTCGGAAACCGAAGCTGCCCGAGCCATCGTTAAAATTGCCGTAATGAACATGTCGCTCGCCGTGCGTCAAGTGTCGGTCGAACGCGGATACGATCCGCGCGATTTCGTCATCATTGGGTTCGGCGGCGCCGGTCCGCTTCACGCGGCGGAAGTTGCACGGTCGCTTCACATCCCGCTTCTGGTAATTCCGAATTTCCCGGGACAGTTTTCCGCAAGCGGAATGCTCCTGGCCGAGCCTCGGCACGATTTTGTGCGTACATACTATCGGCCGCTGGATCAGACCGATTTCACCGAACTCGGAGGGATCGCCGCCGACATGGAATCGCAGGCACGGGAACGGATAGGAGCTGCGGATATCCGTATGCGTCATTTTCTGGAGGTGCGCTATACGGGACAGGACTTCTCATTACCGATTTCTGTCGATCCTAAATGTTATGCCCAGGATTACCGGGCCACCGTCGGCAATGCGTTTCATGAACTCCATCAAACGCGATTTGGCTATCACGATCCGGATCTGGCGCTGGAAGTCGTGAACGCACATCTTACCGCTTTGGCTCCCTCGAAGCTTTGTGCTCTGCCCCCGCCCTCTCGACGCGAGGAACCCGCGTTGATGGGAAGACGCCCCGTCATTTTCGACAGCCATGCGATTGATTGTCCCGTCTACCGGAGAGAATCGCTGGCGCCGGGTGAACAAATCGATGGACCCGCTATCATTCAGGAGTATGCCAGCACGACGGTACTCTTCCCCGACGATCGGGCCGAAGTCACGGTCTCCGGCGAGTTGCTGATCCGCTGTAGCAGCGGTGTCTCCTGTAGCGGCGCTCTATGAGCGCCGGTTTTTCGCAGAATCAGCGAAATACCGGCGGTCCGCGAAGCGCAAGCGCAATAGCGCGCAGCCTCAAGAAATAGACCGCCGCTACAAAACCTGTTCAGGCCAAAGCTTTTCCGTACAGCACGAGCAAACGGCTCCATGCCTTCTCGGCCTGTGGCTCGTTGTAGACCTGCGAATCCGGAGGGCACCAGCCGTGTGCGGCGCCGGCGTAGACTTCGATCTCCGCGGGCATTTTCGCCTTGGCGAACGTCTCTTTCAGAACGTTCTTTTCCTCGGGCGAGCGCATGTCGTCGTTTGCCGCGATCGCAATGAGGAGCTGCGCCTTGGTCTTCGCGACCTGAAGATGCGGGCTGTTCGGCATATCGGTCACGAGTCCGCCGCCATGGAATGAGGCAGCCGCGCCGACGCGATCGGCCATTGCGGCCGCAGTGCGAAGCGCAATCGGGCCGCCCATGCAATAACCCTGCGTCCCCATCTTCCGGTTCTTCGCAACCGACGCCTGCCGGTCCAGCCAACCAATGAACGCCTTCGCATCGGTCATCTGCACGGTTTCGGTCAGGGCCTGCGCGAGCGGCAACAGCTGCGGAATTGGGGTTGCCGAGCCCTTGTCCGCGGTCGGGGCTTTCTTGACGCGATAGAACGGATTCACCACGAGCACGGAATATCCTGATTCGGCGAGCCGTTTACCCATCTGACGGAACGCCGGCCGCAGCCCGAAGATGTCCGGCCACACCAGAACGCCTGGAGCCGTGCCGCTCGCCGGATGCACGAAGTAGCAGTCGGCCGTGCCGTCCGGTGTCATCACGCTCACCTCCGATTCGGTCACCGTGGCCGCGTTCGCGACCTGCGGCAGCATCATGGCCATGCCCGCACCCAACATGACTCCGAATTGCCGCCGAGTTATTACCAAACCGAGAGCTTCGTAGTCCTGCCGATCTTTCTCAAAATGATCCTGATCACACATATTCGCTCCTTATCGCCTGATTGCGCGGTAGACCGCACGCGTACCGCGACATTCTATACCCGATTGGTCTCGTGTGGGTGCATTTGACGCTGTCGACCTCTCACGAACGTGCTTCGTTGGATCCGCTGGAAGTTCTTTTCGTGCGTCAAGTCATGCGCAGGAGTGTTCTCACTCTTCAGCAGGGCTCAAACCTTCAGGGTCTTCTCCAAACAGTGGATCAAGCAGGCTCCACGCAACGTCTGTTTCCCGTTATTGACGCAAGAGGGAGCCTTATAGGGGTGTTGACCCGCAAAGACCTTCGCAATATTGAAGGCCGTGCGGTGACGCTTGCCGAAGTCATCAGGAGACACGCCGTGACAGCCTTTCCGGATGAACCGTTACGCGTTGTCGTTTATCGAATGGCGGAGACCGGGTTTACGCAAATGCCCGTCGTCGAGAGGCAGGATTCTCGCAAGGTAGTGGGAATCGTTTCGCTCGCGGATTTGCTACAGGCCAGAGCACGAGACCTTGAGCAAGAACGCAGAAGGCAGCGGGTCCTAAAGCTGAGCCTTCCATTCGGCGTTACCCCCGGTCCAATAGCGCCGAATCGCTTCGACGGTTCTACCTAGAAGCCGAGCGGGGTAATTTACTTGGCGGCGGGAGTTGAGATACCCGGAACGGTGTGGGGACGCGGCTTGTGGATTGCGAGTTCATTTCTCTTCTTCCGGATCCAGGCCCGTTGCGAAATTATCGATATCGACGTCCCGGTCGTCCCCTTCATCATCGACACCGAAGATCTGACCCGTGAACTTTTCTTTGAATGCTTTTTTTCCACCTTCCGGCTTGAAGCGTTGGGGGCGGCTCCGGGCGGGTTTAGCATCGGGACCAAAATTCTTCCGGCGGTCGACGCGAGGTTCTCCGGCTGGGGGTTCAGAAAAATCTGACGGGCCGCGCAGTGGAGCGGGGCCGGAACGAAGGCCCGGGTTTGGACGGAATCCAGTTGCAGGACGCGCGCCGGCTTCCTTCGCCCGCGCTTCGTTTACGGCAAGCGGCCGTCCTTTAAAAGGTTGATTGTTGAATTGGCGGATTGCGGCCTCTGCCTGGCTGGCCTCGGCGAATTCGACGAATGCGAATCCCCGTTTTTTTCCCGTTTCCCGGTCCAGCGGAATTGAAACATAGGACAACTGGCCGACAGGCGAAAAATGACCGCGAATCTCATCTTCGGTCGTGTCGTACGGGAGATTTCCGACAAAAAGGCGAAATCCCATCGTCACCTCATCGAACCCCTTAAGATACTGTTCATAAGACTTTGATACGGAGAGGTGTCACCGAGTTAGCAAGGTGTGGACTATTGGGGAAACCAGTTTTGGCATATAGCGAGGAGCATCTTACCCTTTTGTCGTCGCGATTTCAATGCTACGAACATGCTATGGCGTCTTTGTAATCAGCACCGCCGGAGCGAACGTAAAATCGGCACGAAGCTGTTTGATCAACTTGGAATCCGACCTGAATATCAATTCTTTGTGGACCGAATTGGGATGCGTCCACTTTCGATAGAATTCCCTGAGTCATCAGAAATTTTTGATTCAACGGAAATCCTATTGCCACAACGGGAATACCGACTTTGACGGAGGCGTCCTTTTCCTCACTTAACAACGACAACGGCTTAATACCGGCAACGACTTCGCTGTTCATCTTGAGCACTGCCATATCATAGTGGGGATTCACAGCAACGATCGGCTTGGAGTAGTCGAAAACAACCGCTTGCGCAAAAACGCCGGACGAAAAAACGCAGACCACAAGCAACAGATGGGCAACCCTGTTCATGGTGACCTTTCCTACTCCTTGTCGAGCAAGAGGGTTGCCAAATCTTTATTTACCTGTGTGATCGTCGGGCCGAAACTTTCGACGATTTCAAAGAGCTCTTGAGAGCGGATAGGCTTACAAATATATCCATCCACGCCGGCATCAAAACATCGCTGCCGATCGCCTTTCATCGCATAACCGGTCATCGCGATGATCGGTACATGAATCCCGGTGGTCTTTTCCTTCTCTCGAATGGCAGCCGTCGCTTGGAAACCATCCATGTGGGGCATCTGAAGATCCATCAGGACGACGTCGAATCGGAGCGACGCGAGTGCCTGCAGGACCTCTTTACCATCGCTTGCAACTCGGACCTGATGCCCCCGAAGCTCCAAAAATTCGACGGCGACCTGCTGGTTGATTTCATTGTCTTCCGCAAGTAGAACGCGCAACGGATAAGCCGCTTTCTTGAAAACTTCGTCCGCCTGTTTTTGCGCATCCGTTGTTGGTTGATCTGCGCACAACTGAACAGTGAAATGAAAGGAACTGCCCCGTTCGACCTGGCTTTCGACCCAGATACGCCCTCCCATTAACTTTACGAGTTGTGAACAGATGGCCAATCCCAGGCCGGTGCCGCCGTATCGCCGGGTCGTCGATCCGTCGGCCTGGACAAAAGACTCGAAGATAATCTGTTGTTTCTCCTTAGGAATCCCGATGCCCGTGTCCCTGACAACAAAATGCAATTCAAGAAAACCCTCTCCCTCCGGGAGAGAGTTGGGTGAGGGTTTCTCGTATACCGAAAAGTTGGGTACAGGTCTATCACTTGCCACAGCGTCAACGCGCACAAATACCTCACCTCTGTCGGTAAACTTGATGGCATTTCCGACAAGGTTCATCAGAACCTGTCGTAGACGTGTTTCATCGCCGATAAGGAAATCAGGCACGCGATTCGAAACCTGACACGCCAGTTCGAGGTCTTTTTGAGCGGCCCGCGCGGCGAGTACTTCAAGCGTATCGTTTAGCGTATCGCGAAGCCGAAAGGCGACGGGATGGAGTTCCAGCTTGCGGGCTTCGATTTTGGAAAAATCGAGAATGTCGTCGATGATCTGCAGCAGAGCATCGGCGGAAGACTTGACGGTTGCAAGATACCGTTTTTGTTCGGCCGTGGGATCGGAGGTCATGGCTAACTCAGCCATGCCGAGAATGGCGTTCATCGGCGTGCGGATCTCATGACTCATATTGGCAAGAAATTCGCTCTTCGCCTGGTTCGCCGCTTCTGCCTTCAGTTTCGCTTCTTCCAGTTGTTTGGACTTCTTGACTAACTGCCAGTTCAGACGCGTCGCCTCTCGCGTGATCTCAGCACTGCGTTTCCGCAAAGCCTCACCGGGCCGCCATGTGAGAGCGAGGTAGAGATTTGCACCGTACATGTAAGCAATCTTGAGGACTTCGATTCGCCAATCGATCTGGCGGCCTTCGATTACAGCGAGGTACAACATCAGCAAGAGATATGACCCGACCGTCAGGTGTGCGAAGATCAAAATGCGTTTGAAGGTTGTGTAGGCCTGATGAGACACCAACACCACGCCGACGAAGAACAATAAGCTTTTCTCGGCTCCCGTGCGATGCACGACGAGCAGCCAGAGAAAAAGATCGGCCACGAGAAGCATGAGAGAAAAATCGACGGGCTTGATCTTCCTATATCCCTTCCGCAAGGCGAGCCAAGACGCCAGACAATAGACCGCGAAGATCGCGACAAAGGCGAGATATCCGGCCAAAGAAAAGGGCGGATCAATCAACAGATCATACAGAAGGACGTAGACACACAAGACCGCCAGTCCCAATGCGCGTAACATTGGAATCTGGACAACATTCAACCAATAGTTATCTGCCGGCCTGCGGCGCTGCGTTTCAGTACGCCCTTCCATGGGACAAATGCCGCTAGAGTCTACCATCGGGCCAATAAGCGGATAGCCACAAAAAACCACAGCGCGGCACAACCGCAATCTTCCCCTTGTCGCAGAGAAGCGGAATGTGCTCGGCCTAAGATTTTTCTCATTGGTCCGGTTTCCGGCCTTTGCCGAGCGCCATAAGAAAGATCGCGCTCTTTCCCGCAGCATGAGGTGAGAAGAATTCGGTCACGTCATCATCAAAAAACGTCAATCCTGTTGCCCCCAAGTGCAAAGCGTATGCAGCGAGGTACATCTTGCCGCCAAGGATGCCGGCCTCGAGCTGCGCCGCGCGGTAGCCGCGGTTGCCGAATGTGTTGAGAATCGGATCGAGACTTGCAAGGAAAAACACGTCGGCTGCTGCGTGACCGGGAAGGTCTTGTTGAAGCCCAAGATGACTCGCTTTATTCCGAAAGTTGCCTTCTTTGAGGAGCTCCAGATCCGCGGTCGCTACGTGATAGTAATATGCCCCCGGGGCAAGACCGTCGACGGCATTGACGATGAGATAAAGATTATTCAACAGAGAGAAGCCGGGCCAGATTGGTTGTGTGGACGTTGTAAGAATTGTCAGAAGCTGATCGAGCGTGATGGACTGGCGCTCGAACTTGCGGCTTGATCCGCGGCGCAAGATGACTTGCTCGATGGGATCCGTCGAACCTGAGAGCCTCACCCGGCGGCCTTCGGTTTCCGCCTCCCCCCGTTGGGAGAGGGCGCTTCGCCATTCGGCAACTTCTTCGCGATTTTCGAGCGACGACGCTTCGTGGATCTCGCGAAGCTCAGGATAATCGACCTCACTGGGCGAAAGAGGAACCGTCGGGAGATTTAGTTTCGGCAGTTCACGCGCCGCCGCCGGTGTTTCGCCACTCAACCGGCCGAGGCTAACCACTGAAAAGGCGACCTCACGGCTGGTGTCCAAGTCGAGCAGCGCATTGACTTCGGAATCGACAAATCCCAACACAATTTTTGCCGGCATCTGGAGCGCAGCGCTCATAGCAAGCATGTTGGCGAGTATCGTCCCGTTATCCCATCCGAAGTGGCGATATGTGCGCGTCCTGTACTTCCACGCATTACGCCAGTACGTTCCCGCGCAAACGATAATGGCCGGCGCGTGCACGATGCTCGGTTCCCCGGCCGTCGCATGCACCAATACGCCACGATGGTCTCCAACTCTCAGCAAGCGAAGCGCAAAATCTCCCGGGCCAAAGTGATAGACGCCTGCTTTCAATTCCGGAAGATCGCTACACACCAGATACAGCTCGAATTCATACAATGCGCCTGTACAAGAAGCAGCCCGGAAGTAAATTTCGCCACCCGTGTATATTTTCTTTTTCGTAATACCGGCGGAAAAATAAAGGACTCGTGCGAGGTCTTCGAGCCTTGGAATGCGTTCTATATCGGTGGCGGCGCTGCTGGCCGCGATCGCCGAAAGGGCGGCAATTCCCGTTTGCTCCGCATCTCGCGGCAAGGGAATCGCTTCAATCGTCGTGTAAATCTTCAGCGGCATGGGCTGGTTCGACCAATCCAGATAATGCGGGCTTGCGCGGAGGCTCCACTCCGAATGTTTCGTAGCATTGTGGTATGTCCACGTTCGCGCAATGTCGCGGTTGGCCGACGCCGGCGTCATAGGTTCAAGTATAATGAAAACCGCGGCTATGAAAGATGCGAAGCAGAACATCCGGTATCTCGGCTTTGAAAGCATCGAAGATGGGGCGCGGTGCTTTGATTTTGCGATCACGGCGGCCGGTCAGGAAGCGACACGCGTTTCCCTGGTCATACCTGCCCTCATGTTCACTGGCGCTGACAAAATCACGTTCCAGGAGAGCGCGAAAATTTGCTACGAGAAACTCCGCGTCCTGCTGGAGCGGGAAAAGATCGAGACGCCTGTCCGCATCCGCCTTACGGGCGATGACATTGCCCAATTCCGTCACGTCCCGCGCGGACGGCAACGGTTCCCTAAAGCGTAAACTCCCAGGACTTGAGCGCGCGAACCGCAAGGCAGGCCACAACCGATGAAAGCCGCCGCGAACCCGCAAGCGCGCCTAGCGTGGGCGCACTACGCGAAATCTTAAGAAAATCGCCCAGCCTCAAGAGGCGGCGCAGCCATCAATGATTATCGATCCTTCGGCTTTTCGCCAATTTGAGCACAAAGGATGGCAGGAAATTGCGTCACGATATGACCGCGGCTTTGCGAGCGTAACAACGCAATCGGTGACGCCGTTGCTCGACGCCGCACGAGTGGCCAAGGGCGCGCGTGTGCTTGACGTCGCCTGCGGTCCAGGCTATGCGGCGGCAGCGGCGGTTGCACGCGGAGCCATCGCCACCGGCGTGGATTTTTCATCCGAAATGGTTGAGGAAGCGCGAGGCCGGTATCCGGGGATCGAATTCCTGGAAGGCGACGCAGAGCAACTTGCATTTTCGAATTCGACCTTCGATGCCGTCGTGCTGAACTTCGGAATGCTGCACCTTGCCCGGCCCGAGCAAGCGCTCGCTGAAGCGTACCGGTTATTGCGCCCTGGTGGCCGTGTGGCATTTACTGTTTGGGATACTCCCGACAAGGCGATTGGATTTGGCATCGTTCTTTCAGCCATCCAGAAATATGGCGATCTCAATGTGGTTATTCCCCCGGGGCCTCCATTTTTCCGGTTTAGTGATGACGAAGAATCGAGACGTTCTTTGAGCGCAGCCGGTTTTGTAAATATTGCGGTCACTCGTATTCCGCAGATATGGCATTTACCTTCGCCC
This sequence comes from Acidobacteria bacterium 13_1_20CM_2_55_15, assembly GCA_001920875.1. Classification (GTDB taxonomy): domain Bacteria; phylum Acidobacteriota; class Terriglobia; order 20CM-2-55-15; family 20CM-2-55-15; genus 20CM-2-55-15. Next base: position 14,096 of record MNKP01000135.1, read on the forward strand.
GAGACGCTCTTTGACGTGATGTACAACGGGTCGGTTCGCAATGCCGCGCTGCTGCGCGCTCAAAAACCCGATGCCCTGGAGGCTATCCGACTCGCCATCCGGCAGGCCGTCATTGAATACGGCAACACGCTTCCCATGCCCGCCGTCCTGGCCGCAGGAGAAAGACATTAATCATTATTCATTACTCAATTTTTCAATTCTCATTTGGAATTAGTCATGACAGCGGAATTTACATCCGGCGTCCCGGGAGGGGGCAAGCGGTCTCGTGATTGCTACCTTGTTTTTCCGTCACTTTTTCTATACATGGAATTATGGTCAATAAGCTGGAGTCTCCGGCCCATGCCTTTTATGCAGAGGTTTTAAAGACTTTAAAAGAGTCGAAATTCACGTTTATGGTGGCCGGTGGGTTTGCTGTAAACGCCTACACCGGTTTGCGCCGTCCGACGAAAGATATCGATATCTTCGTCAAAGCCGGAGACTATCCGAAGATTCTGAATAAGTTCACATCATTGGGATACAAGACGCAGGTTTCGGACGAACGGTGGATTGCGAAGATTTTCCACGGAAAGGTTTATGTCGACCTGATATTCGGCTCCTCCAATCTCGTCGCGCCGGTTACCGACGATTGGTTCAAGGATTCGAAGACAGCAAGATTCTTTAATTGTGAAGTTAAGATCCCTTCCGTGACGGATCTGATCTGGTCGAAAGTTTTTATCCAAAACCGCGAACGCTACGATGGAGCCGATGTTGCTCATCTCATACTGTTAAGACACCAAGAAATTAATTGGGAGCGGTTGCTTTGTTCGATGGAGCAATACTGGGAAGTCTTGTTGATTCACCTTTTGAACTTCCGGTTCATCTATCCCTCCGAACGAGAAAAAATCCCGAGCTGGCTCATGCTCGAGCTGCTTTCCCGCTTGAAACATCAGTTCGAGCTGCCTACGCCGAAAATGAAGGTGTGCCGTGGCAGGATGTTTTCCGTTGCCGATTACACTCTCGACGTGACCGAGCTTGGATTCGCAGATGTCGTGGGAGGGGAAAATGAGCGCAAAGCAGGATAGCCTTCGCGTTGCCGCTATTGGCGACCTCCACGTCCATCAGAATTCACCCGAAACCTTCCAGGGGCTTTTCGAAAAGATCTCTCAATCCGCGGATGTTCTTGCCTTGTGTGGAGACCTCACGCACCTTGGGCTGCCGCAGGAAGCCGATAAGCTTGTGAAAGATCTGCGCGCCTGCCGCATTCCTGTCGTTGCCGTACTTGGCAATCACGATTATCAAAGCGGGCATCAAGAACAGGTCAAGAAAGTATTGCGGACGGCCAAAGTGGTGATGCTCGAGGAGACCGAGACGTTTCGACTGAAAGATGTCGGATTTGCGGGTACCAAGGGCTTCGGCGGCGGTTTTGATAAACACATGCTGACGCCATTTGGGGAAGAGCCGATCAAACACTTCGTCACTGAAGCAGTGAATGAATCGCTCCGGCTCGAGGTGGCTTTGAATAGCCTGCGCACCGAAAAAACTGTAGTGCTGCTCCATTACTCTCCAATTGCCGCTACGGTGACGGGAGAACCGCCGGAAATTTTCCCGTTTCTCGGGTCGTCACGCCTGGCCGAAACCATCGACCATTTTGACGTGAACGCTGTTTTTCATGGGCACGCGCACAACGGCAGTTGCGAAGGAAAAACCGTAAAGGGAACGCCTGTTTATAACTGTTGCATGCAACTGATGGAAAGGGTACATCCGGAGCAGCCCTACGCCCTGGTAGAGGTGTGAAGGGCCTCTCCCAGAAGGAGAGGCCAGTCACTCTTCATCCGCCGGTGCGCCCGCGATTGATGCCAGATCCTGAGGCCGGATCTTCTCGACGTTGAACTTTGTGGCGCGGTCCCGCATCGTCTTCAAAACGTCTTCCACCGCCGGCGGCTCATCTTTAATCCAGCGCAGTGGGTTGATTCGTGCGACGACAAATGTTCGTAGATACGGACTCGTCAGGCCCCGCTGCTTCAGCCGTTTCACGATGTCAGCCACTTTTTCTTCGAGATCAAGCACCATTTCTGCGCGTTTTTCGTGGTCGCGAACAGCGTTTCGGAGAGGTTCATCGGAAAACGTCTCAAGGCGGCGCAAAATGGGATGGTATGCACCGCCGGCGAAGCCTGGTTTTTTTTCGTAACAAAACCCGAGAGTGACCAGAGCTGCTTCTTCCAGGTAAAACGCGAAAGCCGTTTCTTTTCGAGAATTATCCTCGTCGATCAGCCCCCGGTAAATGCGCGCGACCTCGAGCGAACGCTCCTTCAAGTTGTGTGCTTTTTCGGTATTCAAAGCCAGGATCTGCCAGGCAAGCTCGGTATTGGGCGCGATTAATGTAGTGATGGCTTTGGCTCCGAGCCGCCGCATGGCCTCAAGCCGGTGGCGGCCATTGGGCGTCCAAAACCCGCCGTTCGGTGCCGGGACACTGATTATCGGATCCAGGTATGTTCCGGTTTTCTCGATGACACCGGCGAGTTTTTTGTGGTGAGCTTCGGACAGATCGCGTTGAAAAGGTGTCGGTTCGATCGAATCCACAGGAAGCACGGCAATCGCGAGCGGCGATCCGCCCAGTGGATCCCTGCAAGATCCGACAATTGCTCCACCTTGCTTCTGGACACGCGTGACCACTTCACGAAGGGGTTCGGCTGAAATCTCCAGCTTGCAATCCAGTGCCTCCAGCCCTTTGGTCTTTGGTTTCGCCTTGCGCGATGCCCGCTTGCGTTTCGTGGCCGTCTTTGGGGGCATACACGTATTTTACGCTCCCCATAGGCCCCCACCCTGCCTTCTTCCATGGGGAGAGGGTATACTTGATGGCGTGACAGCCCGAAAACGAAAAATTCTCATCGTGGACGACGATCCCGGCATCAGAGCTTCCTTGGCAGTTATTTTGCAAAGTTGGGGATTTGAACCCCTGCAGGCCTCTAACGCTCCGGAAGCGACGGCGATGGTCGAGCGCCAGGATCCGGACATCGTCATCAGTGACGTCGTGATGCCGGAAACTTCCGGTTTGGAGCTCTTAAGCCATTTGAAATCCGGCGATCCGCACCGGCCCGTCTTGCTGATCACCGCTCAGGGTAGCATCGATATGGCGGTGGAAGCCATGAAGCAAGGGGCGCGCGATTTTCTCACAAAGCCTCTGACCGACCTTCCTAAACTGAAGTCGCTGCTCGACGACGCCGAACGCGAGATCGAGTTGAGACGGAAGGCGAAGAGACTGACGACGCGAATAGAAACCGAAGGGGTCTCGAGCGATTTTGTCGGTACCAGCAAAGCGATGCGCGAAGTGTTTGCGCTCATTGAAGGCGTCGCCCAACGCGATGTTTCCGTGATGATCACCGGAGAGAGCGGTACGGGCAAAGAGGTCGTCGCACGAAGCATCCACCGCTTGAGCCGGCGCGAATCTAAACCGTTCGTCGCGATCAATGCCGCCGCCATTCCCGAATCCCTCATCGAAAGCGAATTGTTCGGACACGAACGAGGCTCTTTCACCGGAGCTGTGGCGACGCGGTCCGGAGTGTTTGAACAGGCGAACGGCGGTACGCTGTTGATCGATGAAATCGCTGAAATGCCGATGTCGCTGCAGCCGAAACTGCTGCGGGTTCTCGCCGACGGCCGGGTGCGCAGGCTTGGCGGCAACTACGAATTCGAGTTTGATGTCCGCGTTCTCGCCTCAACTAATCGCGATCCGTTGAAAGCGCTCGAGGAAGGAAGGCTGCGCGAGGATCTATACTACAGACTGAATGTGGTTCCTTTATCGCTGCCGCCATTGCGCGCGCGGGCGGAGGATATTCCGCTTCTGGTGCAGCATTTCGTCAACGAGTTCAATGTGAAGCACCGGCTGCAGATTATTGGAGTCAGCGATGAGGGGATGGCGATGCTCAGGGCATATCCGTGGCCAGGCAATGTTCGCGAGTTGCGTAATGTCACCGAACGCTCGGTCGTTCTTGCAAAAGGAGATTGGATTGAAGAAAGCGCCTTGCCTCCTTACGTCCGCAATCCCGCCCTCCGGCCGGAAAAACTCGTATTTTCCGTCGGTGAGACCACCGTCGCGGATGCCGAGCGTGAGTTGATTCTCAGGACACTGGAGCACGCCGGCAAGAACAAAGCAGAAGCGGCACGCCAGCTCGGCGTCGACGTTAAGACGATTTACAACAAATTGAAGGCATACGGCATCGAGGAATGAAGGTCTCAAGCAAGATCATCGCTGGGTTCTTGATCCTGATGCTTGTCGGGCTTGTTGCTCTCGCAAATCAACTCTCCGTCATTCATCAGATGCAGGCGATCAATCACGACCTGTCGGAGATCAATATGAATCTCGCCTCGACAGCGTTGCGATTGCAAGAGCTGGCATCGATCGTCGCAGAGGACTCGCGGAAATTTCTCGTGACTCACGATGCCATCTATGAACGGCAGATCGCCGAAATCCGGCAGGAATTTCTGGGCAAGCTGGAGATTTTGGAAAAAACGGGACGGTCGAAGCGGGAGATCGCCGAGAACGAGAAGCTGCGGAGTGCCCTAACAAATTACTGGGACGTATTCAATCGAATCAAGCGCCAAGGTCGAGTTTCCAATCGCGACTACCTTCCAGCGGACCTCTCAATTGCCATTGATCATCTTCAGGCGCAAACGCAAGTCACTTATGAAGCTGTCAAAGGCTCAGTTAAAGACCAGGTGACGCGCGCCGCCGATGCCAGCGAGAAAGCGGTACGTATTTCATGGGCCGCCGGAATCTTCTCTCTCATTCTTGGCCTGGTTGTCGCTGCCGTGATCGTCGGCTCGATTAACGAGCCACTGCGCAGGCTCACGCAGGGGACTCGCGCCATTGCAAAGGGACAATTCTGGCACCGCTTGCCTGCTGACGGCCACGACGAATTTTCGGAAGTCGCCCGCGATTTCAATGTCATGACGGAAAGGCTCGGCGAACTCGACCAGATGAAGAAGGATTTCGTTTCGCATGTCTCGCACGATCTCAAAGCGCCGCTGGCGTCGATGCGCCAGATCATGCATCTGCTTCTTCAAGAAATTCCGGGAACGCTCAATGACCAGCAAAAGAATCTTTTGCGCCTGAGCTACGCCAGCGCCGAGCGGCTTGCAGCCATGGTCGGTAATCTCCTCGACGTCGCGCGCATGGAGGCCGGCTCGATGGAATATGAAATGGCACCGCACAACCTGGTGCCCGTAGTTGAGAGCGTAATCGAAGAATTTGATGTTCAAGCGCGCCAAAAGGGAATTCGGATGCGCCTCGAATACGATCTCCGCTCCGTATCTGCCGACTGCGATAGAGATCGGATCGTGCAAGTGCTCGGAAACCTGTTCGAGAACGGTTTGAAATTCTCGCCATCCAACAGCGAAATTGTGACGAGCGTGCGCACTACCTCCGAAGGAGTCCTCATTTCCGTCTCCGATTCCGGCCCCGGCGTGCCCGACGAGCAAAAGGACAAAATCTTCCTCAAATTTCATCAGGTGAAGCGCGGAAAGAAGGTGGCCGGACAAGGAGTTGGTCTTGGGCTGGCGATCTGCAAGACGATCATCGAGGCACACCAGGGGCGGATTTGGGTCCAGGACAATCCGAATGGGGGCAGCGTGTTCTCATTTGTATTGCGTCCGGCGGCCAGCGAAGAGGTTCTCCAATGCGGACAAACCGCCTAGCTATCTTTAGCTTCTGTGCATTGCTCATTGCATTGGGCTGCCATCGGCGCGTCCCGCTCACGAACCTTCCTCCAGCGCCATCAGCGCCGACTCCGGCGGCAGCACCGCCGAGTCCGGCAGCGGTTGCACTCGACGATGCCGAACGCGCCTTCAGTGCCGGCAGCTACGATGAAGCCTCTCGCAGCTATGAAAATTATCTGCGGTTGAATCCAGCGGGCGGCCCGCGTGATCAAGCCCTCTTCCGGCTTGGTCTTGTATACGCGCTGCGCCCGGCTGCGGATTGGCCGCGCGCCTCGGGCGCCTTCCGGCAGCTCATCGAAGGATTTCCGGATAGCCCGTACCGGCAGCCGGCCAGCCTGATCCTTTCGCTTCGATCCGAACTAGATCAGAGCAATGCGTCTGTCCAGCAAAGAGACCAGCGCATCCGGCAGCTAACTGCCGAACTTGACCAACTGAAGAAAATCGACGCCGAACGTCGCAGGCGCCCGTAATCCGGGAAAAGTTTCATACTGACGGTCCCTCTCTCTTTGGGAGAGGGCGGCGCGACGCGCCGGGTGAGGGTAGCTACTGGGGGAGATTTGGAGATAGACTCCGAATTCCGGAAGTGTAAGGAATTCGGAGTCTGTCCCCAAATCTCCTCACCGCGCCGTTATTCCCGAACTCAATGCCTTTTCCAGTTCGATCGTCGATGCCGGCACAACATTTAAAAA
>MNKP01000041.1 GCA_001920875.1 Acidobacteria bacterium 13_1_20CM_2_55_15
GATTACAGTGGATCTGGTCTTAACCGATGATCGTTCCGGAGTCGCTCCAGGATTGACGTCCTTGGACGACTTTTCGATGATCAGTCCTTCGGGCACGCAGAGCCGGTTCCTCTCCGTAAGTCAATTTCAGCTTCTTTCGGGAAACAGTACGAGTGGTACCTACAGGGCTATTTTCATCATGCCGCAATCCAGCGAGCCGGGCGTTTGGAAAGTGAATTCGGTCCGGCTGCGGGACAATGTGGGTAGTCAACGATTGTATGACGCGACGTCGCTCGCAGCTTTCGGCGTATCGATCCAGCTTTCTGTCGCATCCAATCCGTCCGACAGCCAGCCGCCGCAGCTCACCGGTTTGGCAATAAGACCTTCGGTGTTCAATACGGCATCGTCCGGCCAAAACGTTCAAGTGGAAATCACAGCAACTGATGATCGGAGCGGAGTCAGCTTTGCCCCCGATACTCCATTTGCCAGCCACGCGTTCGCTGGTTTCTTCCGCAGTCCCTCGGGCGCGCAAACGGTGTCGACGGACTTGTCTTCGGGTGAGTTCGTGAGTGGAATCCCAACGAACGGGACGTGGCGTTTCACGGCCGCTTTTCCAAAATTCAGTGAAGAAGGGACTTGGAAAACAACCGTCTACCTGAAGGATACAGTGAGAAATTTGAGTACGTACAGTCCGTCGCAATTGGCCTCACAAGGAATATCCGCCGACTTGATCGTCATTCGGCCGACACTTGCTCCGGACGGAACAATCTCGGATCCTGTTGCCGGCGGTTCCGTTTCGGACGGCGTTTTCGGCGATCGTGCGAAGGTGATCGTTCCTCCCAGAGTGTTATCCCAGCCGACGGCGATTGCGATCGATGTGCTCGGTTCGCCGCTCGCGGTCCCATTACCGACTGGATTCAGTGGAGCAGAGACATACTTTGTCAATATCGAGTTCTTTCCTCAGCCGACGTTCCCTTTAGCTGACCCGGGGCTGATGATTGTTCTGCCGCTGCGGAACTTTATAAATCCGGACACGGCTATCCAACTCTTTAGGGTGGATACTGCGACCGGAAGCCTCGTGCCGGCAGTGAACACGTCCGGCAATCCCGTTATTGGTCACGTCGATTCGGGAGGAATGACGGCTACATTCCCAGGTCTCAGCCGGCTCTCTACGCTCGTCGGCTTGCTGCCGGTGACCCCTGCTAATGCACAGGTTGTCGTCGTCTCCGTCGATCACCCCATCAACACGAGATCCCACGCTGATATTCCGGTGGTCATCTTTAGTTCGCCGGCGCTGGACGCCACGCAAATCGATCCGTCGACACTTCGCTTTGCGGGAGCCCCGGTCGACAGGGATCCACACGGCCACTACCGGATCTCGAAGACAGACGTCAACGGCGACGGTTTACCGGATCTGATTGCTCATTTCAGAGCTAATGAATTGCACCTGTCGGCAGGAGATACGCAAGCCGTGTTGGATGGACGAACTTTCGATAACAGAGTGGTCCATGCCGTCGTATCGGTACAGGTACACAAGGGAAACAAGGAAGACGACGAGGACAACGAGGACAACGAGGACGACCACAAGAACGGTAAGGGACACAAGGACCACAAGGGACACAACGACGACGAGGAACACAACGACCACAAGGGGCACAACGACCACCACGAACATTAGGGGTGGTTCAGTGGAGGGTCTTGGCTGCCTGTGGTGGTCCTCGATTTGAAATCAGAAATCGCCGGTACGCCACTGCCAATGGAAATAGCAAGCCGCGACAGCGATTTCTCAAAAGCGGTTATCGCTGACGCTGATCCCTCAATTCCTCATCAGCACCGCTCAGCCAGTCGATGAAAATGTCTTGTGGTCTCATTCGACTGTGATCATGGCTATCCTTTTGCGGGCGTAGCGCAGTTCCATCGTGAGGAAAGTTTCGATGCGAAGCTTTTCCCGAAATTCAACAACAGCTTCAACGACCTTACCGGTCCCCACAGTCACGATCCCTGCATCTTTGGCTGCGATGCTCCTTTCGGGGTAAATCATTTCGAAAAATCGAGGAACAAAATTGAACGGGTGCCCTGAAGTTTCTTTGACGATGACTTTCAAGTGGTCCGGCGTCAATTCCAGAATGCGCATTTCGAACTGATCCGTTTTGATGATGGCGTCTTTTATGTCTTTTCCATTTACGCGCAGCGCCATATCAGTCCGCGAGCGCTAACGGATCGCAAGGGCCCGCTCCCTTTCCAAGGCGTAGCCCGTGCTCAATGGCTGCCGTGACAAAATCCTTGCCGGCGTTAACGGCTTCCGCGAGCGATCTGCCTGCCGCAAGTCCGGCCGTGATCGCCGCGGACAGTACGCAACCGGTACCATGAGTTTGGCCTCTGTCTATGCGGCGGCGCCGCAAGTGCGAAAAGTCGGTTCCATCGAATAGAACATCGATGGCGTCATCCCCTGTCAGGTGTCCGCCCTTTATCAAGACCGAGCGAGCACCCATCTCGTAAATACGGAGAGCCGCCTCTTCCATATCTTCGACATTTTCTATTTTTTTCCCGGTCAGCACCCGAGCTTCATCGGTATTCGGCGTGATCACTAATGCGAGTGGGAGAAGCATGCGCTGGAACGTGGTGATGGCGTCGGGATTGAGCAATGCAGTTCCCGACGTTGAAGTCACCACCGGATCGACGACCAGATTTCTGATTGTATAGTCCCGAATTTTTTGCGCTACAACTTCAATTACGCCCGAGGTCAGTAACATGCCAGTTTTTGCTGCATCCACATGAATGTCGGTCAGCAGTGCGTCGAATTGACGGCCCACAAAGTCGGGAGGTATCTCCATGATGCCCTCGACCTTGTATGTATTCTGGGCCGTAAGAGAAGTGATGACCGACATCCCATAGATCCGTAGCCTCGAAAAAGTCTTTAAGTCGGCTTGAATTCCTGCGCCGCCGCTGGGATCGGAACCGGCAATGGTGAGTGCCGTCTTAACGGCAGACACGAAACGTCACCGTTTGAGCAAATTTTCGACGGCCGATTCCTTGCACACCGAGTCTCCTACGCGAACGATTCCGGGTTCCAGAACTGTGACGAACATTCCGCGGCGGTCCCTCAATGCCTCTTGCAACCCGATACGCAGCCGCTCCATTTGTATACACGGTTCGCACGGTGTCGTGACCGCAACCAGCGCACTGCCGAGACGGAGTTGTTGCCCTTCGTGAAGCGACATGACGTCGAGACCATCGACGACGACGTTTTCATATACATTTCCGGGTTGGAGATGAAGCTCGTCGAGGACGCTGCCGGATATCAACAGGATCTGGCGACGCCTGGAGTTGCCGGTGTGATGATCACCATCGAAGCCTTGTAGGCCGGCCTGGACGGAGTGTCTCGCGACGGATTTGGCACCCTTCTCGAGTTTCACGAACAACGCGCGAACTGTACCGTTCATGGTATAACCCTCGATTATAATGACAGCGATGTTTCCAGTTGTGCTGTTTCTTTTCGCTTTCTTGTTCTCGTCTGTGGCGGCTGCTCAAACGCCGCCCCCCGGTGCACCGTTCGATCCTTCCAAGCACCCGAACCCGATTGTTACTTTCGTCGAAGAGAAAGACTTCAAGCCGGTCGCCTACGACAGAGCAAAAGCGGACGCTGGAATCGAGCTGCTGGGCCTCTCGCAAGATGAAGGGAAACGCGGATCCGTTGAGCTCGCCGAGGGACGGTTCGTGAAGAACATGTCGATCCTCAACTTTCGAACCGATGTCACCTTTTATCCGGTTGTCCGACAAAAGTTCAAACTCGCGAACGGTTCGGATCTGGTTTTGTATTCCTTCCGATTTCCAAAGGTCGCGCTCCCACGCGAGTACGCGCGGATGATATTGAACGAAGCCGCTGTCGAAAAGAAAAAGAAGCCGAATGAGATGCGCTTCGGCGGTACTGCGCCGGAACAACTCGAAATCCGGGGTGCCCGCGGCTTACTCTTCGATAAAGAGGGTCAGATTACCATCTATTGGCAAGAGGAGGGCGTAGGGCATGTGGCAATGGCGTCACTGGCCAGACAAGAACTCTTCCGCGTGGTTGACGATCTCCTTTAAAGCCTCATACCCCAGAGGGTCCGCCGCTCTGGGTCAAATCCCATAGAGTCCAGCGTTCGCTCGATGGCTGAGTTGCCGGGATGTACCTCGGCGCTCACCCGATGGATGCCGCGCTGCCTGGCATTTTCGAGCAGAGCTGCAACAAGGCTGCCACCGACGCCTTTGCTCCGCCATTGCGGCGAAACGAACAAAGCGATGATATCCATAGTTTCGCCGCGGAACTCCGCCCGCCATTCGTAGGATCCGTAAGCGTACCCACAGAGCGTGCCTTCGGTTTCAGCCACGACGATGATGCCCAGATCGGCGGAGTTCATAATGTGGTCGAAGACACGGCGGGCATCTTCTGCGGTTCCCTCAGCGTGTATATTCGCCAGCAGTTCACTGGCGAGAGCGCAAAGCTGATCCAGGTCTTGCGGGGCGGCAACTCGAATTTCAAATGGACGGACGCTCACAGAAGAAACCCTTGATGTCACCGGCATATTGTAATCTCCATTTCGAAATTCCGAAAATGTGATTTCCGGAGGTATAGTGGCTTGGGAGGACGTACTAAGTCCCCTACTGGATTACGTCGACTCCACGGGACGGCCTCGTGGATTCGATATAATCCACAGCGGGACTTAAACTACCGTGGTGCCCGTTTCTAAGCTGCGCCGAAATTCCATTTTTCTGGCCGGACTCCTAGCAGCATTCGTTATTGCTGCGAGCACAGTTCCCTGGAACCACGAACAGCCTCGCGCAGCCACCGACGTTCAGGTCACTGCGCTGCAGTTCGGGCAATACATCGATGAATGGTCGGAGCCGGAGGGCTACTTTGATTCGGACAATTTCATTTCGAACGAAACGTCGTATCTCCATGTTGTCGGCGACCTGCACCAGCGAGTAAAGCCCGGAGGTATCTATCTAGGAGTCGGACCGGATCAGAACTTCTCCTACATCGTGCACACCCATCCGATGCTCGCCATCATTACCGATATCCGCCGGCAGAATATGCTGCAGCATCTGTTGTTCAAGGCTTTATTCGCGATGGCAAGCAATCGTGTGGAGTACCTGTCCCTTATGTTTTCGAGGCAGACACCACGGTTGGAGCCGGGTGGTTCGTTTCAAGATCTCCTTGACGCCGTCCGCGCTGCAAAGACAGATGGGGGACTGTTTCAAAAGAATCTCGATGCCATCAAGACTATCGTGAATCAGTATGGTTTGAAGCTTTCTTCGGATGATTACGCAAAAATCGAATACGTTTATCGTACATTCTGGCAGGAGAACCTGGATCTCCGCTTTTCATCCATCGGGCGCGGAAATGCATCGATGTACCCCAGCTTCGAAGAAATGCTTCTCGAAACGGACCGGCAAGGCCGCCAGCAAAACTACCTCTCTTCCGAGGACTTGTTTCAGTGGCTGAAGAAATTTCAAGCCGAGAATCGGCTCATTCCGATCGTGGGCGACTTCGCCGGACCCCATGCCTTCAGAGCCGTCGGCAGTTTCCTGAAAGCAAATGGACTGCAGGTTTCGGCGTTTTACACCTCGAATGTTGAATTCTATCTATTTGGACGGGCAGCATGGTCACGGTTCGTCGCCAATCTGCGATCACTGCCGCTTGCCGAAGATTCCGTATTCATCCGATCGTACTTTCCGACCTACGGAAGGCCGCATCCGTTGAATCTTCCCGGACACCGTTCCACATCAATGGTGAGCTCGGTCATGAGCTTTCTCGCAGACGACGATGCGAGCCAGATCCGGTCCTACTGGGATGTGGTCAAACCCTAACTATGCGCTCTTGACGAGGGTACGAATCTCGGCCGGCCGTTCCCGGACAAGCTGCCATTTCTTGAGCTTGTTTCGTAGTGCTTTATAGGAAATCCGGAGCCGCCGGGCGGACTCTTTCCGATTCCATCCGGTTTCTTCCAGCATCCGGAGCACGACTTCTTTCTCGGCCACCTCTGCCGCGTGCCCGGCTACTTCTTTAAGCGAAACGTTGCCGCGAACCACCAGCGGTGCGGCTTCCGGATTGGCGGTGCGCAATTCCGCCGTGATGTCGGAATCGGGCAGTATGAGATATCGTTTCACCACATTTTCAAGTTGGCGCACATTCCCAGGCCAGTCGTATCTCAGGAACAGTTCCATCAATTCTTTCGGGAACTGCTGCACGACGCTCTGGTATCGCTCGCGGTATTTGTCCAGAAATTGATTGCAAAGCAGGGGAATGTCTTCGCGCCTGTCGCGTAGCGGAGGAATCTCGAGCTTGATGACATTGAGTCTGAAATAGAGATCGTTTCGAAACTCGCCCTTCAGCACCGCTTCCTTCAGCTTTTTATTGGTCGCTGCCAGAACCCGGACATTGACTTTGACCGGCTTCTTGCCGCCGAGCCGGCTGAATTCCGCGTCCTGCAAGACGTGCAGCAGCTTCGCTTGCAAGTGCGGACTCATCTCGCCAATCTCGTCCAACAGGAGTGTGCCTTTGTCGGCTTGTTCGAATTTTCCGATTTTGTCGCGTATGGCTCCAGTAAAGGCCCCGCGTTCGTAGCCGAACAACTCCGATTCCAGCAGCTCGTGAGGCAAAGCTGCGCAATTGACTTTCACGAAAGGCCCCTCGGACCGGTTCGACTGTTCGTGTATGAAACTGGCGATGACTTCTTTCCCGACACCGGACTCGCCCAGAATGAGAACAGGAACATCTGTGGCGGCGACCTGCCGGGCGATATCGATGATCCTCAACATCTGCGGATTCGACGTGAGAATGTTTCCCTGTTCTACGTAAGCCAGTTGCTGCTTCAGCGTCTTGACTTCTTCCTTCAGGCGGTGTTTCTCAATGGCGTTCTGGATTGCCAACTCGAGAGCTTCTTCTTCAAACGGTTTCGTCAGGTAATCCGAGGCGCCCATCTTCATGGCTTCGACAACAGTTTTGATTTGGCCAATTCCAGAGAGAATGACGATCGGAATGGACGGGTAAACGGTTTTGAGATTTGAAAGGACTTCGATACCGTCCTTTCCCGGTAACAAGATGTCGAGCAGGATCATCGAGGGCGAGTAACCTGAGGCCAGGCGCTCGATTGCATCATCTCCCGATTCCAGACATTCCACGACGAAACCTGACGAGGTCAGGAAGGCCGCGAGGTAGTCTCGCGTATTTTTGTCGTCGTCAACGACCAAGATTGAACGTTTGCTCATGGCTTTTGTCCTCGCTGCCAAGCGTGATGTTCGGCAATGTGAACCAGAGTGTGCAATCTTCTCCGGCTGCGCTCTTCACAAACAACCGTCCGCCGTGCATTCCAATAACGTCATGCACGCTGGAAAGATTCATTTGCCGTTCTTTGTCGGTTTGACTCACGCCTGCCGTACTCGTTGAATGATCGAAAATTCCACTCAGTGCTTCGGCCCGGATGCCGGACCCTTTTGCCGTAATCTTGACGATTACCTCTCGTTGTCTGCCCTGCGAAAATTCAGCAGTGATTGCCGAGCCCGCCTCGGACAATTTCACAGCGGCGGAAAGTATTTCCTTAAATGCGAAGCCGAGTCTGTCGCGATCGGCAATGATTTCGAACGATTCCTGGGGAATTCGTTGTGTTAACGTGATTGCTTTGCTGGAAAAGAGGCCTTGGGCCGCTCGGACGGATTCTGCCCACAATTCGCGAAGGTCGAAGGCTCCCACCGCAATCGGTTGGCCGCCCAAGTCCGCGACATGGCTCATCCAGTTTGCGATATTGATCACACGGTTCGTGTTTTCCGTGATGATTCGTAGGTACTCGCGCTGCGTGTCGTTGGTGTCGCCCGCCCGTCCATCGAGAATCATGCGCGCGTATCCGCGGATGGCTCCCAGCGGTGTCCGCAAATCATGGGCTATGTTCGATTGCACATGCGATGCAATTTTGATCAAGGCCTCGAAACGGATCTTTTCATCGGTCACCTTTGCAAGGTTTGCTTCTGCGATCGCGGCACGCTGCGTTTTTTCGGCGAGCTCCTGATTTTGCCTTTTTAACGATTCGATTTCCTGGAGCCTCGCCAAGATCGGTGAGGCTTCATGCGCGATGTGTCGGACGGCTTCGATCTCCTCGGCCGACAGATGAGAGCCGTCCAGCGGTGATACCAAACCGATCGCGGCCTGCAATCGGCCATCGCTGAGGAGTGGTATCAGTACTACACTGGCGGGAGCGGCTCCGGCGCGACGAGCGCTTGCGTCCGGTTCATGGGTGATGCCGACCATCTCGCCTTCTTCAAGCTTCACAATAAGGCCGGGATGCCGTTCAAGATGAGACCGTAACCAAGAAGGCACGTGCAGGACTTTGGAAGCCACATCAAACAAGCCGGAAAAAACCTCGATGTGTTGGAAGTCGCCGCGAATTAAGCGGACAAGCTCAGCATGGAAATTTTCCGGATCTTTAACCTGATTGAGCCGTGCGAAGCTCGTTTTACTCAGTTCGCGGACGGATATTCCATCCATGCCCTACTCCGTTATTCGCGGCTTGCTGAGCACGAGGTCTACCAATCAGATTTCAGAGCAAAATCAAGCAGTTATTGCCAGCCTCCCCCGATGACACAGCGGGAATTCCACCGGCCATCGGTAAAAATTCCCCCGTATGGGCGAAAACGGCGGACTCGAAATACCATCGGTACCACGATTGCCAAATGTCGGACATGATGCGGATATTGCTTGTCGAAGATTCTGAGGATGTCCTGTATCTCTTACGCCTTCAGCTGGAATCGATTGGTTACGCCATCGACGCGGCCAGTAATGCCACTTCCGCCTTGGAGGCCGCACAACGCACGCAGCCGGATGTTATTGTTTCGGACTTACGGATGCCCGACATCGACGGCTTGGAGTTCATCCGGCGTGTTCGCCACATTCAAAGCCTCGCTTCGGTTCCGGCAATTGCGCTCACCGGAGCCAGCTCGGACTCAGACGTCCAACAGGCGATCTGCAACGGTTTCACCGCCCACCTGGTGAAGCCCGCCGAAGCAACTGAGTTGTCCAAATTGATTGAGCAATTAGCGCCGAGGGGCGCCCAACGGAAGGCGGGCTAGGGTTTCGAAATATTCTGCAAACATCCGCATCCCGCCTGAAGCTTGCTCCCAATCGAAATTTTCATTGGGAGCGTGATAACCGTGCTCGGGCAGACTCAGACCAAGAAAAACAATTGGAGCTTTTAGATACTTCGCCATCGTCACAACGGCTCCAATCGATCCACCCTCACGAACAAACGCCGGTTCTTTGCCAAACGCATTGCGCATGGCGGCGCGGGCCGCGTCCGCGTATGGCCCGGTTCGTGGACCCAGGTACGGCCTGAGAACCGGCTCCGCAATAACCTGCACATCAGCGTTTCGTTCTTTGATGAAATTTTTTGCGAGCTTCAGAATTTTATCGGGATTCTGATTCGGCACGAGCCGCATGCTGATTTTGGCCTCCGCGCGATAGGGGATGGCCGTCTTTACGCCAGGGCCCGTGTAGCCGCCAACGATGCCGTGAACTTCAAAGGTCGGTCGAGCCCACAGGCGGCTTGCGATGTCGGCTTCGTCACCCTCCCGCATTGTCTTCAATTCGTGGGCGCGCTTGAATTGCTTTACGGTAAAGCCGGAAGCGAGGAAATTATCGATTTCGCTTTTCGAGAGCCTCGCGACGTCATCATAGAAGCCGGGCATGCGAACCTGTCCCTTGCGCGCGTCGTAGCATTCGGAGATCAATTGACACAATTCGGTAATCGGGTTCCGTGCCGCTCCGCCCGTGACGCCCGAATGCACGTCTTTGGTCCCGGTCTCCAGAATGAGCCGCATAGCAGCCAGGCCGCGTAACCCGTACGCTACCGCCGGTTTTCCGCGAGCGATCCATATCGTGTCGGAAACGACGATGGAATCCGTGGCGAGATTGCCGGCCTTCTGCTTCATGAAGTGCTCGAAGTTAGGACTGCCAATCTCCTCTTCGAGTTCCCAGATGAACTGGATGTTCACCGGCGTTCGATGCTCAATAGCGTAACGCGCACCAAATAACGCTGTTAGTGCAGGCCCTTTATCGTCGGTCGAGCCACGGCCGATATAGCGGGTCCCGTCTTTATAAAAGGCGAACGGCGCCCGCAGCCACTGGGGTTCGTTCGCAGGCTGAACATCCAGGTGGTTATAAATCGTGACGATCGGCCGATCCCGGCCGGTAACAAATTTGCCGGTAACGACCGGATTTCCGGGCGTCGCCACTTTCTCCGTGTCGGCCCCCAATGAACGAAGGTATTGGACTGCGGCATCAGCTCCACGGTTGATGTCTGCCTTGTGTTCCGGTTCGGCGCTGATGGTCGGAATTTCGACCCATTCCTGAAGCTTGGTTTCGAACTCCGCCCGAACGGATTCGATGTACCGATCGATATCTGAATTCACAAATTTTAATTGTATATAATCCTCGGCGTATGGTGGTACCGGCGAGCTGGCAGGAGAGGACAGAATCCTATTTCAAAAACCTGCAGGATCGCATCTCTCGCGCGATTGAAGAGCTCGACGGAAACCGTTTCCGCGAGGATTTATGGACACGGGAAGGAGGCGGCGGCGGACGCACCCGTATCCTCGAAGAAGGAAAGGTCTTCGAAAAGGCGGGAGTGAATTTCTCTTCCGTAAACGGAAACCTTCCCGAAGAATTCGCGGCCAAGATTCCACTGGGCACCGGCACTTGGTTTTTTGCGACCGGTATGTCACTGGTGTTCCACCCGCGCAATCCGATGATTCCCGCCGTTCATGCAAACTTTCGCTATCTGGAGAAAGGGGACGCCGCCTGGTTCGGCGGCGGAACCGACCTTACACCCTGCTACCCTTACGCCGAAGATGCGGCGCACTTTCATCGAGTCCTAAGGCAGGCCTGCGATCGTCACGATCCCAGTCGTTATCCACGTTTTAAGAAATGGTGTGATGAATACTTCACCTTGAAGCATCGCGGCGAAATGCGCGGCATCGGCGGCGTGTTCTTCGATTATCTCGAAGGAGATCGCGAGGAGAACTTCGCGTTCGTTTGCGATATCGGCAATTCCTTTCTCGAGGCTTACCTGCCGATCGCGAAGCGCCGCATGAATGAGCCATTTGGTGAGCACGAGCGTCAATATCAGCTCTATCGGCGCGGACGATACGTAGAATTCAATCTCCTCTACGATCGAGGCACTATTTTCGGGTTGGAGACGCGCGGCCGCACCGAGTCGATTCTGATGAGCCTTCCGCCGTTAGTCCGTTGGCTTTACGATTTCAAACCGCAGCCGGGTTCGCGTGAGGAGAAGGCACTGGAGTTTTATCAGCCGAGAGAGTGGGCGTAATGTTCTGCAGATATTGCGGGTCACACATTCCGGACGACAGCCTTTTCTGCGCGAAATGCGGAAAACGGCTCGGCCCGCGCGAAAATCCGCGGGTCACGAAAATCGTCCAGACGCTACGGTTGAAGACTCCGTACCCGTACTTTGCGCTTCTGTTCACGCTATTTATCGCATGGACGATCATTTCCAGACCCACGCATGCCGACTACTCCAATCTGAAATGGAGTTTCGAAGTGGACAAAAAACTGGACCTTCCGCAAGAGAATCTGTTCGCGCAAGCGTTGTCTCTGGTCGTTGAAAACAACGGCGCCGTGGCAGTTCGGGAAATTCCAATCGAACTCAGCGCGAGAATCGAACCGCCGAAGCGAGCCGATGTCGAAGCCGATTTTCTTGGACGCAAGCTCTTGATCCTTCAGCAGGGACATAGCTTGCCGCTCACTGTCGTTCTTGCCGGCGAACTGCTTCCGGGCGCTAAAAAACGAATTCTCCTCAATGGAAGCATAATGGCAGAGCCGCCGTTCAAGGTGACCTACGAAGTGCGTGAAGAAGACCGCCAGCCTGTCCTTACCAGTTACGTCGTCGAACGCGAATGACGCATCGTAGCCTGCTTGGCTGGTTATACCGGCTCATGTTCTTGGCAGCCATCCTGATCGCCCTCGTGCTGTTTCTGGTACTGCCGGTGGCCGGCTCCTTCCTTATTACAAACAGCCATTTCCATTTTCCCGAGCGCGGGCCAACAACGCCGGAGGCGGTGGGTATCTCGGTCTTGCCGGCAGAGTTCGTTTCGCAGGATGGAATTCCCTTACGCGGTTGGTGGATCCCAGGTGACCGTTCCATGCCCGTCATCATTTTCGTTCATGGGTTAAACCGGTCGCGACTGGAGATGTTAGAGCGGGGAGCGGATGCGAGCCGCCGCGGCTACGGGGTGTTGCTGTTTGATCTACGCAATCATGGCGAAAGCGGACGAGCCTACACCACGATCGGCGTTTTTGAGAGCCGTGATGTATGCGCGGCGTCAGGTTTTGTCAAAAGCAAGGCTGTTGAGCGGCAGCAGATCCTATGGGGAGTATCGATGGGTGCGTCAAGCGCGATTCTCGCCGCAAAGCAATGCCCGGGGTTCTCGGCGATTATTTCCGACAGCTCGTTCCTGTCGTTTCGAGAGACCGTGGACCACCATCTCCGATTGATCCTTAGGCTCCCTGCTTTCCCGGTCGCCAATCTCATTGTTGCGATCACCAGCTATCGAATGCATTTTGACCCGGATGACGGAGACGTCGCGGCCGCCGTTCATAGCATGAAGACGCCGATTCTGTTCATCGCCGGCGGCCGAGACCGGCGGATGCCTCCCGCGCTTGCGGAGAAGATGTTCAAGGAATCTCCGAGCGTTGTGAAAGAACTTTTGATTATCCCGACGGCACGCCACGGCGAAGCCTTTGCCACAGACCGGACGACATATTTGAATTCCGTGTATGGGTTTCTGGAACGGGTTCGCGATAATGCCGTACCAAAGTAACGGCAAGCCACGTGCAATAGGTTTTATATGAGATTGACCGGTTTTGACGTGTTGGACGCGAGCATCCAAGCCACGAACAGGTGGTTCAACGAACTGACGCAAGAACTAAACTGGGTGGATCGCAGGAAAGCTACCTATGGCGAGATCTCCGATCTTCAGCGCGTGGTACCCGCGCTGCTTATCGACCTCTGGCCCGCCACCTTGCGTGCTGCGTAAAATGTTCGAGTGACTCGAACGCACTATACGGTTCTGGCTGGTGGCACGGGAGCTGCCAAGTTTCTACGCGGTCTCGTACAGGTCGTCCCAGAAGAAGATGTTCACGTCGTCGTCAACGTCGGCGATGACACCGAAATTTGGGGATTGCACATTAGCCCCGATATTGACTCGATCGCCTACGCGCTGGCCAAAAGACTCGATACGGTTCGAGGTTGGGGTCTCGAGAATGAAACGTTTCGCTGCCTTGAAGAGGCCCAAACTTACGGGCTGCCATCCTGGTTTCGGCTCGGCGATCGGGACCTAGCGACACACCTGGCGCGCACAGAGTTCCTAAGACGAGGACTCAAGCTGACGGGAGCTGTCGCCCACATGACCAAAGCCATCGGTGTAAAGGCCCGGGTTTTACCCGCAACCGACGATCCCCTTCGGACGAAAATCGAAACTCCCGGCGGTGTGCTCGACTTTCAGGAATTCTTCGTTCGCGAACGGTGGCAGCCGCAGGTACGGTCCGTCACATACGCCGGCGCAAACGAAGCACACGCGTCGGCCGCCGTGTTGAATTCGATTAGGGAATCGAAACTCGTCATCATTGCGCCGAGCAATCCGATCACAAGTATCGGCCCAATGCTCGCCATACAGGACGTGCGCGATGCTCTACGATGCACACGTGCAGAAGTTGTCGCGATCAGCCCATTGATAGGCCCTGCCGCGGTCAGTGGCCCGGCTGCGAAGCTGATGGAAGCGTGCGGTTATGAGGTGTCGCCTGCGGGAGTTGCGCGCTGCTACCATGATTTCCTGGATAATATAGTGCTCGATACGCGCGATGCGGCATTGGCTGCGTCGATCCGATACGAAACTATCGGCGTTCAAATTACCGATATTCTGATGCCCGATGATGAAGCGGCGCGGGGGCTCGCGGAATTTATAATCCATGAAAACAGTACTGCTGCCGGTTAAAGACTTCGCCAATGCCAAACAACGGCTGGCGTCAAAACTGGACCCGCCGGCGCGCGCGGGTCTGGCGCGTTCAATGTGTCTGGATGTTCTGAACACGTTAGCACGAACACGCGTCCCCAATCGTGTGGTTGTATTCACTGCAGCCGATGAAGTCATCCAGATGGCGCGGCCACTTGGCTTCGATGTAGTGCTCGAAAAAGCTGTGGATGGTCATAGCGCGGCAGTGAATCATATGGTTTCGGAGCTTCTGTCCAGTTCATCGCGAATTCTTTCGATTGCGAGTGACTTGCCGAGGCTTGTTCCGTCGGAGATCGATTTTGTGCTCGATGCCGCAACCGAACCTATCACATTGATTCCATCTCGAGACTGGACCGGAACAAACGGCGCCCTGTTTATATCGCCGGCTCGAATTGTGATGGAGTACGGTGAAGGCAGCTTCCGCCGTCATCTCTCGAAGGCCGCGGCGGCGGGACACCGAGCTGATGTCATGAACCTTCCGGGTATCGCCTTCGACATCGATACCCCTGAGGACTTGGATCTCTTCCTAGATGATCCGCGGCGAGATAGCGAAACGTGGCGGTACCTTACGAATCATCAATGAATCTGCAAATCGTCGCTGTTCAGCACGTCCCTGAAATCCGCCCGGGAACGAATTTAAGTGAATGCCTTCGAGAAGCAGTTCATCGATCCGGTTGGAATCTGCAGCCGCGGGATATCCTGGCCGTTACACAAAAAGCGGTTTCCAAGGCGGAAGGCCGGATTAGCCGTCTCGGCGACGTCGTTCCGTCCGCCTACAGTGTTTCGATTGCCCGGCGCGTGTCGAAAGATCCTCGCCTTGTCGAGATTATCCTTCGGGAGTCGCGCCGCATTGTTCGCCTCCGGGGCGAAGTGCTGATTTGTGAAACGCATCATGGTTTCATTTGCGCAAACGCCGGCGTCGATGAATCCAATGTGGAAGGTGAGGAAAGTGTGACGTTGTTACCCAAAGACCCCGACCGGTCGGCCCGCATATTGGCGCGTGAGTTGGGATGCGGCGTGATCATAACGGATACTTTTGGCCGTGTCTGGCGCGATGGTCTTCTGGATGCGGCAATAGGAATCGGGCGCGTTCCTGCATTTTTGGATTTCCGCGGCCAAACCGATCCCTATGGACATCGTTTGCGCGTCACGTTGCTCGCTGCCGCCGACGCGCTTTCCGCGGCGGCGGGGCTCGCTATGGGTAAGACGGCGGGCACTCCGGCCGCATTGATTCGCGGTTTTGATTGGGAAGCAACCGATGACACTTCGGCGGCCGCAATGCTCCGGCCGGCAGAAAGGGATCTATTTTTGTGAAAATTGCGATTCTCGGCGGTACTGGAAAACTCGGACTCTCCTTCGCTCGACGTCTTCAGCAGACACCGCACGAAGTGGCGATTGGTTCTCGCGATATTTCCAAGGCGGAACAAGCGGCGCGAAAGGCGGGCGGCGCCGTACTAGGGATGACGAACAGCGACGCGGCCCGGTGGTGTGATGTGGCGCTCGTGTCTGTTCCTTACGACGGCCACGATTCATTGTTCGAAAATCTGAAGGACGTACTTCGCGGAAAAATCATTATTGACGCAACGGTGCCGATCGCTCCTGAAAATATTTTCCAAATTAAAACGGTATCCGGCAAATCGGCTGCCGAAGAAACCGCAGCAATTGTGAGTGGCGCGAACGTGTTTGCCGCATTTCACACGATCTCTCACCGCGTGCTGCGGCAGGTTGAGGTATCGCATGACGTGTTGGTTGCGGGCGGAGCCACGGGGAAAGCGGAAGTGCTGGACCTTATCCGCTCCATGGGTCTGCGTGCGATCAACGCTGGACAACTTCAAATCGCGGGTCATCTCGAGCGCATGACCGCGCTCTTGCTTTCCATCAACAACTCAAACAACATCAAAGAAAGCGGAATCAAGATAACCGGGGTTTAATTGTGGAGCTGTTACTCCTCAAATACGGTTACCTTTTGCTGTTTACCGGTGTCATTTTCGAAGGCGAGGCGGTTCTCATCGCCGCTTCGTTTCTCGCCAGCCGCGGCTATTTCAATCTTTCGACGGTAGCGCTCGTTGCGCTGGCGGCAAATACGATGAGCGCGCAATTCTATTACACAGCCGCCCGCGTGCGCGGCCGCTCGTGGTTTGAAGGCCGCTTTCCGGAAAAATCCATCTACCGCAGGATCATTGATTGGGTATCCCGGCGGAATAATTGGCTTCTCTTGATGAGCCGGTTTCTTTTTGGATTTCGTATTGTAATTCCTGCGGCGTGCGGAGCGACCGGCATGCCTGCGGTGCGCTTCACGATCCTGAACGTGATTGCCGGACTCCTGTGGGTCATTCCCACAGCCCTGATCGGTTACTATTTCGGCGAGAATACGACACGGCTCATTCGCGGCGCGCGTCACTACACATTCGTAGCTCTGGTCAGTGCCGCCATTGGCGTCGTGTTTATTATCGTCGTCTGGCGGCACGTCCGTCGCTTCCGTCAGATCTTTCAGAACCTCGAATGGTCCGATCTACACAACGCTCTTCCATTCGTGATGGGCGTGATGGGAGCGCTGAACATCCTCGCCGCTGTCTGGCCAAGTTCCGAAACGCTGCTGCGGCCCGTTCGCATATGGCTGCCTCTGGAAGTTTCTCAGGGAAGCCGGACGCTGATGCTCTTTACCGGTGTTGCCTTGCTTCAGGTGACGCGAAACCTGGCGCGCCGGAAAGAGCTCGCCTGGTGGGTGGCCGTGATTGCGTTGTCTTTCTCATTGTTGCTGCACGTGACAAGCGGTCTGGATGTTCAGAATTCTTTAGTCGCCCTCATCCTGCTCGTCTACCTGCTTTACTTTCGGCGGCGGTTTTACACGAGGTCAGATCCGGCGTCGTTGCGAAAGGGCCTCATGGTCACGCCGTTGTTGTTGCTCCTGGTGTTCTTCTATGGCATAACGGGTTTCGCAGCAACCTACCCCCAATTTATTTGGCACGCTCGGGCCACTCCCGCTACGGAAGCCGTCCGCGGCGGCATATTGATTGTGGCGCCCGATGTGGTTCCAGCGACGCGATACGCGCGGCTTTTCCTGAATTCGCTTCAGATTGCCGGTTGGATGGCACGCCTTTACATTCTCATACTCGTTTTGCGGCCATTCATTTCCCGTGATCGCCTCGAAGCGCCCCAGAAAGACATCGATACGATTTTCCAATCTCACGGCAACGAACCGGTATCTGCGTTTGCGATTCAAAGTGACAAGCATCATCTGCTTGTGGCAAACGCCCACGGTCTTGTGGCTTATGCCACCCGAGGTTCTGTTGCGCTGGCTTGCGGCGACCCGGTCGTATCTGATGAGCTATTCGTCCAAGCCGTTGAAGATTACACGCGGCACTGTGAAAGGCGTGGCTGGACTCCGTGTGTATACCTGGCCGCAGAGAACCGACTGCCCGTGTACCACTCACTAAAATACCAGTCGATGCGGGTAGCGGAAGAAGCCGTGGTGAACCTCCAGGCATTCACACCAGAGAGCCAAATTACGGGATTAGACATTATCCACCGCTATGACCGGTCCGTTCGGACCGATCCACTGATTGATGAACAATTGGAAGAAGTAACCGAAGATTGGCTCGAGCTGCGTCATATGCGCGAAATGGGTTTCACGGCCGGACACTTCTCACTGGAACAGCTTTCTCAGGGCCCTGTTTTCGTCCTCGGGCACCGGTACAGGGTTGAAGCATTTTCTGCGTGGTTGCCCTATAAGAACCGAAGAGGTGCTATCCTGGACTTGCTGCGCCAGCGCCGCCACACTCCCAGGGAGATCGTGCGCGCTTTTGTCACCGAGTCGCTGCGTTTGCTGAAAATATCCGGATTTGTGGAAGCTAGTCTCACACCCTCTGTAATCGATCGCGAACAGATTGAGAAGTTCCGTCCCCTCTGGGAGCCGAGATATTTAATACACCCTCGCGGGGCGAACCTATCGAAGATCACGAAGGCATTAGCGGCGGTCGAACGCCGCTAGAGATCACATTTTGTAGCGTCCCAGGTCTTCGTCTGGAAGGTTTTCTAATAGACGCCGGAGTTCTTCGTCTTTGATCCGGTCTTGAGCGCCGGCCTGACTCTTGGATGACTTCATAACTTCGTCTTCAACGAAGATTGGGCAATCGATGCGGAGTGCGAGAGCAAGAGCGTCGCTGGGCCGCGAGTCAATCGATACTAATGTTCCACTTCGCTCGAGCCAGATGACGGCATAGAAGGTGTCCTCTTTGATATTGGTGACGACAACCTTCCTGACGCTGGCGTCCAGACCGACGAGCATATTCTTCAAGAGGTCATGGGTCATCGGCCGCGGTGTGACGACCTTCTCGATTTCCAGCGCGATCGCGTTGGCCTCATAAACGCCGACCCAAATGGGGAGGATTCCGCTTCCGCAGGCCTCCTTTAGGATCACAATAGGCATATTCGTGATCGGATCCATCATTAGGCCCCGGATTTTCATTTCGATTTCCACGGGTTTCCTCCTCAGTGGCTACTTTACTGCAAAATATATTCTTTCCACTCCGCTTTGCAAGATAACCTATGCTTTCGTTGCTTTTAATAATTCCTTGACATGTTCCCGTGCGGCATGCGTTACACGCGATCCACTCATCATCCGCACCAGTTCCTCGATGCGCTCGTCGCCATGCAGGGCGGCGACACGCGTTACGGATCTTCCGTCAAGCACATTTTTGTCGATACGGTATTGATGCGCTGCAAATGCGGCGATCTGCGCTAGATGTGTCACACAGAGGACTTGATAGCGCATCGAAAGTTCTTTCAGCTTCTGGCCGACGGTCTCCGCTGCTTTACCGCCAATACCGGCATCGATCTCATCAAAGACGAGGGTTTTTTGCGGCCGGTCGACTGCCAGAACGCTTCGCAGCGCAAGCATCACGCGTGAAAGCTCGCCGCCAGAAACGATCCGTTCCAACGGCCGCGGTTCCTCACCTGAATTGGGTGAAATGAGCAGTTCCGGCCGGTCGATACCGCTGGCGCGTCCCGGTGAAACATCTTGCCAGGCGATGACAAATCGTGCCTGAGGCATCGCCAGGGACTTCAATTCCCTTTCCACCGCCGATTCGAGACTCTTGGACGCCGCACGCCGCTTCCCGCTCAGTAAGGCGGCGGCCTCCGCATATTCCTTTTTTAGAGCGGCCAGCCGGATTTGCAGCTCATCTTTTTTCGTTTCCGTCAGACCTATACTGTCCAGCTCGCGTCTTACCTTGTGGAGGTGTTCCAAGAGGTCCGGTCCGTATTTGCGATGTAGACGTTCGAGTTCGGCTAAGCGGCCCTGTGCCTGCTCGAGTTGCTGGGGATCGGCATCGACGTTGCCGGCGTAATCGCGCAGCGCATAAGCAACATCTTGAAGCGAAATCCGGGCGGTCTCGATTTGCTCGATAAGACGTTCCAGGCGGGAATCGTGCTGCGCGGCTTCACGCAGAACGCGTTCGACCTGAGCGATAGTCGATACGACCGATGTTTCCGCTTCGTAAAGCGCCTCGTATCCACGGGCTGCAGCGCCGAGCAATTTTTCGGCGTTGGAAAGTACTTCGAGCTTCCGCCGAACCTCCTCGGCTTCGCCTGGTTTGGGATTGGTTTTCTGGATCTCGTCGCGTTGAAAGATCAGTAAGTCGGATCGCTCGATCTTTCGCGCATGCTCGGCGATCAGTTCCGCGATCTCCGCCTCAGCGGCTTCGACAGTCGTGAAGATTTCGCGAACTTTTCCGGCAAGGCCGACTGAATCCGCGTATGCGTCGATCAAGTCAATTTGCCGGGCATGATCGAGAAGGGTCTGTTGCTCATGCTGGCCGTGAATATCCAAAAGCGACGGAGCAAGTTCACGTAATGATGACACCGTAGTAGGTTGATTGTTGATGAAGACGCGATTGCGATCGTCGGGGGAAATCTCACGGCGAATAATCATTTCGGCTTCCAAATCCCCTGCATCGAGACCAAGCCGGCCGAGTTCGGCTTTGAGGTCCGCTTCGAATACCGCTTCGACAATGGCGCGGCTTTCTCCGGTTCGCACCATTTCGGCCGAAGCTTTGGAGCCGGCGAGTAGTCCTAAGGCGTCCACGATAACGGATTTTCCAGCGCCTGTTTCGCCGGAAAGAAGATTAAAGCCGTCTTCGAAATGAAGTTCGAGTTGATCGATGAGAGCGAAATTACGGACACGTAAAAAGCGCAACATACCTCGGCGTTTATAAGCCATGAGGGGTTGATCTTTCAATGACTAAGGGTTAAGTTTTTTATTTTAAGGAGACACATTTGAATGAGCTGAATCTGCTCGACGTTCTCCGCCAGACAACCACGGTCACGCGATTCGTCCTGGCGGTTCTTTTGATTTTTTCCGTCTGGTCCTGGGGCATCATCTTCTCCAAGACCCTTCTGCTGCGTAAAATCAGAAAAGAGTCGGAAATGTTTTGGAAAGTCTTCCGCCGGGGTCAAAATCTTTCAGAGATCCGCACGGCGTGTGAAACCTTGCGGTTTACCCCCCTGGTACCGGTTTTGACGGCCGGCGCGGATCTGCTGTTGCCCGTTTCGGGAAGACTGCAGTCTCAAGGAAGCCTGGCGCTGAAGACGTCTAGGGCGAACG
>MNKP01000058.1 GCA_001920875.1 Acidobacteria bacterium 13_1_20CM_2_55_15
ACTCATCATGAAATAGAACGCAGGAGGATAGACGGGCTGGAAATTGGCATACTGCTGAAGACCTATCTCATGCGCCAGCCGCTGTGTGGCCTCAATATCAGAAAAGTTGTGCCCGTCAACCAGGTTTCTGGCGTACAGGTAATAGTGAGCGAAATCAAAGAACTGGTCTGCGAGCGCGAACTGTACGATGGCGCTTAGGTGATACAGCACCAAAGAGGCCACCAACAGCCCAATACTCATCCGCCATCGAGCACGTCTTTCCCGATCGCGATCGTAGTCCACATCGGCATGTCTGGTTGGCGCAGATTTCACAACCGGCCACAATCTCTGTCGCGACAGGGGATCAAGACCCGTGCCAGATCGACGTTCCTCAGGAGCTTCCCTCACTCAGTGAACGCACCCCACCATACAAAGCTGGACATGACTCCGTCACATCGAGGCATACCCAAATTCCCATGAGAAGACTCGCGTCGGGAGGCAGCCCAGGCTATTACGCCAGACCATTCGCAACGATGATCAGCTGATCCCTCGAGAAGCGAGTGCCTCGGCATACACCCCCATCGTCTTCTGAACGTGAGCCTCGATACTGAAATGCTTGGTAACCCGTTCGCGCCCGGCGGCGCCCATAGCATGTCGACGAGCCGGATCTTTGAGCAAGGCAACGAGGGTCTCTGCCAAGGCGCGGGAATCCTTCGGTGGAACCAACACGCCGGTGACTGCGTCCAGTACAATCTCCGGTGTTCCTCCAGAAGCCGTTGCCACGATGGGTTTGGTCATCGCCATGGCCTCGAAAAGAACACGACCGCAGGCTTCAGCATCGGCCGGCAGCACGCAGATATCGGCGGCAGCAAGCAGTTGAGGGATATCGCGTCGGAATCCGAGAAGACGGACCACTCCATCGAGCTTCAGCTCGCTAATCCGGCGTTGCAGCACAGCATGCCTGGTCGCCTGATTCACCGAGGCGATCCCCGCGATCAACAAACGACTCTCAGGGATCTGCTTGGCCACTGTGCACATCGCCTCCAGGAGGGTCTCATGCCCCTTTTCCGGATCCAGCCGACTGGTTGCGGCGATGAGCGGATTGCGTGTCCACCCGAGTTCGTCCCTGACCGTCGCCCCGGAAATGTCTGGACGGAATTCACCGAGGTCCACCCCGTTCAGGATCGTCCTGACCCTGTGTTGCCACCGGCTGCCGGCGAACCGGGCGGCGATCGCGGCCGAGTTACAGATGATCCGGTCTGGGAGCCAGGCGCACATTCGATCCGTATCCGTCATCCACGGGTCTAACAAATTCCGACAGTGCCACACGACAGGGATGCCAGCGAGCCGGCCGACTACGGCAGTGTAGAGATTCGTTCGAGGGGTGTTGGCATGGAGCAACGCGGCTCCCGACGACCTGCAGGTCGCGAGCAGACCGTGAACCGCACGCCAGGCCCCTAATCCCGGAAGCCGTAGCCCAGGGAACCGCACTCGCGTGACCGGCGCCCCGGTCTCATGAACCGCCTCGGCGAAATCGTCACTCGCATCGCATACCACACATGCGTGAAACTTGCTCCGATCAAAGTGACGTAAGAGGTTAAGCAGCGAGCGCTCCCCTCCTGCCATGATGTCCGTCGCATGAACGAGGATGACCGTTCGCGATCCGGTTCTCTGCACTGGCCGATTCACCCCCTATCAACCCTTGCCTGCAGCACGCGCCAGGACCGCTTCATACTGTTCCGCGACCCGATCCCAATTGAACACCGTCTCGGCTCTGGCACGACCGGATTCGCCCAAACGGCGGCGCAGCGCTTCGTCTTTCACAAGCTTGATCAAGGCGTCCCCGAGGGCACGCCAGTCCCCAGTTTCCACCAGTAATCCCGCCTCCCCCAGTACCTCAGGAAGAGCCGTATTGCGCACCGTGGCCACTGCCCGACCGTAGCTCATGGCCTGTGCGACAACAAGGCCAAACGTCTCAAAAGTGGAGTGGAATACGAACACGTCGCAGGCCAGAAAATACGATCCGAGTTGCTCCCGCGGGATATAGCCGACGAAGCGAACCTGCTTGTGGATTCCCAACTCGCCGGCCACAGCTCGAAGGCGCGCTTCCTCCGGGCCTTTTCCGCCCACCACCAGTATTCCCGTTCCTTCCCTGTCAAGGTAGTACCGCATCGCGCGAAGCACGACGTCCAGGCGTTTCTCCGGAGCGAAACGCTGGAGGGCAAAGAACAGCGGCGCACCAGTCGGGATGTCCAAGGAACGTCGGATGGCAGCGCCGTCACCAGGCGGGGGAGGGATCTCGACGCCGTTGTAGACAATCTGACCCCGCGCGCAACTGCTCCGGTACAGCGCGTCCCGGCAGTACTGAGACCCATAGGTGACGTCGCTGACAAGCGCCACCAGCGCCCGCTGCCACCACCGCCACAGGGGTGGTACCCCAGGACCAGGCGCATCGCGCCCATTCAGGGTAAGAACAGTCGGAACCCCCAGCCAGCGTTCCGCCACCGCACCGGCCAGTCCCGTCGGCATCAGATAATGAACATTCATCACATCCGGATGAAAACGGTCGATCGCGCTCCTAACCGCCGCGACAGCCGACAAGGAAAATGGAGGCAGCGCACCGCCGCTCCACCGATGGCCTCGAACCCGCATGAACGACACTCGGTCCTCGTAGCGCTCCACCGGAAACGGAACAAGCGTCTCATACTCATCGCTGGCATGATCGCGGAGCAAGCTGGGAGAAAGAACTGGAGTGATAAGAAGAACTGCGTGGCGACGGGCTAGCCTTCTGTAGACTTCGAATAGGGCTAGCTCAGCCCCGCCGACGACAGGCAAAAACGTAGCAGATAAAACCAGAATCCGCACACTAGGCTCGGGGCACCATCTTGCAGCAGCCCGCACAGCTCTGATAAAGTCCCCTTCCCTTCATACGATTCCGGAACTCCCGATACCGCTCATGATTCCAAAGGGAGTCGAGGCTCTGCTGGCGAATATTCCCGATGCGGTAGTTCAAACAAGGAAATACATCTCCTGTCGGAGAGATTCGCGTCGTGGTCCATGGCACCATGCAGGTATATTGCTCATAATCGAACTTCCCTGCATAAAAATCGATCACCTCGGCGCTCGTACGGAACGGGACATACTTATAGGAGACTCCGAGAGCCCGGGCCCGCGCATCCAGAGCGGCCAGGCTGGACGAGAGCATTTCCCGCTCCACCTTCGGCAGTTGGCTTGCCCAGGCCTCGGTTTCGACAATGTCATCGCGAAGATTGATCCCCGACCGACTGAGCGACGGATCCAAGACCTGAAAGGAGCACGAATCGAACCCGACTTGATGGGCCACATCGATCACTTCAGCAAGCCGCGCGATGTTCTGGGGAACCATGACACAATTCAAATTGACTTGGGGAAAGTCGCGCTTTATCGCCCGGCGCAGCTCGAGAATGCGCCTCACATTCGTGCACGTCTTATGGAATGTCCCCCGTCCCCGGATTGCATCATGCACATCCTCCGGACCGTCTACCGAAGTGCCAACAGCACGGACACCCACGGTAACAATTCGCTCGCAGATCTGCGGGGTTAACGCGACGGCATTCGTGCCTATGGAAACCCGATGGCGGGCAGCCGCCACTTCCACCAAATCCCAGAAACGGTTTTTGAGGGTGACCTCTCCTCCCACAAAGGTGATATTGCTGCGCCGAGGCAACTTGCGGAGAATGGCAACGATCTCGTCGTAACTTAATTCAGCCTTTTTCTCGATCTTGCGGCCGAGGGTCTCTTCCTCTACCCTCAGATAGCAGAAATCACAGGTCAGATTGCACCGATAAGTAAGCTCGAGAGTGACATTACGGCAGGGGAAGACAAACCCCGCGAAC
Source organism: Acidobacteria bacterium 13_1_20CM_2_55_15 (assembly GCA_001920875.1). Classification (GTDB taxonomy): domain Bacteria; phylum Acidobacteriota; class Terriglobia; order 20CM-2-55-15; family 20CM-2-55-15; genus 20CM-2-55-15. The sequence goes on from MNKP01000058.1 coordinate 3,855, forward strand.
CATCGGAACGGAATGCCGTAATACAGGTTTTTCAGAATGCCAAGCACCCCTCTCTGCCTTTCGCTCATGGGCACACCTCGCGATAAACCGCAACCGTGTCCGCGGCGATATGCGTCCAGGAAAATTCCGCCGCTAGGGCTCGCGCCCCAGATCGAATCTTCTGACGTAAGTCGGGTGATGCAATCAGCATGCCAAGGGCCCGAGTGAGAGCGATCGGGTCACGCGGTGGGACCAAGACGACATTCTCTCCATCTCGGAACCGGCTGCTGGGTCGGCTTGGATACGTGCTGACAATAGGAAGGCTGTGGACGAGGCCGGCCAGCAACGTGCCGCGTCTGGTTGAAATTCCATCGTCATACGGTACCACATAAAGATCGCTTGCCTCAAGCAGGGTAGCCACACGTGCCCGCTCACAATGCCCAAGCCAGACCACATTTTTGACCACCCCGGTCCCCTGGCATCTAGACTGCAATCCTTGGTAATACGCATCGGCACCCGGCCATGCACCGCCGATCATGAGGAGCATGAACTTGATCCCCGCCGCGTGGAGCCGATCGGCCGCCGCTAACAACGTCTCGATGCCCTTGCCAGAGTAGGCGAATCCAAAGTGGCTCAGTAAGACGGAGTCGACGCCAAGGCCAAACTCGGCTCTGACGGTTCTCCGGGTTCCCTCCGGATCGGCTGACGGGCCAGGGATGTTCGATCCAATGGGAATCTCGCGAATTCGCTTCCGCGCGAACGGCAGATAACGCGAAATCAGGTAACTCACTTCCTCATTTGGGCAGATGATCCGCTGGCTGGTGCCGACGAGAAGCGGCGCGAGAACCTTGGCCGAAGGGTATCCCCCAACCAGCGTGTGGACGGTGACAATGACAGGCGGACCGCGACGGACGGCCATCGCGGCCGGTAGCCACTTTATCCACGGAAGCCTACCAAAGAGTTCCGGGGTGTACTGCATGTTGACAAGATCGAACTCCTCTCGGCACAACTTCCCAACGAGGGAATACACAGTCCGCAGATCCCACTGCGCGGCGAATGGAATCACCTTGACTGCTGTTTCGGGCTCGGGGTGATGGGTAGTCGACGCCACGACGGTTACGGAAACCCCCAAAGCGGCAAGGTACCCGGAGAGGTTATAGGTGTAATCGCCAACACCGCAGGGCACGGCATTGGGTGGGAATGTTGGACAAAGCATGCAAACTCTCATGGACTCGCCCTATGTTCCCCTTCCCTCGAACTTCCCCACAACCGTCGGAAACACCACGCGAGACCGCTCAGAACAGCCAGGTCTGCAACGAGCAGAATGAGTTGGTTGCGGATCAAGACGGCGCCCACTGGTGTCGGCAGAAGACGAAGAAGATCCCCGGCGCTCACATCAGGACGGCTGACGACAGTGTGAAGGGTCTCGAAACCCAGCCACGTCGGCAACGCTTCCTTGAAGAACACCCCCATACCAGTCCCGGAAATCCAGGTCTTGAGCGCATAAGTAAACAGGCCTGGGTCGGAGATCACACCTGCCTGGGCACTCAGGTAGCCACAGATCACTGACGGCACGGCAACAAGAAGAAGCGCATTCCGTCCAACCCGCTCCAGATAATATCCGGCAAACCCGGCGAATAAGGGCACAGCCGGGTAAAGCATCCGATGGCCGAGATTGGTTCCAAAGGTCGCTTGATCGCCATATTCGGAGTGATGGGCCCCCACCCCCAACCACAGGCTGACCATGAACAGAACCGCCACCACAGCCTCCCCCCGTCGCCCTATCCGCCACGCCACTCCAATGCCAACACATGCCAAGAGCAGAAAGGGGGAATAGAGAAACAATCCTCCGTGTGGCCCCGCAAGGAGATCCAGCAGGACTCCAAGTTTAGGCATGAGAAAGCTCGGGTGGAGCACATCACCTGCGTAGAAATATCCGGAACGCCACGGTCGTCCAAATAACCACCAATTATAGACGCCAAGCAGAACCACAACAGGCATGAAGCCCAGGAAGAAGACGGCTCCTCGTTTGACACCATTGCGCCCGCCGACGAGAGCAAGAAGGAGCGGCCCAATCAGGCCAGACTGGAGAGCAAACAGGGTTGCCATGCCAGCCGAGCAACCAGCAGTGGCCAGCCGCCAGCTTTTGCCTGGCGCAAGCGCCAACCGGAACGCCGTCAACACCGCCAGAGCCGCAAAGCTCTCCTTGAGCAAGACCGTCCCCAAAAAAAAATTCGGCGTTCCAAAAGCCACCAGCGCGGCCGTCAAGAGCTGTCCACGACGCCCCGCGCCCAGCCAGCCTGTGAGCCACAACACTTGAACGACAATCAACGATGCGACGGTCGCTCCCACGACAAGCACTAAGACGGCATTAAAGGCTTGAAACTCGTCCGGCGTATCCACTGGTCCAACGGTGACACGCCAGAAACCATACAGGGGGATGACAAGAAGAGCGACGCCAGGCGGGTGGGCCGAAACAACACGTCCGTTGACAGTGACGGTATCTTTCCCGTCATAAAAGTGGGGATGGGCCATCTCCCAACGTCCCGTATCGACAAAGGAGACCGCTGCGTCCAGAAAATTATAGGTCATGGAGGATTGGAGCCAGGGGTTCCAGAAGGCCGCGTAGATCAGCCAAGCCGTCACAAAGATGCGCACGGCATCGTCTTGAAACTTCTCATGAAGGACCCTCAACATTCAGCCATCACCTTGATCGGTGCATGCCCTTTGCCGATCGTGCTTCATAACCTCGCCGGAGCGCCCAACCCCTCTGAGCGACGGATCTTGAAAAGCAACGATACGATGGCTGCGTACAGCAGAACCAACCCATAGAACTTGATCTCGGCAATGAACACAAGGAGACCCTTTGACAGTAGCGGGTGGGTATAAAAGTCATTCACCACGCCAATCAAAATTGCAGAGAGGCCCGCGAGAGAAGACACGAGAAGATCGCCGGTACTCCCTTCACCGAGCAATCGTTCACAGAGGATCCAGTAACTCGGAAGGAGAAGGATGAGATGGTTGATCGTCGCGTTCGGCGTGGCCAAGGGAATCAGGACCAGCACCAGCGCAAACTCAAGATCCGCCGTGCATGAGCGACGGGCCGGAACAGGGCGGGCGAGGAGCACCGCAGTCATTGCCAAGACCAACCCCGCAGCAATTCTGGCAGTCCAGGGCGAGCCAACCTCCTGATCTGCCGGAGTTACGCCAAGACCAGACCCGATAGTGGCGAGAAACCCTGCGAGGGAATGGTTTTCGACCGAGACCAAAGCCCTCGCGAATTTCGGCGCCACCTGCGTAAAATAGATCACGCTTTGGTCCAGGCCAAAGATTGGGACGGCGAGCAAGGTCACCGCTACAGCAGTTGCCAATGCCACAACCGCCGTTCTGAACTCCCGCCGCCACATGAGGTACAAAACCAGCATCGCCGGATGTAAGCGAATGGCGATCGACAAACCCAAGACGAGTCCGGCGGGAACGTCTCTCCCCCCTCGATAAAGCGCGAAAAATACCGCCAGCAGGATAAACATGAGCGCATTCACCTGCCCCAACTCAAGGGTGTTTCGCACCGGCTGAAATATGAGCGCAAGCGAAACCATGCAGAAGGAGGAAAGCGTGTGGCTATGAATCGTACGCCCCACAAGCCACATTCCCCAACCCATCGCAAAGAGGGAAAGCGCAAGCCAGATCAGCTTGGCCACATGAAAGGAGATAAACGAAAAGGGCAACATGAAAAACATCATGGCCGGCGGGTAGGAAAAAATATGCACATGCTCGAATTCCTCGTGGCGGTGAAGTGTTCCGAGACGTCGTGCGGCGGCAATAAGATCGCGATTTTCATTCTCCGCAAACCAGGGCCTCCCTGGCTGAGGGTCATAGAACGCACCTCCCGCCCTGGCAACCACAGCCGCGGTATAGCAAGCGGCGAAGTCGCGCATCTCGCCCTTACTGGCCAACAGGATCATATCCATACCGAACCGCACGGCGAACGTAGCGACTATCAGCACAAGAACGACCAATACCGCATGAGAAAGACGAGGCGGAATGCCTGGGATCTTTTCAGGACTGAGATGCGTATCCATCCGGCCTGGTGCCGTTTCCATGGTTACGCTGGTGGACCTGCAACAACCGATGTGAATCGAAGTGGGCATTTGCCGAACCTGGCACTGTAGAAGTCTGTGATTCCGCGAGCAACAGCCATGGCATTTTGCCTAAGCCCACGCTTGCGAAGTGTGTAGGCGTATCGGGCGGAGCGCGCAGTATAGAGGGCGATCAGCCAGAGCCGGTATCGTCTGGGCGCATGGGTTCGAAAAAACAGGAGGCGATTTCGCGCATAGTAATAGTCCGAGCTGGGCGATCCCGTTTTCATGGCCTGGGAAACCTTGTGGTAGATCCGGGAATCGGGCACGTACCGGCAGCGGTAGCCGCGGGCGCGGACGCGGAGGTTCCAGTCGGTCTCCTCAAAATAGATGAAGTACCGTTCATCCAGCCCGCCGATTTCCTGGAACAGCCGGGCCGGGGCAAGCAGGCAACAGGCCGTCACGTAATCCACATCTCGGGGGACAGCCCATCGACCGTCGTCCGTTTCATTCGCCCCCAGGTGCCACTGGCGCCCCGTCGGCCAGTCGATCATCCCGCCGGCAAACCAGATTCGCGCGACGTCCGGGTGATAATAGATTTTGGGGCCCACTACTCCGACGGTGGGTTCGTTCAAGCCCTTGAGAAGAGGAATCAGAAAAGTCGGATGAACGAGGGTATCGTTGTTCAGCAGCAGGATATGTGTGGCGCCTTCTTTGAGGGCTCGGTCGATGCCGACGTTGTTCCCCGCTGCGAATCCCCGGTTTTCGGGAAGCCGGATCACCAGTGCCTCGGGGAACTTCCGCTCCAGGCGGTCTACCGAGTCAGGAGCCGAGCCGTTGTCCACGAGGATGACCCGCAGTTGGACCCTTTCCACCGCGCGCAGGGAGGCCAGGCATTCCGTCGAATCCTGTTCCTGATTCCAGTTGAGCACCACGGCCGCCACTCTCGCCGGCACCAGACTCATTTGACCAACCCTCGATCCCGCAAAGCCGCGTCCGCCTCACGGGCCCCGTCGTAGGGCCGCTGATTCTTGATCCAGCCAACCAGCCGCGTCATGCCCTCCTGAAGCGCCGTCCTGGGCCGGAAACCGAGCGCTGTCGTGATCTGCGTCACGTCCGCCACGCAGTGGCGAACATCCCCCGCCCGCAACACCGACCGCATCAGGCGCCGGCGGTGCCAGCAGCGACTGAGAGATGGGCGAGAAAGCTCTTCCCGTGCCACCCGAAGTTCACGTAGTCGACCAGCCACGCATCGCGATGCGGCGCAGGAGCGCACGCTCGAAGGAAAAAGGACTACGCCAAAGCGCCGAGAGTAACGACCTGAGGCGGCCCATTGATTCGATGCTCATTGCGTCAGCAACCGCCGGACGGTCAGCATGTCGGCACTTCGCAGATATCCCAGCAGCAGCAATCCGCACACGTAGGCGGCAATGCCAATCAGAATTTCAATGGCTAGCCCTTGATCGCGGCTCAGCCAGACACCAACGGACATCATGACGGCGGCCAGAATGTATCGCCAGAGCCCTTCACAGGACAGGGAGAGCCCGAATTCCCGACGGATCATCCCGACCACGAGCGCTAGATTGAGCCATTCGCATATGACGGTACTGACCGCCGCACCCACCGATCCCCATCTTGGAATAAGGAAAAAGTTAACGATCACGTTGACCAGCACGCTCAGGCCGTACACACGGGCTAATGGAAAGACGAGATCGGCCGCGAGCAAGGCTTGGTTCGGAATATAGATCCACAAGAGCGGCAAGCTTCCAAGGATTAGGATCTTCAGAACGGCTCCGGCATCTCCAAATTCGGCGCCAAATAGAGCGAGCATCAAGGGATCAGCAAGAATTACCGTTCCCACCAGAAGTGGTAGGCCGAGAGCAAGCATCGGCTTCCATGTACCTTCAAGAAGGTCCCGAACACCTTGCGTGTCCCGCCCCACCATGCTCGACAGACGTGGGTAGAACG
>MNKP01000054.1 GCA_001920875.1 Acidobacteria bacterium 13_1_20CM_2_55_15
AGGCGTGATCACAATCGGGAGTCTCGCATGAACATTAAACCGGCAGAAGACGTAGCTGGGAAACAGCGGAAGCGACAACGATTTTACGCGGTCCGACCACTTCCGCTTGGAAATATAGGTTGGGAGAAACGTTTCATATCCCTTAGATTCTAGTTGCGTGGTTACATATTTCTCAAACCGGGGCTTCACCTGCAACGCATACCAGTGGTTATTCATCCTGATCTCCAGCCTGCCTATGATAAGTCTTTCCCAACAGCCAAATCCGTTCGGGAATTTTTGGGGGACTTTTCTATTCTCGCGTCTGATACGCTTCTGTCAAGTTATTTTACGGATTGTCACCGAATCAGGGGCCTTTTAGCTGGTGGCTGCCTGTGCGGCCACCGGAGGAGCAGGGCTGATGTCTTCCTCGCGCCCGAATACGGGCTGACGATTCAGATTCCACTGGCTTCGGCGTCCTCCGTACAATCGAATCTGAAATTTGCGGTTTATTGCCGCTACGGCGCTGCGGCTGCAATTCATCCGATCCGCAATTTCCGGAAGGCTCATTTCGCTTTCGCGTAGCAGCATTATAATGCGCTTGAGCTCATCATCGGAAAAATACCTACCCTGCGACCTGACCATTAAGGACCTCCTGTGGCGCTTGAACGCACCTATTGACGGGCTTTAATCGAAAATATTTTTGGCGGAGAAAAAGATTAGAAACCGGAGAAGGCTACCGCACCGACAGTCCCTACAAGAACGGCCTCGTCGGAATTTTGGAACACCCATCTTTGATTATCATCGCGATGGTCCCTTGTCAACACATAATTTTGCAAAACAGATTTGGACTCGGCACGGATATGCGACCCGAAAAGCCGGCACGCTTCGCACTAAGAGATTTTCTCTCAAAATTCATGCAGCTTGCGGTTGACATGGCGACATCCGCGTGAATGATATCTTGAGGAATAGAATCCGGCAAATTGGCGAGTACGTTCACAGATCGGCTTGGCCAGCTGCGACTTCAACTTTCATTCCGCTGAAGGATCGGCTAAGTAACAAAGGGCACCATGTCACGAACACACATCGTGTCGCCCACAGAACTACGACTTCGGCAGTTTCTGAAGACTAAGCCGCGCGTTGCACCCCCAGTGATTGCAACTCTGCTCAGGCTGGATGAGTGGACCAGATCCATACATGCCGGGGAAGCTGAGAGTCCGTTACGACGTAAGCTGATCGCACGTGCAAGTGCTCCCGATCCGATTCGACAAATCGCAGAAAATCTAATCGAACACGCGAGCGGAATTGAGCGCGATTTATTGTTGAAATCGGTGCAAGAAGTTCTCTTCTACTCTGTTAATTTTGAAACCGACCTCAACGTGGCGCAAACCAAAACGCGATTAAAGCAATTCTTGGATCACGAAAAGATATCGACTTTTATCCGGCAGTTTTTGTCTTTCTACTTCTTCAACTATGTCTGGTACCACACCGGTGAGTCCTTTCGAGCCTGGGCTCTGACGTCTCAGGTCTTCGAAAAGGAAATGGAAAACGTCGAAAAGATCTGCGAGAAAATCGTCGCATCAGCTTTCAAGTCACACGAACGAGAGGAACCTGTTCTGGATCGAAACGCGGCGAAGGAATTGATTCACAATGTCGAACAACGGCTCCGGGGCCTTGACGCTCGCGAAGGATGACCCATTTGGGATCCGACTCGAGCTCGGCCGAACGGAGTCATTTCTCGCAAGTGCCAGAGTTCCGTCGAGGATAAGTTGGATTACGAGGGATCATCATCCTTATCCGCGTCCCTCTTCATCTCGAATTCTCGGCACAATCCGAAGCGAAACGTTTCTGAACGGCAGTTAATGAACTCAACGACGTACTCCTGAAAATCCTGCACAGACATCGTACGCGGCAATACCCGTTGAACGCGCGCTGTTCCCGAGCGAAGTGCATTATTGTTTTTGATACGGACAACGTCTCCGACGTTGAATGGCATTGAATCTCGTCCTCCTTAGTCGTCATTACAGGATTCGCATGTTTTTTTGTAAATCGTTTTTTCGTCCTAACGGGCTAGTTTTTACCCCAAAAACGGAACCCGTTTACACGGTGGCGAACAGTAGGGTTCTGGGCCGCAACGCCTGTAACCTCCAGATAAAGAATGATGTTAGCCACGTAAGCTCAACGGCGTACCGGCTTGGAGCGGGAATTGCAGTAAGAGGAACCGAGGGACTCATATGAACCAGAACTTCCCGTTCGACAGCCCGGCAAAACCCGAGGCCGCAATGAAGTTGTTCACTGTTCCCCTACAAGAGACGAACGTTGTGCTTGTCGATGGCCGAACGCTCATTGAAGCGGAGTCTTTGATTTCAGGTTGCGAGCACTGCAATAGAGACGCCGAGATTTCTTTTGATTACGTTTTGGATGAGCTGACGGGTTGCGATCCCACTCGAACCGAGTACCTGATGTATCGGGCGGGCCGGTGCCCGAACTGCCGTTCCGAGGTCACCGAGAAGACATTAATCACTCCCGAGTAGTCATTCTTCGATCAGTCCCTTCGGTTCCACTCGTGTACCACGTGCTGCGGCGACCGCGATAATCGCGAACCTGGTATTTGCGATTGATCGTGACAACGACGCTCCGGCTACACCCCATGCGTTCCGCGATTGCAGCGATCGCTAAATCTGTCGAGCGGAGCAAATCGACTATCGACTCGATCTCACTCTTATCGAGACTACGCCCTTGTCGGGCCACAACGGCCTCCTGTTGAATACTTCCGACTTATCGGAACAATCGGCCTGCGGCTTTAATAAGAAATGTGGAGTACCGATGAATTCCCGATGGGGTGAAGGCTCAAAAAGGTGAGGGTATCAGGATGGGAGAAGACCTGTGGCCCTCACCCGGGGCTTCGCGCCGTCCTCTCCCAGAGCCAGAGGGTCATAAAGCGTGTCGCGCTCAACGGGTATGCGGCCGGCATCTCGAATGAGTTTTTCTATTTGCGCTCGAGTTAACCCAGGAGTTGTCGGCGTTCCGGCGCCGTGAATGATTCTTTCTTCAATAATCGTGCCATCGAGATCGTCTGCGCCAAAACGCAAAGCAATTTGCGCCAGCGCAGGCGTCAGCGTCACCCAATAGGCCTTGATATGCGGAAAGTTATCGAGCATGAGGCGGGAGACCGCAATCGTTTTCAGATCGTCCATGCCGGTTGTCGTGGGTAAGTGAGCATAGACTGTATGTTCCGGGTGAAAGGCGAGCGGGATAAAACAGTTGAAACCACCAGTCTCGTCCTGCAATTCCCGCAACCGGATCATATGATCGACACGTTCCTCCAGCGTCTCGATGTGGCCGTACAACATCGTCGCGTTCGAGCGAATACCCATTCGATGCACCGTCCGCGCGACCTCGAGCCATCGCGCGCCCGAAATTTTGTGCCCGGCAATCAATGGACGCGCTCGTTCGGCAAAGATTTCGGCTCCGCCGCCGGGACAGCTTCCCAGACCCGCCTCGCGTAGTTGATTGATGACCCATTCGAGCGGCTTGCGTGTGATCTTGGTGAAGAAATCGATCTCGACCATCGTGAAGGCTTTGAGGTGGACAGACGGAAATCGGCTCTTGAGGCCGCGAAGCAAGTCCAGATAGTAGCCAAATGGCAGATGAGGATTTAATCCACCTACGATATGAAACTCGGTCAATGCATCCGAGTGTTCCTTCTCGGCAAGCCGAAACACTTGCTCGAGCAGCATCGTATAGCCGCCGTCCTCTCCAGGCCTGCGAGCATAAGCACCCTGGCAAAGTTGGCAGTCGATGACACAAACGTTCGTGTAATTGATATGCCGGTTGACGTTGTAGTAAGTGAAATTCTCGTTCAGCCTCTCGCGGACGTGATTCGCTAGACGGCCCACGGCTACAATATCGTTCATGCGATACACTTCGACGCCGTCATCAAATGACAGACGCTCACCACGATAGACTTTCTCTGCAATCGACATTGGCCGAATTATACATTCAGAACGAACTGCGACGCGGCAGAAGAAAATAGCCCCGAAGCCTTGGCTATTTTCTCACGCCACTTTGCGGCTCATTAGTTGCTCTCGAATCGTGAAGGGGAGTAAGGCTCGAGATCGACGCGAGGTTTATGGCCTTCGATCAGATCCGCAACAATTGTCGCAGTAATCGGGGCAAGCAGTACTCCGTTGCGATAATGTCCCGTGGCGTAATACACGCCGTGGACCGCGGTCGAACCTAAGATCGGAAACTCATCCGGCGTGGCGGGACGTAAACCGGTCCACGTTTCCACAATCGGATATGAACCCAGATAAGAAGAGATCGCCTGGGCGTCCATCAACAATCGGCCCAGCCCTGCTGGCGTTACAGACGAATCGAATCCCGCATCCTCGTTGGTAGCGCCAACGATAAGTTCACCGGTCGGCCGCGGAACCAAATAGGAATGGCCCCATCGAATCATGCGGCGGAATGCGCCCGGCGCCATGGCGAGCGAGAGAATCTGTCCTTTCCGCGGGGAGAGCGGAATACGTGGGTTGAGCCCGTTGAGCTCGGCGCTCCAGACGCCGGAAGCGATGACGATTGACGCCGCCTGCATCGTCATGTGTCCGAAATGGACCGTATTGGGGGAAACTGCATCGACATGTACTCCGGTGCGGATTTCTACACCACGCACGAAACATGATTCCCGAATCGCATTCAACAACCGGCGCGGTGCGACCGATCGCTCGCCCGGCATAAAAAGCGCGTGAATTACCGGCACGGTAACGAGCGGTTCCATTTTCCTCACTTCGCCCGGCGGCAGCAGTTCAACTTCGAAGCCTGCCTGGTGCTGCCACTCATACCGCCGAAGGAGGGTTGCAGCCGATTCTTCCGAGGAAGCGAGCGACAGCAAACCTTCTTTCGAATAGGCCACATCCAAACTCGATTCTTGTTGAAGTTCCTCCACGAACCGGTCATACATCGCGAGGCTGGTCCGGCAAAGTTGGAAAAATGGTCCTTGATCGTCCGCCTCGCTGAGCGGTGTCAACATACCAGCAGCCGCGTGGGATGTTCCCTGCCCTGTGGGGCCACGATCCAAAAGCAGCACGGATTTGCTGCTGGCGAGCTCGCGTGCGATAGAAAGCCCGATGACACCGCCGCCAATCACGATCACGTCATGCATAATTCGGAGTCGGACGGGGGTAAATTCGGGGACGCACCCCCAATTCAGCGGCAAATTCGGGGTGCGTCCCCGAATTCCCCCACCCGTCTGAGCCCGAATTTTACCTGTGTTAGTCTAGAGCTTTGCATGATTCGCGCGCTGATCTTCGATTTCAACGGAGTCCTCGCTAATGACGATCCGATTCACATGGAAGCCTTCAGAGAGGTGGCAAAACTGGAAGGATTGTCGTTCACGGACGAGGAGTATCTCGACACGTATCTGCCTCTGAACGATCGGGATTGTTTCAAAACTCTGTTCGCAACACACGCGCGGCCTTTGACCGACAGCAAGCTCGATGATCTAATCCGGCGTAAAAGCCTTTACTATTTCCAAGCGATCGCCGATAAAACCGTATTGTTCTCTGAAGCGGCAGCGGCGGTAAAGGCCGCAGCCCTGCGGTGTCCGCTGGCAATCGCGTCCGGTGCGCGCGCTGAAGAAATCCGGCATATTTTGATGCACGGCGGGCTTCAAGGCTGCTTCAGCGCGATTATCGCAGCCGAAGATGTCCAGTTTGGAAAGCCTCATCCCGAGCCATTTCTGCGCGCCCATGAGAGACTAAGCGAAAGAGATCACTCATTGGGACTCTCGGATTGCGTGGCCGTTGAAGATTCTGTGGGCGGAATCCAATCCGCGCACCGGGCAGGCATGCGATGTCTTGCGATTGCGCACTCATACGGTCCTGAGCGGCTTCGAAGCGCGGGTCCGGAATGGGTGATTGATTCCATTGCCGATTTTGTATCCTGGCTGGAGAAGGAAGTTTCGAAGTGAGCACGCGGTCGCGACAGACGTTCCAACAACTCGTGACTCTGCCCGACAGCGCCATCCCCTTGGCTGAAGCGGCGCTGATTTTGGCTTGTGAGGAATATCCGCAAATCGAGATCAGTCCCTATCTGGACATGCTAGACAATATAGCCGGTATCGCGCAGCAAAGGTTCGATCCGGCCGATTCGCCGGTTGAGCGGGTAGGAAAAATCAACACTGTATTGTTTGAAACTTTCGGGTTTCGCGGAGCAACCGAGGACTATTACGATCCGCGAAACAGCTTCTTCAACGACGTGCTGGATCGCCGCGTCGGTATTCCTATCACCCTGTCCGCGGTTTATATGGAGGTTTCGCGACGCCTCAATTTTCCTATCGTCGGCGTGGGAATGCCCGGCCACTTCATTGTGAAATACTCGGACCGGCAGGAAGAATTTTTTCTCGATCCGTTCAACCGGGGCGAGATCTTGACGCGTGACGACTGCCGCAATCGACTCTTTGAGCGATACGGCAACTCCATTGAGTTCAACGAACGTCTTCTCTCGCGCGTGACCAACCGGCAAATTCTCTGGCGTATGCTCAACAACCTGAAAGAGATTTATTTGAAAGCCTATGCGTTCGACAAAGGGCTCGCAATTGTAGACATGATGCTGATGGTGGACCCAGAAGAAATCCCTCAATTTCGCGACCGCGGCCTGCTTCGTCTTCAGCTTCGGCAATTTGCCGGAGCCGTTCGCGATCTCGAACATTACCTGCGTCATTCGGCTGGAGCGAACGACCGCGAAGAAATCGAAAATCATCTCAAAGACCTCCGGCGCATTCGCGCAATGATGAACTGAGGTATTCTGTTCGCTTATGCGTGAGCGGATTGGCGACGCCAGGCGCGTTGTCGTTAAGCTTGGCTCGAACTTGTTTTTCAACGAAGCGGGTGTGATCGCCCTTGGCCGTATTTTTTTGTTTATTGAAGAAATTGGGGCCGCCAGGTTGGCTGGACGGCAGATGATTGTTGTCTCTTCTGGGGCGGTCGCGCTCGGCGCCGACGCTTTGAAGATGAAATCATCGACAGCGTCGCTCCGACAAAAACAAGCGTTTGCTGCCGTCGGTCAAAGCCGCCTGATGAATTTGTACGAGCAGGGGTTTGCGAAGTACGGGCTAACCCCCGCTCAAGTTCTTCTCACCGAGGACGATTTTGCAAGCCGTAAGCGCTATCTGAATCTACGGCACACGTTGATGACACTGCTGGAGATGGGCGTGATTCCCGTCATCAACGAAAACGATACGGTCTCGACGAGCGAGCTGGAAATCACGGATCGCAGCCGCAGTTTCGGTGACAACGACAAGCTCAGCGCCTTAGTGATGAGCAAACTCGAAGCCACGCTGTTGGTCTTGCTCTCTGATGTGGACGGCCTTTTCACGGAGGATCCTCGCGAGAATCCGGATGCTCAATTCATCCGCGAAGTCCGAGCAATCACCGCCGATATTGAAGCACTCGCCGGCCGCAAATCGGGCCGGGGACGCGGAGGCATGGAAACCAAACTTCAAGCGGCGCGTATCGCGATCAATTCGGGCGGAATGGCCATTATCGCCAACGGTTTGAAACCTCACATTCTCACCCGGGTTCTAGCAGGTGAAGAAGAAGGCACGTTGTTTGTCGGAAAGGCAGGATCACTCGGGGAGAAGCGCCGGTGGATTGCGTTTGCTTCGTCCGTCTCCGGACGGATCCACATTAACGAGGGTGCGCTGGATGCGATCACAAAGAAGAATGCAAGCCTCCTCTATGCAGGCATCACCCGTATAGAAAATCAATTCGCAAACGGCGACGTCGTGGCCATCATCGGTCCGAATGGCGAAGAGGTCGCCCGCGGCATCGTAAATTATTCGAGCGACGACGCATCCAAACTGATCGGTAAACATTCCGATGATATCGCACGGCTCGCGACGTCGAAAAACTACGATGCTTTCATTACACGGAACAACCTCGCATTTCTGACGGAATACCGATGACCGAAACACGACAGCAAGCGGAACGCGCGCGAAAGGCGTTTTTGAAATTATCGGCTGTCGCGGACCGCACGGCCATCTTGAAGGAAGTATCCATGGCGCTCAAGCAGAATGCCACTTATATTTTCGATGCAAACGCTAAGGATCTCGCTGAAGCAAGAGGTAAGATTGCGGAACCCCTCTACAAGCGGCTTGTCCTGAACGAGTCAAAACTGCGCGACGCTATTGCCGGAATCGAGCAGATCTCGGAAATGGAAGATCCGGTTGGACGGGTACTTGAAGAAAGACAGTTGGACGAAGGCCTGATCCTTCGAAAAGTTCAAACCCCTATCGGCGTCTTGGCAGTCATTTACGAATCGCGTCCCGATGCAGGCCCGCAGATTGCCGCGCTTGCCATCCGTTCTGGAAATGCCGTTCTTTTGAAGGGCGGCCGCGAAGCAATCCAGACAAACGCAGCTATTGGTACCGTATTTCAACAGGTCCTCCAACGGCATGGTCTTGAAGACGCCGTTCAGTTGGTTTCAACACGCGAAGAGATCGCAGACCTGCTCAAAATGGATGATTTGATCGATCTCGTGATTCCCCGCGGGTCCAATGAAATGGTGCGAATGATCCAGCAAAGCACGAAGATTCCAGTGCTGGGACATGCCGACGGCATCTGCCACGTTTACATCGATGAATTCGCGGACGTCGATAAGGCCACGCGAATCGCTGTGGACGCCAAAGCGCAGTATCCGGGCGTCTGCAACGCCGCAGAAACTTTGCTTTTGCACTCGAAATTTGGGGGCCGCGAGAAGGTGCTAGCCGCATTAAAAAGTGCAGGCGTGGAACTGCGCGATTCCGGTTTTGGATCCGAATATCTAGACCTGATCATGAATGTGAAGACCGTTAACAGTCTCGAAGATGCGATCGATCATATTCATAAGTACGGATCCGCACACACGGACTGCATCGTGACGGAAAACGAATCTAATGCGCGGCGATTTTTGAACGAAGTGGATTCTGCCGGAGTCTTCTGGAACGCTTCCACTCGTTTTGCGGACGGTTTTCGATACGGCTTCGGCGCCGAAGTCGGCATCAGCACCAACAAGACGCACGCACGCGGCCCTGTAGGCGTGGAAGGTCTGCTGATTTATAAATACCAACTCACCGGTAACGGGCACATTGTCGCGACGTATACTGGCGAGGACGCGAGGCCCTTTCTTCACCGGAAATTGCGGTAGAACTCCAAAA
This sequence comes from Acidobacteria bacterium 13_1_20CM_2_55_15, assembly GCA_001920875.1. Taxonomy (GTDB): domain Bacteria; phylum Acidobacteriota; class Terriglobia; order 20CM-2-55-15; family 20CM-2-55-15; genus 20CM-2-55-15. Next base: position 9,173 of record MNKP01000054.1, read on the forward strand.
AGCGGATTGGCAGAAAGAGGCACAAAAATCACAAGAATATTTTCCATTACATTTCGTTTTTGTGGTTTTTGTGCCTTTTTGTGGCCATTTTTTCATAATTAATAGTGAATGGTTAGGAATGTTGCAGTCCTTGGCGCGGGCACGATGGGAGCACAGATCGCCGCGCACGCTGCGAATGCCGGCTTATTGGTCCTATTGCTCGATGTAACGCTGGAACAGGCCAGAGCGGGACTAAAAGGTCTCGAGAAAAGCTCGCCTGCCGCTCTCTTTGTGCCCGAAAAGATTCGTCAAATCGATATCGGAACCATCGATAAGGATCTCGGGCGTCTTCGGCAAGCCGACTGGACAATTGAAGCAATCGTCGAGAATCTTGATATCAAGAAGCAACTTCTCGAGAAAGTCGACAAGGCGCGACGGCCAGGATCGCTCATCACGACGAATACGTCGGGTCTTTCAATTACTGCACTGGCGGCGGGTCGAACCGAGGATTTCCGCCGCCACTGGTTTGGAACACACTTCTTCAATCCACCTCGCTACATGAAGCTGCTGGAGGTCATTCCGACAGCCGATACCGATCCAGCGGTCCTCGCCGCCTTTGAAAAATTTGCGGAGATCGTTCTAGGTAAGGGTGTCGTCCTGGCAAAAGACACACCGAATTTCATCGCAAATCGCATCGGGTTATTCGCCGCTCTCAAGACAATTCAATTAATGCAGCGGTACGGATTCATGATCGAAGAAATAGATCGCCTGACGGGTTCGCTCATTGGGCGAGCGAACACGGCGACGTTCCGCACGATCGATATTGTCGGGCTGGACGTCTTTTTCCACGTCGCCGATAACATCTACCAAAATGCAAAGCACGACCCGCAGCGCGAAATATTCCGGGTGCCTCAATTCATGCGCTTCATGGCCGAACGGAATATGCTTGGCGCCAAAACAGGACTTGGTTTCTATAAAAAAGAAGGCGACGATATTCTCGCGCTCGATATCGATTTGCTCCAATATCGTCCGCGACGCAATCCCAGTTTTCCTTTCCTTGAGATGGCTGCGGGCATTGAGAGTCTTCCCGCCCGGTTGCAGGCTTTGTTTAAAACCGGAGGGCGGGAGGCGGCCTTTTTGTCCGAACTGATAGCCTCGATCTCGGATTACGCCGCTTTGTGCTTTTCAGAAATTGCTGACGATCCCGACGCAGTGGATCGAGCAATGCGCTGGGGCTTCGGATGGGAGATGGGCCCATTCGAATTGGCTCGCGCGCTTAAAGGCGAGGCACTCCAACCCGCATCGTTCCTGAAGCGACAACGCGTGATCCGCCAGAATGCGGGCGCTTCTCTCCTGGATATCGGCGACGGCGTTGCGTGTCTCGAATTTCATTCGAAGATGAATACCATCGGCGGCGACATCATCTCCGCGTTATTTGAATCGCTCGAAGAGGTGAACGCTCATTTCGCGGGTCTTGTCATCGCCAACGAAGGCCGCAATTTCTCGGCCGGAGCAAACCTGATGCTGCTGCTGATGGAAGCCGTCGAGGGCAATTGGGACGAAATCGACTACATGGTGCGCACGTTCCAACGAGCGACCCAAGCGATTCGGTACAATCCAAAGCCTATTGTGACGGCTCCTTTCGCCCTCACCCTTGGTGGCGGCTGTGAGATCGCGATGGCCGCTGCGCGCGCGCAAGCCGCGGCCGAGACCTATATGGGGTTAGTCGAAACGGGAGCAGGTCTCATTCCCGCGGGCGGAGGCACTACGGAAATGCTCAGGCGCGCTGCCGGACGGGGGACTCAACGAATTCGCGAAGTCTTCGAAAACATCGGGCTTGCAAAGGTTTCAACGAGCGCAGAAGACGCCCGGCGGTTTTCCTATTTACGTTCTGAGGATGGAATCACGATGAATTCCGATCGCTTGATTCACGATGCGAAGGCGGTCGTGTTGGAGCTTGCCGCGACCGGGTATCGTCCGCCCGTTCCAACTGAAATTCCAGTCTTCGGCGAATCGCTTGGCGCCGAACTGAAGCTCGGCATTTATCTCATGCAAAGGGCAGGACACATCACCGAACACGAAGCCAACATTGCGCGCAGACTGGCATACGTGATGTGCGGAGGGAGTGTCACGCGGCCATCGACTGCGCCTGAACAGTACTTTCTGGATCTGGAGCGGGAGGCATTCAAATCCCTTTGCGGAGAGCGAAAGACGCTCGCGCGGATGGAGCATCTGTTGAAGAAGGGGAAAGTGTTGCGAAACTAAACTGGAGCGGCGGTCCGCGAAGCGCAAGCGCGATAGCGCGCTGCCTCAATAGATAGACCGCCGCTACAGTCAAGGACCAAACATGAGTTTGCCGGTAATCGTCTCAGCAGTTCGAACCGCTGTCGGTAAGGCACCCAGAGGGAAGCTTTCAGCAACACGGCCGGATGACATGGCCGCGGCTGCGATGCGCGCTGCCATCGAACGCACGCCGGGTCTCCGGGCAGAAGATATCGACGACATTTACATCGGCTGCGCGATGCCGGAAGCCGAGCAAGGCATGAATGTCGCCCGCGTCGCCGCGTTCCGCGCAGGAATACCTTATTCGGTACCCGCGATGACGTTGAATCGATTCTGTTCATCCGGATTGCAATCCATCGCTTTCGCCGCCGACCGGATCGCATCTGGGGCAGCCCACTGCATATTGGCGGGCGGTACCGAATCGATGAGCATGATTCCGATGGGCGGCCACAAGATATCTCCAAACCCGGCTCTCATCGAAACGAACCCCGACACATATTTGAGTATGGGACTCACCGCGGAGAATATCGCATCCGAATTTCGGATCCACCGTGAAGACCAGGATGCCTTCGCCCTCGAAAGCCACCGCCGTGCGCTCGCCGCAATCGATGCCGGCAGATTCAAGGATGAAATCTCGCCATTGGCCTTACGTGAGGTGGCGATCGAAGGGGGACGGCAGGCCACTCACGAGTCTACTTTCGATCTGGATGAGGGGCCACGGCGCGATAGTTCGATGGAAGCTCTAGCCAAGCTGAAGCCTGCATTTAAAAGCGGCGGCACGGTCACGGCAGGCAATGCGTCTCAAATGAGCGATGGCGCTGCGGCGGTCATTGTTATGTCGAGCCAGAAAGCTCAATCGATGGGACTCCGGCCCCTTGCACGATTTATCGGCTACGCCACGGCCGGCGTGCGACCCGAAGTGATGGGCATTGGTCCCATCGAAGCCATTCCGAAAGTGCTGAAACAGGCAGGTTTGAACCTGAAAGACATTGACTTGATCGAGCTCAATGAAGCTTTTGCTGTCCAATCAATTGCCGTCATTCGAGAATTGGGTCTCGACCCGTCAAAAGTAAACGTTAATGGTGGAGCCATTGCTTTAGGACATCCGCTGGGCTGCACTGGATCTAAATTAACTGCGACATTGCTGTACGAAATGCAGCGGCGCGCAGCACGATACGGTATGGTCACGATGTGCGTCGGTGGCGGCATGGGAGCCGCTGGAATTTTCGAAAGGATCTAGGCGAAATTCCCCTCCACTGCAACGAGGGGAATGCATTCGAGATAAAAACGTATGACAAAAGAGTTAGCCACAGTAAAAAAAGGCGGCAGTTTTCTAATCGAGGAAACGGTTGCACCGGACATCTTTACACCTGAAGATCTAACGGAAGAGCAAACGATGATCCGAGACATGACGGAGCAATTTGTCGAAGACGAGGTCCTGCCGCAGGTGGAAAAGATCGAACACCAACAGTGGGATGTTACGGTCGCATTGTTGCGCCGTTGCGGAGAACTAGGCTTGCTCGGTATCGAGGTTCCGGAGAAATACGGCGGGGAGAACCTTGATAAGGTCTCAGCAATGATCGTGGCGGAGAAACTTGCCCGCGTCGCTTCTTTTGCCGTCTCCTATGGCGGTCACAGCGGCATCGGTACTTTGCCGATTGTTTATTTCGGCAAAGAAGAACACAAACGAAAGTATCTACCGTTGTTGTGTAAGGCTGAAAAGATTTCGGCGTATGCACTCTCGGAAGCCGGAAGCGGCTCCGACGCGCTGGCCGCGAAAGCGAATGCGGTTCGCAGCGCTGACGGATCGAATTGGGTCATCAACGGCGAAAAGATGTGGATAACGAATGCCGCGTTTGCCGACATGTTCGTGACCTTCGCGCAGGTCGATACTAAGCAGTTCAGTTGCTTCATTATCGAAAAAGAGTATCCCGGAGTATCGACCGGCGCTGAAGAAAGAAAGATGGGACTGAAAGGCTCCTCGACACGCACACTCGTTCTCGAAAATGCAATGATCCCCATCGATAACGTCATTGGGGAAATCGGCAAGGGTCATCACGTTGCATTCAATATTCTCAATATCGGTCGCGCCAAACTGGGTGCGGGCGCTGTGGGTGGAGCAAAGACCGCGCTGAACGATGCCATCCTGTATTCGAAGCAACGGATCGCGTTCGGCAAACCGATCGCCAGTTTCGGAGCCATTAAGCAGAAGCTGGCGGAAATGGCGATACGAATTTGGGCCGCCGAAGGAATGGTTTATAGAACGGCCGGGCTTATGGATCAAAGCCTCGAAGCTGCCAATGTGGATAACGCCGCTCAAGTGTTGAAAGCGATCGAGGAATACGCCGTTGAATGTTCAATCCTGAAAGTCTTCTGCAGTGAGGTTCTCGACTTCGTTGTGGATGAGGCCGTGCAAGTTTACGGAGGCTATGGCTATAGCGCCGAGTATCCGGTCGAGCGTTACTACCGGGATTCCCGTGTGAACCGGATCTTCGAAGGTACAAACGAGATCAATCGCCTGCTCATTACCGGTATGCTTTTGAAACGGGCCGCCGCAGGCCACCTGCCCCTTTACGAATCGGCGCGGCGTGTTGTCGACGAGGTCATGTCGAGTTCACTTCCTGCCGAGCCTTCTGGGCCTTTCGGAGCTGAACTGGCTGCTATTGCCCAGGCGAAAAAAGCATTGCTGTTCACAGCTGGAGCGGCGGTCCAGAAGTTCGCCGATGCGATTCGGAACGAGCAGGAAGTGCTGATGCATCTCAGCAATATCGTGATGGAAATCTATGCGATGGACACGACGATCCACCGTCTCGTGAAAAATGACCTGGCGGACCCGCACGCGGATGTGGCCCGGACGTTTATCAATGACGCGATGAGCCGGATCGACTATGCGGCGAGACAGGTACTGGCGGCCGTCGCGGAAGGCGACGCACTGCGCACCCAGCTCGCTGCACTTCGCAGGCTATTGCGCTGGCTGCCGATCGATACGGTCCGGACGCGGCAGCGAATCGCCGAATTCCTGGTCGAGTCCAACCGATACGCGCTTTAATAAGTCCCGCTGAGGACGATGTCGACTCCACGGGGCCGTGCCGTGGAGTCAACACCACTCTAGTGCGGGACTGAGACTTAAATCATGTTCAACCCTTCGGCAATCCAGAGACTGAAGATTGCGAAGAGCAGAACGCCCCAAGCTACGGCAATTACTTTCAAGTAACGGCTCAGCGCACTAACTTTGTGGCGAATCGAGTCCTGTTCCCGTACAAGGTGTGCCTCTGCGGCGTCGAGGACGAGGTGATCCTCCTCTTTCATATCGAGCATTCCGCGATACAGAAACATCACCACTGCGAGGGCTGTCAATGCCGCTTCCAAAACAACCAAACTCATAAAGGTCCCACTCATGTGAACCTCCAAAAGATGGGATCTGGATTCTATTCCCACTAAAGATCAACGTGGACTCCACGGGCTTCCGCCGTGCGGTCAACGAGATCTAGAGCGGAAGTTATTGGACTGTGATTATTTTAGCTGTACAGCTATTGAACTGCTACCGTTAAACGATAGTCGCCGGAGTTGAATACGACATTACCGGTCTCGGCTTTGATATAGAAACCTCGAACTTCGACCACATATGTTCCGGCAGGAAGCCGAATCGAGATCAACTCGGATTGTCCATTCAATCCGCGGTCCGATCGGTCGAGCAAACGGCCATTCATGTCCATCAGGAAAATATCCAGGTCGTTTGCATTGGGATTGCCTGCCGGTCCGAGGCCGGTGATATCCATGCGGATCGACGCCGCACCTCCCGTCGTGGTGAAGGACCAGTAGTGTGACGACTGCATCAAGTTTGTTCGGTGCGGCGTGACCGAGTCCACGTAGCCGGTGACTGTATTTCCGGCCATGGGGCGAGGAAAGGGCATTGTGACGCTTGGTCTCACATTCGCCCGGAAATCAATCGAGCGCAATTGCGCCACTGGCTGGAGCGCATCGATTGCGGCGGGATAACGAGCTGCGAAATGTTCCAGGAAATAAGGCAGGTAAACGAATCGGTCGTTTCGTAGATCCGAGAATGCCGTCCAAATCTCAGAAAAAGGATATCGAACGTTCCCGGTCGAGTCGCTTCCTTCGTAGAGCTCCCACAACAGGGTTCCGACTGAGGTTTCGCTCCAATAACCTGGTCTGTCTCCCGCCGGAATTCTATCTCGGAGATCGAAGCGATAAACATTAACGCCACTTGGACCGCTGTCGTCACGCCAAATCGAGTCATTCCGGACAACGGCCGAGAAGAAGTTGGCCCAGCCTTCGGACCATGCAACGCGCGGATCGAGAACATCGCCGAGATGCGTCTCACCGCCGGGGGAGTCATCGCGCGAGAACCTTGCGGCAATCATGTGTCCATACTCGTGAGCTATGACTGAATCATCGAACTCATCGGAGTCGTCATTACGATCGCCCAAAATATAAGCCGTATTGTTGGCGACATTGAAGAATGACGTGCCGACAAAGCCTTGTGCAATGTTACCGGTCCGCCTGGTATTCTTTGTGCTCCAAAAGATCGCCAGCGGCGGAGGGTCGATGGAAGGATCCGCCCCCCGGATTGTTTCATTAGCGCGCTGGACAATTTCGAGAATATTGAACGCCCCCGACACTCGCGAAGTATCAGCGAGCACCACACCAAGATTAGGTTGGCGCCCATCAATGTCGATCGAAATCGGATAAATCGCATTGAGATTCGTGTTATCGGCGACGCGCAGGCCGGCAGTCCGCAACCGGCTTACAACACGCACGGTTAGATTCGCATCAAAGGACACTGGCACTTCGAAATGACCGGCTTGATCGGTTTGGGAGACGCTGACGATCGACTGCGACGAACGGCTTAACACTTCGATGCGCGCATTGCGAATTGGGACCATCACCGGATGGTTAAGATCCAATCCCGCATCAGTGACGTCGATTTTCTGGTAGAAAGCTTGCCCTGAGATGTTCTGGACGAACAGATTATCCGAGGGCGCTACGCGTAACGTCACCGGATCCGATTCCATTCCGCCGCCTCGAACCCGTAAATTCACCAAGCCAGGCTCAATTGCCGGAATGTCGATCAGAAATATTCCGAACGGCGACTGACGCGAGGGCAAAACCTGATCACCAAGAAGGAATGTCCCATCTCCTGCTAGATTCTCAATCAAAAGGCGAAGTGTCGTGCCCGTCTGAACATATGCGGGTGGGTCGATAATTGTAATTTTCGGTGGCGCAACAGTCGGGTTAGGCGCAAAGGTGTCGGGCGGGCGGCTTGGCGCGATGCTTGAAGCAAAAGCGCCGCTGTTGGCCGCCAATATTCCCACCGAGTAAACGGGAAGCGACGACCGGATAACAACGTAGCCGCTGGTCTGATCCGCGGCGTTCGGAAAGACATCCCGCATTACTGTTGACATTTTTGAATTCGAAGGCAGGTCGATCGATTTTTGCGCGGATGTCGTGCCATCACCACGAACCAAAGAAATATCGAGGGTTGCCGCGATCGCCCAGGTGTTCACGACAAACAGACCTGTAGCTATATCGGATGTCTGGAAAATTTGGGAGTAGAGCATCCGATCCACTGCCGTAGCCTGGAGTGGGATGGAAGTTAGAGCTCGATTGCCGTCAAGGATGAGAACGCCATTCAGTGGAACGTTCTGCGATTCGATCCGCAACCAACCATTCACGGTCGGCACAAAAGGCTGCCGAGTAATCGTCGATGTGTCTGCTGAAATCGAGCCGTTTCCCGGAACCGTAAAACTTCGGCCGGCGCTGACTGCCGCTCCTGTTTCCCCGAAGGCAGTAACGGTGACCGTTGTTGGAGATGCGGTCGGATTCGTGAGAACCAAGACAGGATCAAAACCATTCCCCGATGTGAAGTGAGCCGCAATCCGCATTGATGCCGATTGATCCACCCGCTGTCCTGGAACGAACATCAGTGAACCTGAACGATTGAGAATTGCAGTTGCGGCAACGGGCACATTTGCAGAAATCCTCGCCGACAGAGTTTCGCTTGTTGGACTCGCCGTGAAAGCAGATGTCGAAAGCCTCAGAGCAGCATGCCCGGAGATTGTTTGTGAAAGCGTCGTGCCCGATTGTTCGCCGCCGGAGTTGAATAAGCTGAGTGTAACAGTACCATTGGTCGCAGCGGGATTCACAATGGCGATCTCTGTTTTTGTGGTTTGATCATCGCGAATGACCGGAATGACCTGTGTCACCAGTGGCGGTGATGATTCCGCTACTCCTAGCATCGTCGCGAAATCACCCGAAAAGTAGGATCCGGATAGATTGGAGGTTGGACTCGTTACTTGAACCCACCCGTCGATTTTCGACGATGCGAAGAGATCGCTGGCCAGCATCGAAATCTGGCCTTTTGGTGCCACACGGTAGCGGACCGGGTTCACCAAACCCGACGAGACCGGATTTCCATCCAATCCGAATACGGTAAATTGAACATCCGCGTAATTAGATGTCGGATTGGTGACAGCGAATCCGCCGTTCAGCCGATCATTGACAGTCGCCCTCGCGAAGTTCAACACGCTCTGCGCGGACGTCGCCTGGGCCAATATAAGGGGGAGTCCCAGTGTGTAAACCGCGCGTAATAGTGTGTCGAGTTTAATCACACGCATGTGTCGCGCCGCCGCAAGCGGCTGATTTTGCAGCCGCTCCTTCTAACAGGCCTCCGATCATGCAGGTATCCTGCCATTAATGGCAGCGCGAACGGCGGCGACGTCGGGAGGAACCTGGATGAGATTGTTCTGAAGCGTGGGATCGGCCTCCGGAAGCTGTCCCTGATGCAATTTCGTCTTGAATTCCGCGAATTTCAGACCATGAGCCGTGCTGATCACGATGACACGAGATGAGGGAGAAATCACGTTGGCTTTTACGAGCTTTATCGTCGCGGCCAGCGCTACCCCCGTTTGAGGATCGGTAAAGAATCCGAACCGGTCGACCTCGGCACAGGCAGCAACCAACTCGGCTTCGGTGGCTTGCTCGACAATGCCGTTAGTTGCGCGAAGCGCCTTTACTGCTTTTCCAAAACTGACGGGATTTCCAATGCGGATAGCCGTCGCGTACGTGTTGGCGGCGGTGACCGGTTCGAACGTAACGAAATCCTCCCGAAACGATCGATAGAATGGATTCGCCCGGTCGGTTTGTGCACAGACAATGCGCGGGAGGCGATCGATGATGCCCATCTCGCGCATCAGTAGAAATCCGTTTCCGATGGCCGACACGTTGCCGAGATTTCCGCCGGGAACAATCACAAAATCCGGTACTTGCCAGTCCAGTTGTTGAACGATCTCGAAGCTGATTGTCTTCTGGCCTTCCACGCGAAGCGAATTCATGGAATTCGCCAGATAGATCGAGCTGTCCTTAGTGATTTCCTGGACGATCCTCATGCATCCGTCGAAGTCGGTATCGATGGAGATCGTGATGGCGTTATTCGCCACAGGCTGAATAAGCTGTGCAATAGAAACCTTATCCTTCGGCAGGAAAACAATGGCTGGAATCCCCGCGGCAGCACAATAGGCCGAAAGGGCCGCAGAAGTATCTCCAGTCGATGCGCAAGCGACTGCGCGAATGCGCGATCGTATTTGATTCACTGAAGAAACCAGAACGGTCATCCCCAGATCTTTGAATGAACCCGTATGAGAAGTGCCGCACTGTTTGATGTGGATTTGATCGATCCCAAGATGTTTTGCCAATCGCTCTGATTTGATCAATGGCGAATTCCCCTCGCCAAGGGAGACGATGTTTTTTTCCTCAACCTCGGGAAGAACCACCTCTTTCTTGGACCAAACGCCACTGGCGCGCCCAAGGCGCGAATCGAACAGCCGTTTCCATTCGGCCGGGGGAATTTGTCTCAGCGCTTTGACGTCATGACGAACTTCGAGAAGACCACCGCACAACTCACATCGATAAACAATCTGGTCAAGCCGGTGGCGGACATTACATCCTCGAAAACATTCGAACCACGCATGAAACGTCATGTTTGAAAGCTGATCAAAGGGCAGGTACTCTCGCAGCGAATTCCAATGAGTCGTTTATGATATCGGCAGCCTGGCTATAGGTCAATGGCACTGAAGAGAGAGGTGCAATATAAGAGAGAGTATTTGCCACAAAGAGGCACAAAAAAACCAAGAATCCAAAGAAGTTCTGTGATTCCTGTGCCTCTTTGTGGTTATTTTATATCGCCTGCTGAACGGGCTCCGTAGGTACTACCCGCAAAACCGGCTTCTCAAAAGCCAGATTTAATACTTCTTCAATCGTCTTGACGTAATGGATTTTGATTTCCCGTAGCAGTTCCGGCTGGATGTCCTCCTTCACATTCTTTTCGTTATGAGCTGGAAGAATTAGTTCTTCGATTTTCGCGCGCCGGGCGGCCAGAACCTTTTCCTTAATGCCACCAACGGGAAGCACATGCCCGCTCAACGTGATTTCTCCGGTCATTGCTAGCTTTGGCCGGATTGGTGTACCCGTGAGCGCCGAGACCAGCGCTGTGACCATGGTGACTCCCGCTGAAGGGCCGTCCTTTGGAATGGAGCCGGCAGGCACGTGGACGTGAACGTCTTTTTCCTTATAGAAGTCTGCTTCCAAGCCGAGCTCGCTAGCGTAAGACCGCACCCAGGTCAGAGCGGCCTTCGTTGACTCTTGCATGACGTCGCCAACCTGGCCCGTAACCGTCAGATGCCGCGCTCCCTTGGAAATATTCGCTTCGACAAAGAGAATGTCTCCGCCGACAGGTGTCCATGCCAGGCCGATGACCACGCCGGGGCGTTTCACCCGCTCTTCGACTTCTTCCTCGAGCTGATATTTCGGAGCCCCGAGCAGCTCCATAACAACTTGAGGTGTAACGAGGAGTTTCGGCTCCTTCCCTTCCAAAAGACGGCGGGCGTGTTTGCGGCAGATACTGGTTATCTGGCGTTCGAGATTTCGGACGCCAGTTTCGCGCGTGTAATGTCTGACGATGAAGTGAATCGTCTCATCTTGAAACTCAATTTGATCCGGCTGCAATCCGCTGTTTTCGCGACTACGGGGCACCAGGTAATTTCGCGCGATCTGAACCTTCTCTTCCTCGGTGTATCCCGGCAGTTCGATCACTTCCATGCGGTCACGTAGCGCGCTTGGAACCGTATCGAGCACATTGGCTGTTGTAATGAAGAAGACGCGAGACAAATCGAAGGCCACGTCCAGGTAGTGGTCACGGAAGGCGACGTTTTGTTCGGGATCGAGAACTTCAAGAAGTGCCGATGCCGGATCACCGCGGAAATCCGCGCCAAGCTTGTCGATCTCGTCAAGCATGAAGACGGGATCGCGCGAGCCCGCTCGGCGAATGTTTTGAATGATCTGTCCCGGCAGAGCCCCGATATAGGTCCGCCGGTGGCCACGGATCTCGGCTTCATCACGCATGCCGCCGAGCGAGATACGGACGAATTTGCGGCCCATGGCTCCAGCGATCGACCGGCCGAGCGAAGTTTTCCCTACACCCGGCGGTCCCACGAAGCACAGGATAGGCGCTTTACCTTGCGGCCGCAGCTCGAGAACGGCCAGGTATTCGAGGATCCGCTCTTTAATTTTTTCCAGATCATAGTGATCGCGATCGAGGACTTCCCGGGCTTTGATAATATCGATTTTCTCCGTTGTCAGAACACTCCAAGGCAGCGTGACCAGCCAGTCCAGATACGTTCGTGTGACTGTGTACTCGGCGGCCGCCGGCGACATCCGGCCTAAACGCCCCAATTCCCGCTCGGCTTCTTTTTTGGCCTCCTCCGTCATTCCAGCTGCTTCGATTTTTTGCCGCAACTCTTCGATTTCACGCTGTGTGTCGTCGGCTTCGCCAAGCTCGCGCTGAATGGCACGGAGCTGCTCGCGCAGGAAATACTCGCGCTGGCTCTTCCCGACCTCTTCCTGTACCTGGTTCTGGATTTTGCTGCGCAGTTCGAGCACCTCGAGTTCTTTTGCCAGCTCGGTATTGAGAAATTCCAGACGTTTTCTTACTTGTATCTGTTCGAGCACGAATTGCTTCGACACAATCGAGAGGTTCGGCAGATTCGTCGCAATGTAATCGGCAAGCCGGCCGGCGTCTTCGATATTGATCACGATAGTTTGCAAATCGTCCGGTAGTTGTGGTGACAGTTTGATGATGCGCTCGAATTGACTCACGACCGTTCGACGTAGCGCCTGGAAATCGACGCCTGATTCATCTTCTTTTTCATCGCCAAGTACGGAGATGTTTGCGCGCAGGTACGGCTCGAATTGGACGAATTCATCGATGTGGGTCCGTGAAACACCCATGATAATGACGAACAGATTCCCTTCGGGCGTTTTCATTACGCGATGCACCATGCTCACGGTTCCGATGTCGTAGAGGTCGCCTGGTCCAGGCGCATCGACGCGTTTGTCCCGCTGAGTCAGTACGACGAGCATACCGTCGCCTTGCTGAACGTCATTAATGAGCCGAACCGAGCTTTCACGTCCAACCGTCAGCGGGATCACCGCATTAGGAAAAATCACCGCATCGCGGACAGGCAGAATTGGCAGTTGTGCGGGAATGGTTTGGATCTTTTGCTGGATGTCATCAAGCTGTTCCAAGTCGCGTTTCATGGCTCAATCCGAAATTTGTTATGATCCGCGCGTGTCCGGCGAAAGACGTTTTCAGTGGAACGTTGCGCTCATTCTCTTTGGCGTACTCTTTCTGGGAGTTTCGGATACGCAATTGGTGGCTCCGCTTTTGCCACTGATCGCGTCGGACCTTGGCATCACACCCGGGCACGCCGGAATCATCGTTACGACCTACTCGCTCGCCGCCGCAGCCTTCGCGTTGTTTGTTGGACCCGTTTCCGATCGTGTTGGCCGGAAGAAAGTCTTGGTCTCCGGCCTTGCTGTTTTCAGCCTTGCTTCCTTCTTTACATATCACGTTTCGACGTTTGGCGCCTTAGTGATTCTACGCGCGCTGACGGGATTGGCTGCAGGCACTTTGTCCACGTCTGCCTTGTCCTTTGCGGGCGATTACTATCCGTACGAAGAACGTGGCCGAGCTATGGGTATTTTATCGATGGGGTATTTCGTGGCTTTCGTCGCTGGTGTACCTGCAGGGGCTCTGGCTGCATCCCGCCTGGGATGGCATTGGGTATTCGCTTGCCTATCAGCCGGAGCAGGTGCAATGTTTGCCATTGCGGTCATCCAGCTTCCTTCGCGGCCGATCTCGGCCCCATCGGAATGGCGACCGGCCGGATTACTCGATCATTTTAGAAAGCCCGACAGATTTGCGGGGATGATCGCGGCCTTACTCACCTCAGGTGGTATCGTTGGGTTTTTGACATACACCGGCGCGTGGTTAAAAACCACCTATGACATCGGCGTCGACCGAATCGGACTGTTATTCATGGTTTCAGGCGCCGCTGCCATTGCCGCCTCTCCGGTATCGGGCTGGCTTTCCGATCACGCCGGTAAACGAAATGTCATTGTGTGGTCGAATATCGTACTCGCGCTGCTCTTCGTAATTGTCGCGAGAACGGAGTCAGGCGTGTGGCTTGTGATGGGAATCGCGACCCTCAGCATTGCGGCGTCAGCCCGGCAAGCGCCGCTGCACGCGCTGACGACCGAAATCGTTGTCCCCGAGATTCGTGGCGAATACATTGCCCTCCGCAATGCATTTTCGCAGCTCGGGATTGCGGCGATCGCCGCCGTCGCTGCTCCTGCATTTGACCGACGAGGCTTCTCCGCAGTTGCTGCAATTGCTGCCTTCGCGACATTGCTGATTCCAATCTGCTGTATCTGGCTGAAGGAACCTGATAGAGCTTGAGACCCTCTCCCAGGAGAGGGTGTTATCCTAGGCCTATGCCGGCCAACCTTACGCCTCAATATATCGAGGCCGAAAAGCGATTCAAGCACGCCGGATCCGTCGAGGAGAAGATCGCCGCCCTGGAAGAGATGATGGCGACCATCCCCAAGCACAAGGGAACCGAAAAGCTGCAAGCCGATCTGAAAAAGAAGATGTCGGCCTTAAGAAAGGAAACCGAGCATCAGAAGAAATCCGGGCGGAGAGACTCCTTTCTGGTCGAGCGTGAAGGGGCGCGACAGCTTGCGATGGTCGGAGCCCCGAATTCCGGGAAATCGTGTCTGCTAAGAGCGCTCACCAACGCCTGTCCCGAAGTGGCCGAATATCCCTACACCACACGGATTCCAATCCCGGGCATGCTGGTCTACGAAAACGTTCGACTGCAGTTGGTCGATCTACCACCAATCTCGCGGGAATATACCGAGCCGTGGGTTCCACAGATTATCCGGAACGCCGATGCTGTACTGTGGATTGTCGACTTGTCCGATGACGACGTACTTGAAAGACTCGAGGAAACGAGTGCGGTTTTGACGGCGACGCATGTGGATATTCAAACGATGAAAGTGCTCGTGGCGGCTAACAAAAAGGATTCGCGCGGAGCTGACGACCGGCTTGCCGTTGTGAAGGAAACGCGTTACGGCCGGTTTCCATTGATAACCATTTCAGCGGCTGCGGCGTCCGCTGAGGAGATAGCAGAGTTCAAGAGAGTTGTGTACGATTTCCTGAATGTCGTCCGAGTGTATACGAAAGCGCCAGGGAAAAAGCCGGATTTCACGGATCCCTACGTCGTTGCCAGAGGAAGTACAGTCTTGGATGTTGCCGAAAAGGTCCATCGTGACTTCGTTGCGAATCTGAAATACGCCCGAATTTGGGGCGAAGGGAAAACAGACGGAATTATGGTGCCGCGCGATTTCGTGATCGACGATGGCGACGTCCTGGAGTTGCATGTATGAAGAACTTCAGACTTCTCGCAGCCCCCGGAAGTCAGCTGGGCTTCAACGTCTGCAGGGATATCGACGGCTGTTCCTCCCCCGGGGTTGAGTGAAGAAGAACGAAATAATATTGAAATCTACCAGCGTTACAGCCCGGGTGTTGTAAACATCACAACCACTACGATCGGCTATGACTTCTTTCTGCGCCCGGTTCCGATGGAATCCGGCACAGGATCCGGTGCAGTTATCGATGATCAAGGTCACATTGTGACGAATTTCCACGTCGTCCGCGGGGCCGAGACGCTGGAAGTGACGCTGCCGGATAAGAGCAAACACGAAGCTCGCGTCGTAGGCGCCGATCCCAACAACGATATTGCCGTCATTCAAATCAACGTGCCGCGTGGACGCCTCACGTCGGTGCCACTGGGAACATCAAAGGGCCTCCAGGTCGGACAAAAAGTTTTGGCGATTGGTAATCCTTATGGTCTGGAACGGACACTGACCACGGGAGTAATCAGTTCTCTCGGGCGGTCCATTCAGGCAGAGAACGGCAGAATTATTGAAGACATCATTCAGACCGATGCTGCCATCAATCCCGGTAATTCAGGCGGACCGCTATTAAACAGCCAGGGGCAGATGATTGGGATCAATACAGCCATCTACTCGCCGTCCAACTCCGGAAGTGTCGGCATCGGATTCGCGATCCCGGCGGACACTGTACGGCGGATCACGGGAGACCTGCTGACGACCGGATACGTGCGCCACGCGTGGCTCGGGATTGGAAGTACGGTAAACCTCGCCGACTTTCCGGGCCTCGCCAATGCCCTCCGGCTAAACACGGAACGGGGTCTCATGATCGTCGACACCTACCAGAACAGTCCTGCATCGCGAGCGGGCCTTCGTGGCGCTACCGACGAAGTCCGGATCGGCCGGAGACGGTGGCCCGTGGGCGGAGATGTCCTTCTGGAATTTCAGGGCAAGGCGATCAACTCGCTTCAAGAACTGGCGAGCGAGGTCGACCGCTATAAAGCCGGTGACAGGGTGACCGTTACTGTTCTCCGCGGCAACCGGAAGATCGATGTTCCGGTAACTCTGGAAGAAGCTCCCAGACAATAATGGCCTCCACGTTCGAGTTCCTGCGGTCGCGTGAATGGATCATTACGCGGCGTGTGATGCTTATCGGCATTATCGTCGTTCTCGGAATTCGACAGTACGGCGGCCAATTTGCCGCGCTGCTGAAAAGACCTAATCCTCTCCGCGATATTGTCATCACTCGGGCGGAGTTTCGGCCGGAACTACCCGGAGCAAGACCCGCCTGGATCATAGGATTGCGCAACAACAGCGATAAGTTCACCTACGATCAAATCCAGGTAGAAGCCGCCTACCTTGACGAAGAGGGAACCGCTCTCGAGATGGACAAGCTGACGATCCGGCAGAAGCTCCCACCCGGCGATGAAAAACTTATTGGAAGCGTCGATTTTAAGACCCGCGGAGCCGCCAAACGTGGCAAGCTGAAAATCGTGGGAGCGACAACGGTCGAGTAACATGATCATCGAAACATTCCCGGTCGGACTTCTTCAGTGCAACTGCACGATCCTGGGCGACGAACAGACGCGAGAGGCGATTGTCATCGATCCGGGCGATGATCCGCAGGAAATTCTCACCCGGCTCGCTAAATATGGTTTGAGTGCCAAGCAGCTCGTGTGCACACATACTCATATTGACCACGTGGGCGCGATTGCGGATTTGCAACAGCGATTGAGTGTGCCTGCTGCGATTCATAAAGCCGACCTGTTTCTGTTTGAAAAGCTCGATGTGCAGGCGCAATGGACAGGAATTCCCGTCCCCAAGCCCGGCGCTATCGATCAATTTGTGCAAGATGGTGACGCTGTTGCCTGCCATGGCGTTGAAATGGGCGTCATTCACACGCCCGGTCATACCCCGGGAAGCAGCACATTCCACCTCGCGAGTGACCGTAATATTTTATTTACGGGTGACACCCTGTTTATGCAAAGCATCGGCCGGACCGACCTCTGGGGTGGTTCGCACCAGGACATCATCCGATCTATCGAAAGAAAGCTCATGACGTTCGATGACGATACACTCGTCATCGCCGGCCACGGCCAATCCACAACCATCGGTCACGAAAGAAGGTACAATCCATTCTTGAAATGAGGGCGTTGGCTGGTGATGCATTCCCCTCCTCGCAGAGGAGGGCGCGAAGCGCGAGCCCGATAGGGCGAAGCCTCAAGAGTGGATGCGCCGAGCTAAGCGAGGCGCAGACGGGGTGGCGCGAAGCGCGAGCCCGTCAGGGCGAAGCCTCGATTGAAGACCGGCGAAACCTTTCGGCCGGGACCACCCCGGCGCTACGCGCCACCCCTGCTCTGCGAGGAGGGGAATGATGACAGAACGATTTCCGGCGATCCGCGTGACCATGCTGCCGCGGGACACAAACGCGCACGGCACCATATTCGGAGGCGTGATCCTCAGTTACATCGATCTGGCCGGCGGCATCGAATGCCGCCGCCGATCACCGAAAAAATTCGTAACGAAGGCAATGCACGAAGTCGTTTTTGTCGCCCCGGTCCATCTTGGAGATCTCGTTACCTTCTACACTCGAACGATTCGTATCGGCCACACATCCATCACAGTTGGCGTTGAAGTTGAGGTGGAACGTCTCGGCCTGGGAGGCACGAAGGAAATCGTCCGGGTCACGGAAGCCGAAGTCATTTATGTCGCGGTCGGAGACGACGGAAAACCAATTCCTGTCCAATCATGAAAAAGCCTGTTTACATCATTGACTCGCTGAATTACATCTTCCGGGCTTATCACGCGCTCCCGGACAATATTGTCTCGCCCTCCGGTATGCTCGCGAATGCCGTACTGGGATATTTGCGGACATTGCTTCGCATTATCAAAGAACGTAAACCGGAATATATGGCTGCTGTCTTCGAAAAAGATACTTCCTTCCGGAATGGTATCTTTGAGGGTTATAAAGCGAACCGGAAACAACCTCCCGCCGACCTCGAAGCACAATTTGAATACTGTCGAAAGATCACTGACGCTATCGGCGTTGCCTGCTTTGAGGTTGATGACTACGAAGCAGACGATGTCATTGGGACTATTGCGGCGCGCATGTCGGGCTTGGGCCATCCCGTCGTCGTAGTCACGGGCGACAAGGACATGACGCAGCTCGTCTGCGATAGCGTGCGCATTTACGACATTGCAAAGGAACAGTGGCTGGATGAGGGCGGCGTTCGAGAGAAATTCGGTGTTGCGCCTTCCCAAATTCCCGATTTGCTCGCCCTGCACGGCGATCACATCGATAATATCCCCGGAGTCGCAGGTGTGGGGGAAAAGACGGCGCGACAAATCCTGGCGGTCTGCCGGAGCATCGAAGAACTCGGGAGTACCGAATTGACAGCGGAGTTGAAGTTTCGTGGGCGCGACGAAATACTAAAGCGCATTCGGGAAAATATGGAAAACGTGAGGATCAGCCGGAGACTCGCCACTATCTGCTGCGAAGTACCAATTGAAGTCTCGTCAGAAGCATTGCGCTACCGGCGCGGCGATACGCGCCTGCTTAATCCACTCTGTCAAGAACTCGGTTTTATTCGCGTGCTGGACGATATCCCGCTGGCCCAGCCGCTGTTGTTTTAGCCACAAAAATGCCAACGCAATATTCCCCTCCTCGCAGAGGAGGGATGGCGCGCAGCGCCGGGGTGGTCAGGTCGGCCAACAGTGTCGGTCTGACCACTCCGTCTGCGCCTTCGGCGCATCCACCCCTCCTCTGCGAGGAGGGGAATGTGCTCAGCCTTTTTGTGGCTACGGGTTCTTTATGGGGCTGAGCCTGGCCTTCCCAAGCTCACTGATCAGGCGTTGATGCGCGCGATCGAGATAGCTGGCATCCTTGGATTCGAGAGTCAGTTTGATCGAATAGACCGGATTGTCAAAATATGGATAGGACCCCAGCATCAAATCCGGAAAATCCGCCAGAACGTGATGAAGGATAGCCGCGATCTGTCCCTCGTCGGCGCGCAGGTAAATTTCGCGAAGATGAAATGGAGCCTCTCGAAACATCTCCTTGATGCGTTCAAACTTGCGCCGCAAAATCTCGGGAACTCCCGGAAAGATATAAACATTCTCGACGGCAATAACGGGGAACCACATTCCTTTGCCACCGACGAACCGGGCGCCGTCCGGCACATCGGCCATTCTCAAATTACCGTCGAGCAAATCCCGGGAGTAATACTGGCGGAGCGTCGACTCCAGCTCCGGGTGGCGTTGAGTACGGCGCCCGAAAGCCGCCGCAATCCCGTCCATGGTCAAATCGTCGTGGGTGGGGCCAACCCCACCTGTGGTAAAAACGTAATCATAGGAACTCGAGAACTGCTTGACCTCATCTGAGATGAGGTTCAGTTCATCGGGGATCACAGAAATCTTGCGGACATCGACTCCAAGATCCCGTAACTCGCGGGTGAGGTACGGCGAATTTTCATCCTTCGTTTTTCCCGAAAGGATTTCATTGCCGATAACGATAATCCCTGCGCTTTTGGACACGGCCAAACTATAGCATGCCTAAACCGACACGAATTGACGCACAACTTATCTACAGCGCAAGTGAAACGGACGCCAATATGCTTTGGGCCACCCGCTTCTTTGCTCCTGATCCATTCATCTTCATCAAGAAGGGCAGGAAGACGTATCTGGTCATGAATGACCTGGAAATCGATCGCGCCAAAAGCCAGGCAAGCGTAAACAACGTGCTGTCTTACTCCGAATACGCCAGGCGATGGCAGCAACGCGGAATCCAGTTTCCGCCCGCAGCAGAAGTGCTGGTCGAGGTATTCAAGGATCTGCAGATCCAAACCGTGGAAGTTCCATCAACTTTTCCGCTTGACCTCGCCGATGGGCTCCGGAATTTGGGCATCAAGGTCAATGCCAAGGCGGATCCATTCTGGCCGCAACGAGAGATTAAAACTGAACAAGAAGTCGGCTTTATCAGCGAATCGCTGAGAGCTGCGGAACGGGGCATGGAAGCAGGAATTGATGCGGTGCGGCGCAGCGAGATCCGAAAAAATGGGTACTTGTATCTTGATGGAACGCGTTTGACCTCGGAGATCCTCAAACGGATTATCAACACGACAATCATGGCCGAGGGATACGTGCCGAGTCACACCATAGTCTCTTCTGGCGATCAATGTGTGGACCCGCACAATCAAGGCACCGGACCCATTCGCGCAAACACTTCGATTATTATGGATATTTTTCCTCGCTCACAAAAGACGGGCTACTTCGGCGATATCACACGTACGGTCGTTCGCGGCCGGGCGTCTGACCGATTAAGACACGCCTACCACTGCGTCGAGAAAGGACAGCAGATCGCATTCCGGCGCATCCGGCATGGCGCCAATGCCTACGATATTCATAACGAAATCCTGAATTACTTCAAAACCGAAGGCTTTGAAACAGGTGCGATGAAGGGACGAATGCAAGGCTTTTTCCACGGCACCGGCCACGGTCTTGGCCTGGACATTCACGAGGCGCCATCGTTTGGGTTGCGCAGCAAGAATGCTCTGCGCCGCGGAAACGTCGTCACCGTGGAGCCGGGACTGTATTATGAAGAAATGGGGGGCGTCCGGTTAGAAGACGTGGTCATTGTGACCAAGGCTGGATGCAAGAACCTCGTCGGAATTCCCAAGGTTCTTGAAGTTTAGCTGGGCACGTATTTATACTGCCGAGTTCTTGGGAGGAGCGCCTGATGCGCGTGCGGTTTTGGGGAGTTCGCGGCTCCACTCCGACACCACAAAAAGAAAATATGGGGTATGGTGGAAATACCTCGTGCATTGAAATCCGAACCGACACAAATCAAATTTTGATTTTCGACGGCGGAACCGGCATCCGCAACCTGGGCAATGACCTTCAGCAAGAACACGGCGACAAGCCGATCAACGCACACATCTTCTTCAGCCATTTCCATCTCGACCACATTCAAGGAGTTCCATTTTTTCGCCCGCTCTACAATCCGCGAAACCATTTCACGTTTTATTTCGCGGGCCGCCGCGACGCGAACCTCGTGATGGACGCCTTGGCGGGGATGATGGCAAATCCGTATTTCCCTGTCGACATGTCGAAGCTGCCGTGTTCTCGCGAATATGTCGATCTGGTGGAGGGAACATTTACCGTCGCCGATACCAGGATTCTCGT
The DNA here is from genome assembly GCA_001920875.1 of Acidobacteria bacterium 13_1_20CM_2_55_15. GTDB lineage: Bacteria > Acidobacteriota > Terriglobia > 20CM-2-55-15 > 20CM-2-55-15 > 20CM-2-55-15. The sequence continues at coordinate 30,425 of MNKP01000054.1, forward strand.
CCTACCGTTAAATCATCCGCAGGGTTGTGTCGGCTACCGGATCATGCAGAACGGCAAGGTGATTTCATATTGTACTGACGTGGAGCACGGCGTTGGGTGGAGCGACCGGAATATCTTGATGCTGGCAAAAGATTCCGATTTCTTCATCGTCGATGCTCAGTACACGCCTGAAGAATTGCCCGATCACATCGGGTGGGGCCACGGCAGTTGGCAACAGGCCATCGAGATCGGAATCGAAGCCAAAGTGAAGCGTATTGCTCTCTACCATCATGATCCATACCACGAAGATTCCGATGTCGAAAAGATATTGGATGCCGCGAGCAAACTCTATCCGAACGTGATTGCTGCGCGCGAAGGTCTCGAGGTCAGTGTGTAGTAAACTGGCGTGGGTGACCGGCCAGCAGGGCACAGCCATCAATAAGACGGTGGGTCTAACGCTAAAAAGATGGCAGTAAAATTCCGCGATTATTACGAGAGCCTTGGCGTCCCGCGTTCCGCGAAGGAAGAAGAAATCAAAAAGGCATACCGGAAGCTCGCTCGCAAATACCACCCGGATTTGAACCCTCACAAAAAACAGGCCGAAGAAAAGTTCAAGGAGATTCAGGAGGCCTACGAAGTTCTAAGCGACGCCGATAAGCGCCGAAAATACGACCAACTCGGAGCGAATTGGAAAAACGGCGCTGATTTCACGCCCCCCCAAAATTGGGGCGGATTTCAAGGCACCATCAACATGGATGATCTCTTCAGCCGTGCCGGACAACAACGCAGCAGCGCGTTCAGCGATTTCTTTGAAATGTTATTTGGCGGTATGGGAGGCATGGGCGGATTCGGTGGTACTAGCGGCGGGCCGGGCACGGGAACACGCTCACGTTGGGGCACACGCGTGCCGAAAGGTGAGGCTGAAACCGAACTCGTTCTTCCTCTAGAAGACATGCATCGCGGAAGCTTGCGCAAATTAACGGTTCGACTCGGAAACGCCGAAAAGACAATCGATGTCCGCATCCCTCCCGGGGCACGCAACGACAGCAAGATTCGAATTCCAGGCGGCGGCCCAACCGGTGGCGATCTCTACGTACGCTTGCGCCAGCAACCGCACTCGCAGTTCACGGTGAATGGCGATGACACAGAAGCTGAGATCGCGATAACACCTTGGGAAGCCGCTTTGGGGAGCACCATTCAAGTTCCAACACTCGACGGAAAGGCCGATATTCGCGTTCCGCCCGGCGTGGCATCGGGCCAACGGCTACGGCTGAGGGGCCAAGGTTTAAATTTGCGCGGCGGCGGACGCGGCGATCACTACGTACGTTTGAAGATTGTGGTGCCAAAAGAACTCACGGATGCGGAGAAGAAATTGTTCCAGGAACTGTCGCGCGTGTCGGATTTCAAGCCCCGGAACGGTAACTTCTAAAGTCTGAATGGCAAATCCACAATCACTGCCGGCAAGGCTTTCTCGTTGCTGACCACTTCTACCTCGCTGCCGGAACCATATGCCGTTCTGGTAACGAATCCGAGGGCGATCGGCTTGTTGAGTCCGGGCGAGAACAACGTGGTCGTTAAATAACCCACTTCGCGTCCTGCTTTGCGGATGGGACTCTTCAGCTTAGGCAACTCGCCTCCTGATAGTGTTAATCCGACGAACCGCCGGTTGACATGGCCGATGTATTTCACTTTAGCCACAACTTCTTGACCAATGTAGCAGCCTTTTTCATAGCTGATTCCAGCTTCGCCGATTTCAGGCATCATTGTGGTCTCATCGATATCAACGCCATAAACAGGAATGCCCGCTTCGGTCCGCAACACGTCCCAGGTACCATGATCAATCGGGGTTGCGCCACTCTGGGCAAGAAATCGCAGGACTTTGTCCGCTCTCCCGCGAGGGACCCAAACGTCATATCCGAGATCGGACACTACAATCCGCGAGTCATCAATTTTCCGATGAGCGTATTTTCCGGCGATTGTCAGAGGTTCATCGATCCATGATTCCAGCGCGGCGGCAGCCTTCGGCCCGATTATCGCAAGAATAGAATACTCCTCCGAGACGTCGAACATTTGCACATCTTCCATGATGAGCAGCTTGTCGAAAGCGGCAAGCAGCTTCGGAACCACTGCACCCTCCAGGCACAACCAAACCGCATCATCGTCCACGAGCACTTGCATGTGGGCCACAATCTTTCCTTGAGGCGTCAGATGCGCGGCATAGCAGCCGGACCCGGACGGAAGTTTTTCGACATCGTTGGTCAGCATCCCTTGCAGCCACGGCACACGCTCGGTACCCGTAAGCTTCACGATGCCGAACCAATCCTTATCAGCGAGGGCCGCCGCCCGTGTGGCGGCTTGATAATATTCGGATAGCATTATTCTCTATTATATAGGGATGAAAATCGCAGCTCTTGTCGACGACTTGTTTTTTTCGTCCAAGATTTCCGCGTCAGCCAAACAGTTGGGTTCGCTCCCGGAGTTACTTTCCTGAGGTGGCCTGCGATACGGATTGCACGAACTTGCGGGCTGGCTCGGGAATCGGCAAATCGCCCTTTTCCACAAGTTCTCGAACGTCCACCTGCCGGCTGTAAAGGTTCTGATTCGCGTCCTTATCGGGGCGCAGGACCGCGCCCTGCAAAGAAATGCCGGCAAAGGCACCGCGGGCTCGCGAATAAACAAGAATCTCCGACCGCATGGTGGCAGTCGTATCGGCGGATGCATCCCTGCCTTTCGGCCCGGCAGCAGCGGAAGCGTCAACCCCTAGCGTGACCTTGTCTCGCAGAAGGTGCTTCAGACTATCGGGTGTCATGAACAGCATCACGACATCGGTCTCTTGACCGCCGATCTGAAATCCGAAACTGCCGCCCGTTATGGAAATCATGGCCGGAGGTCCGAATGGGCCGTTGCCCGCATTCTTCTTACACGAGACGGCTCCACGGCCAAGCTGCCCGCCGAAGCCTAGGGCCGCCTTCTTCAGACCCGGAATCACAGCCACGCACTCGGCTCGTTTGAGAAGAGGTTTGGGAATCTCGGAATCGGGAGCCTGGATCAGCTCGTCGACGACTTTTGAAGATTCCCAAAGACGATCGGCAATTTTGTCCTCGATCGCCACCGCGGGAACAATAAAGATCACAATGAACACAACCGCTAGGAGAACGCACATGGACACCTCTTATTTCAGAATCGGGATCACCTCGGATTGTATCGGTTGACCCGTCACAATGGCTTCTTTGTCGGACAAGTACATATCCACCTCGCTGCGCACGCCAAAGGTCCCTTTCAAATACACACCTGGCTCGATGGAGAAGCAGGTTCGCGCCATTAAGCGCCGGTTGTCTTGAGTTTCGAGATTATCGATATTAGCTCCATTGCCATGGACCTCCTCGTGAATGGAATGGCCCGTGCGATGCAGAAAGTACTCACCATACCCTGCCTTCGTGATCGACCGTCGAGCTTCCTCGTCAATTTGCCACCCATAGAGAACCTCGCCCGACGAATACCGGGACTGTACGGCCTTTATTGCTGCGTCGCGGCCATCACGGACGACATTGAATATCTTCTGATGTTCCGCAGGAATCGTCTCACCAATGAAGAACGTCCATGTGATGTCGTCATAGACGGCATGCGGTGTCCGCCGCTTTGACCACATGTCTACCAGCAAAAAATCGCCTTTTTTCATTGGAAGATTGTCACCAGCATTCGGTGCGTAGTGCGGATCTGCGCTGTGGGCGTTAATCGCCACAATCGGAGGGTGTCCGGCGGTCAGGTCGCGGCGATCAAACTGCTTGAGTATGAAATCCTGAATCTCGAGTTCATTGATGGGGGCGTTGTCCCGAACGCGTCGGCGCACCTCTTTCGTGATTTCGTCGACGATCTCGCGCATGTGTTTGGCGGCATACAGATGGCTTTCCAACTGCTCGTCGCTCCACACCGCTTCGAAGACCTGAACGAGATCCGCGGATGAAACGACCTCGATACCATAGCTCCGGACCAATTCGATGGTTCCAGCATCAACGCGCGAGATGTAAGGGATCGTGTTTAGCGGCGAATACTGCATCGCAATTTTTTTGGCGCTGCCAAGCGTCTCACGCAAATGTTGATGCAGTTGCTGCCAAGGCAGATAGACGCGTTTGTCGCCCGGCAAACTGTCGAGCGCACCGGTCTCTATGGCATGGACTATCTTCCCGGGTGTGCCCCTTGCTGGAACAAAGTAAAACCAGCGGCGCGTCGTGAACTTTGCATGATCCAATCGCAAGATGTTTTCTGCGATCGGATCGCTTCCCCTGAAGCTGTAGAACAACCACCCGTCGAGTTTGTCCTGTTGCAGTGCCTCTTGTATTGACGCTATATGTCCTTCGTTTGCCATCGCCACATTATATGCAGGTAAAATGTAGTCGGGATGAAGAATAAAAGCCGGTTCCTGCGTGGCCAGCCTATTGAACCGCCTGCCATCGACGCGAATATTTCGATAGTCGACTTGATCGACAAAACCTTCAACGCGTATAACGCCGCGCGTTTTCGCGAAGCATGCCAGCTTTTCGTCGAACGGATGCTGGCCGACGATGTGACAGTCGGTATGAGTCTTTCGGGCGCAATGACGCCGGCCGGAATCGGAATGGCAGCCATCATACCTCTCATGCGGGCGGGGTTTGTCGATTGGATCGTTTCCACTGGCGCCAATCTTTATCACGATACGCATTTCGGGATAGGGCTTCAGATGCGGCGCGGGTTGCGCGATTTGGACGACCGCCTTTTACGTGAAGAAGGCGTCGTCCGGATTTGCGATATTTTCTTTCAATATGACGTCCTTCTTAAAACCGACGAGTTCTTTCGCGAGATGGTCAGCGCTCCCGAATTTCAACGAACGATGAGCACCGCGGAGTTCCATTACCTGGCAGGCAAATACGTTCTGGAACGCAGCCGCCTGCTAGGTCTGAAGAACAAATCGCTCCTCGGAGCGGCGCATGAATTAGGCATCCCGATCTATACGTCTTCTCCCGGCGACAGTTCGATCGGAATGAATGTGGCGGCAAAAGCTCTCGATGGCAACAAACTTCAATTTGATGTGAATGCCGATGTGAATGAAACCGCCGCAATCGTCTACGGCGCAAAGAAGAGCGGTCAAAAAAGCGCGATTCTCATCATCGGCGGCGGCTCACCGAAAAATTTCGTTCTTCAAACCGAACCGCAGATCCAGGAAGTGCTTGGGCTTGATGAGAAAGGTCATGATTACTATCTGCAGTTTACGGACGCGCGCGTGGACACGGGGGGACTCTCCGGAGCAACTCCCGCAGAGGCCGTCACATGGGGTAAAGTGGATCCTGAGCGGTTGCCCGACGCCGTCGTCTGTTACGTGGACTCGACGATCGGCTTGCCTCTACTGACGGCATACGCGATTGCGAAACGAAAACCGAGACATGTAAAGGCACTTTATCATCGGCGAGGCGAGTTGCTCGGTTCGATGAAGAAAGCCGTTGCTGAAAAGTCCCGCACTTAAAAATTGGAAAGCTGAAAAATGTCTAACCAGATCATTCGAGCCGTTTGCCCTCACGATTGCCCCGATACGTGCGCCATGCTGGTGGAACTAGACGCCAGTGGACGCGCCGTTCGTGTCAAAGGAGATCCGGAAAATCCTTACACGCATGGCGGGTTATGCGTGAAGGTCGCCCACTACGAGAAGCGTACCTATCACAAAGACCGTCTGCTTTATCCAATGAAACGCGCCGGCCGCAAAGGCGAAGGAAAATTCGAGCGCATCTCATGGGACGAAGCGCTCGAAACGATCACCGCCAGGCTGAAGGCGATTACGGAGCAAAATCCTCAGTCGATTCTTCCCTACAGCTACGCAGGCACCATGGGCCTCCTGCAGGGCGGAAGTATGGATCGGCGATTCTTTCATCGGCTTGGAGCATCTTTGCTGGATCGAACGATCTGCTCGACAGCAGGCATGTTCGGCATGCGATACACCGTGGGCGCTTCGGTGGGGACCAACCCGGAAACCGTCGATCAGACGAAGTACATCTTGATCTGGGGATCGAACATCATCACTTCGAACATTCACTTGTGGCGTTACATGCTGAAAGCGCGCTCGCGCGGGGCGAAGATTGTCACGATTGATCCGCTGCGCACCAGAACGGGTGACCAGTCTGATGAACACATTCCGATCATGCCCGGTACTGATGGCGCCTTAGCGCTAGGGATGATGCACGTCATCATTCGCGACGGTCTTCAGGATCAGGATTACATCGACCGCTACACCATCGGCTTTGATGCTTTGAAACGCCGGGTCGAGGAATATCCTCCTTCACGCGTCAGCGAGATCACCGGAGTTTCCGAAACCACCATCGAACGCTTCACACGCGAATATGCCACGCATTCGCCGGGGTTCATTCGTGTGAACTACGGCCTGCAACGGCATGCCGGCGGCGGTATGGCGGTTCGAAATATTTTCTGCTTACCGGCCTTGATCGGATCGTGGCGCTATCCGGGTGGCGGCGCAGTTTTGAGTACGAGCGGGTTTTTCAAATACAACTATGCGGCTCTCGAACGTCCGGATTTGATCCAGGGCCGTCCCAGAACAATCAACATGAGCCGATTGGGCGAGGCACTCACGAATGCAAATCCGCCGGTGCGGGCCATTGTTGTTTACAACACCAATCCGGGAGCCATAGCACCGAATCAGCAACGCGTACTCGAGGGCTTCAAACGCGACGACTTGTTCACAGTTGTTCTCGAGCATTTTCAGACGGACACCGCGGATTACGCAGACATTCTTTTGCCGGCGACGACACAACTCGAGCATCTCGACATTCACCGTGCCTATGGACACACGTACGCTATGCTGAACACCCCCGCCATCCGACCTCTTGGCGAAAGCAAGCCCAATACGGAGATTTTCCGTCTTCTCGCGAAACACATGGGCTTTGACGATCGATGTTTCCAGGATTCCGATGAAGATCTAGTGCGGCAGGCTTTGACCGGAGTGAGTGGGGTTACTCTTGATGAATTAAGACGGAAGGGTTGGGTCTCGCTTCGGATAGGCGATGCGCCCTTCGCCGAAGGCAACTTTCCAACACCATCAGGCAAGTGCGAATTCTATTCCGAACGCCTCAAGGATCTTGATCCGCTGCCGACTTACATCCCTCCCCGTGAGGACCGGATCTCCAATCCCGCGCTCGCCCAGGAATTTCCCCTGGTATTGATTTCGCCTCCCGCGCATCACTTCCTTAATTCGACGTTCGTGAATCTCTTTCAGGAAAAGGAATTGGGACCGACGCTCGAGATCAATGCGACGGACGCTGCGGCCCGGCATATCGCCGATGGCTCTCCGGTACAAATCTTCAATAACCGCGGCAGTTTCCTCGCGCGAGCCGTCGTGACGGATCGCACAAGATCCGGCGTCGTTTGCGCACCATCCATCTGGTGGAACAAACTCGTCCCGGGCGGACGTAATGCCAACAGCACAACATCTGAAGAAGTCACCGACCTTGGCGGGGGAGCCACGTTCTACGACAACCTGGTGGACGTCCGTTCAGCGGACTGACCCTCTCCCTTTGGGAAAGGGTCAATCCAGAGCATACACTGTCAGACCGGACAGCAGCTTCGGGTAAAAGTCGGTTGATTTTTGCGGCATGACACTGCCTTCCAGTGCAATATCACGTAGCTGATCGAGACCGGTCGGATTGAGCAAAAAAGCGACCTGAGCTCTTCGATCTCGCACTGCGCTGATGGCCTCCTGGCGCCCACGCACATACGTGATGTAGCTTTCCTGCTTCACGGCTTCTTCTCTAATCCCGAGGCATTTCTCCAAGAGCAAACGGTGCAAAATAAATACGTCGAGCGTGCGCTGTTTCTCCGATAGATCAGGCATCAATGAACGCAGATCCACGGGGGATCGAAGCTGCAGGTAGGACAGTCGATCATCTACGAAAACGCCGACGGTACCAGGTTCCGGTTTTGACGATTCGGCCCGGTAAAAAAATTCTTCTGCCCGGTTAAAGAAAACGGCGGGCTCGAATCCCGGTACGTTCGCAAGCACGCGATGGGTGGCCAAAATGGTCAATCCCGGACTACTCATATTGAAAAACGCCATAGGCAGCCGATCGCTTCCCTTTTCTCCGCGCATCTCGTCTCGATAAGCCAATGCCGTTTCATACCGATGATGCCCGTCGGCGATGATCAATTTCTTGTTCTCCATCTGTCCCTGAATAAACCGGATCCTTTCGTGATCGGTGACTATCCAGATCGAGTGTTCCACACCGTACTCATCTTTCAAACGAATGTCTGGAGTTCGCCGGGCGACCTCTTCCAAGACGTGATCGATTCGCTGCTCCGGATCTTCGTAAAGCATGAAGATCTGTTCGAACTGAGTTCGTGTGTAGCGCAACAGCTCGAGGCGGTCTTTTTTGGGCCCCGTCAACGTCCGCTCATGGGGAAACACGACTTTATTCGCGTAATCCTCCAACTGGCCCAATCCGACAAACCCCTTTCGAACGCGAATTTCGTGTTGATCCGGGACCTGGAATCCTTGGAAGTAAACGAACAAGGCCGCCTCCGGAAGCTGCTGCAGAATTCCGCCGGACCGCCATTCTTTCAAGCAGGCTGCGGCGCGTGTGTAAACATTGTCCTCAGGTGAATCTGACGGATCTGTTTTGCCAAAGACAATGCGCACAATGTTGTTCGGATGCGCTGCATAATAACGCGCCTGCATTTCCCCCGAGATCTTGTCGTATGGCTGCGTAACGACTTTTTCTATCGGAACCTTGTCCGGTGCATATCGCAGACTGCGAAATGGATAAATCTTTGCCATATTGCGATAGAATACTGCGCCTCTATGAAATTGGAATGGATTTCTCGGTTGGAACAGTTCCTGGAACGTAATGATTTCGGCAAAAATTGGGACGGCGCTTACCAGGATGCTGTACCTACCCTCCGTCAGTTTTTTCATCGGGCAGGTTTCCGCACGCATATCACGAGCGAATGGGAATCGCCTTCCCGGCATTCGGAATTGGTCGCGACAAAGCAATTCCTGGTTGTCCGGATCCCCTGGGCTGAAGACTACAACGGCAAATCGTTGGTTGATCTCAACGCACTCGAAGTCCAATCACAACGCCATCACGCAGCCGAATGATCGGCCGGAAATTTCGCGCCGTGCTGTTCGATGCGGCCGAGACATTGTTTACGACACGCGGTACTGTTGGCCAAATCTATGGCAGCATCGCGCGCCGGTACGGGTCGACGGCTCCAGTTGAGGCGATCCAGGCGGCATTCGCGCGGCAATTTCGCGGTGCCGGTCCACTGTCGATCGAAGATCAGAAAGGATGGTGGAAGGACGTCGTGCATCGCGTCTTCAGCGAGGTCGGCATGGTTGATAACTTCGACCAATTCTTCGATGAAGTGTACGAGCGGTTTCGGAGTTCCGAAGGTTGGGTCCTCTTCCCGGATACCATCGAAGCATTGACAGACCTGAAACGGTCCGGACTCAAGCTTGGTGTCATTTCAAATTTTGACAACCGAATATATTCCGTGATGAAGAGCCTGAACATTCTGCACTTTTTCGACACTGTCACGCTCTCGAGCGAAACGGGTTACTGCAAGCCGGACCGCGAAATTTTCGACGCGGCCATCCAGGCACTCGGTGTGCCGGCATCCGAGGTCCTCTTGGTAGGTGACAGCCTTCGCGACGATGTCGAAGCGGGAATGAGAGCCGGTTTGCATGCTGCATTGCTTGATCGGGATAATCGACATCCCGGAGTTGAACATGTGCCGCGAATCTCTTCATTGACGGAGGCCCTTTCCTTAGTGAGCTGACGCAGCGGTTATCGAAGATGTGAATGAACTTCCCTCTCCCCTCTGGGAGAGGGCGGCGCGCCAGCTCGCGGGCTGGCACGCCCGGAGAGGGTGGATCTCACGCTTTGCGCAGAGCGCCGCTGCAGTTAAAATAAGATCACGCTTGATTTTTGCGCCGCGAGTCCTTACATTTATAAGTCCGACTGAAATGGTCGGACTTAGTCAGAAAAGGCGGTGCTTGATGTTTCGGCTATCGAAGAAGTCCGATTACGGCCTGATCGCTTTGAAACATTTAGCTCAACACAATGAAGAATCTATTAGTGCACGAGAGATAGCTGCTCGTTATCACATTCCCGCCGAGTTGCTGGCTAAGGTGTTGCAAAGATTAGTGCGAAAAGGATTGCTGGCATCGCAACAAGGGATCAACGGAGGATACATATTGGCGAGGGATCCGGCGACGATCTCCATTGTGGATGTGGTCGAGGCCCTGGAGGGACCGATTTCCATTACGCCCTGTGAGCGCGGTGATGATTGCCAGCAATTGCAGATGTGCTCGGTAAGAGATCCGTTGTTGAAAATCAAAGCAAAGGTCGTGAGGGTGTTGGGAGACACTTCGATCTACGAACTTGCGACCAACTAGAGGTAGCGCACAGCCTCAAGAATAGCGTGCCCGAAATAGAAGCCCACGACGCGAAAAGAGGAAACCAAAATGGTTAAGTTGCCTATTTACATGGACAATCACGCGACAACGCCGCTCGATCCGCGGGTGCTCAAGGCGATGATGCCTTATCTGACGGACCAGTTTGGGAATGCCGCCAGCCGCAACCACAAATTCGGCTGGGAAGCCGAAGAAGCGGTCGAAGAGGCTCGGAGACAGATAGCGGCGTTGATTGGCGCTGATGCGCGCGAGATTGTCTTCACCAGTGGCGCCACTGAATCCGACAATTTGGCCGTCAAGGGCGTTGCGTGGATGTATCGCGAGAAGGGCGATCACATCATCACGGCGGTTACCGAGCACAAAGCGATCCTTGACACCTGCAAGCATCTGGAAAAGGAAGGATTCCGAGTCACATTTCTGCCGGTCGACAGTAAAGGACTCGTTGATCTGGATGATCTCCGTAAAGCTATTACGGACAAAACGATCCTCATCTCGATCATGACCGCCAACAATGAAGTCGGTGTCATTCAAGACATCAAAGCAATCGGCAAAATCGCGCGTGAGCGGGGCGTCCTGTTTCATACGGATGCGGTCCAGGCCGCCGGCAAGGTGCCGTTCAATGTGAACGAAATGAACGTCGACATCGCGTCGCTCTCCGCCCATAAGTTTTACGGGCCAAAAGGTGTTGGCGCTCTCTACGTGCGCCGCCGCAACCCGCGCGTGCTGCTGACGCCGATCATCGACGGTGGTGGCCATGAGCGGGGCATGCGGTCCGGCACTCTGAACGTTCCCGGAATTGCCGGCTTCGGAAAAGCTGCGCAGATTGCTCGGGAAGAAATGCCGAAGGAATCGGCCGAAATGTTCAGGCTGCGCGAAAGATTGCGCACGACGCTGGAACGGGAACTGGACGAGATCTACATCAATGGGGACCTTCAAAGGCGGTTGCCGGGCAATCTGAACATGAGCTTCGCGTATGTTGAAGGCGAATCACTGTTGATGGGCATCAATGATGTCGCGGTGTCGTCCGGGTCCGCGTGTACCTCGGCGAGTCTCGAGCCGTCTTACGTTTTGAAAGCACTTGGCGTTGGCGAGGATCTGGCGCATACGTCGATCCGCTTTGGCATCGGCAGGTTCAACACCGAGGAAGAAGTGGATTATGTTGCCGGCCGCGTGACCGAGGTTGTTCGCCGGCTGCGTGAACTGTCGCCTTTATACGAAATGGCGAAAGAGGGTATCGATTTGAAGTCGGTTCATTGGGCGACTGAGGCATAAGCAGGTGCTACATTCCTTTCCTCGCAGAGGAGGGGAATGCGAACAGGAGAAGAAATGGCATATTCAGACAAAGTAATTGATCACTACAACAATCCACGCAACGTCGGTTCTCTTCCCAAAGAGGATCCCAATGTGGGCACCGGCCTTGTAGGAGCGCCGGAGTGCGGCGACGTAATGAAGCTTCAGATCAAAGTTAATGAAGAATCCGGAGTCATCGAGGACGCCAAATTTAAGACATTTGGCTGCGGCAGTGCGATTGCCAGCTCCAGCCTGGCGACCGAATGGGTCAAGGGCAAGACTCTGGGTGAAGCCCTGGCGATCAAAAACACGGATATCGTCAAAGAACTTAGCCTTCCACCGGTGAAGATCCATTGCTCAGTTCTCGCCGAAGATGCGATCAAAGCTGCGGTCACGGATTGGAAGAAGAAGCACGGAGACGGTTTGACGTCCTGATCAGGGGTGCTATTCCCCTCCACGCAGAGGAGGGGTGGATGCGCCGACAGCCGGCGGGCTGGCGGCGCAGACGGGGTGGTCAGACCGGAGCAACCTTTCGCTGAACTGACCACCTGGGCGCGCCGGCTTCTATTAAAGCTGTCGCGACACCCCTCCTCTGCGAAGAGGGGAATGCGCCATACTGATAGGACGACTAATAAGCAATGGCAATTGAGATCACAGAGAAAGCCGTCGAAGAAGTTCGGCGGATGATGCAGAAGGAAGGCGTCCAGGCCGCCGGCCTGCGCGTCGGCGTGAAGGGCGGAGGATGCTCGGGTCTTTCCTACAATCTCACGTTCGAAAGCCAATCACGTACCGGCGACAAAGTGTTCGAACGCGAGAACGTTAAACTGTTTTGCGATTTGAAGAGCTATATTTATTTGAACGGAACGGTTCTGGATTACGACAGCGGGCTCATGGGCAAGGGATTCGTTTTCATGAATCCCAATGCTAAAAAGAGCTGTGGCTGCGGTAGCTCATTTTCGACTTAAGGCGTCTCATTAAGTCCCGCTACGGATAAAGTCGAAGCCACGAGGCCGTCCCCGCATAGCGCAAGCGCGGCGCGAAGCGCTCTTTCAACATGGATTACTTCGAGGTGTTTGGTTTGCCCAGACAGTTGGGCATCGACACCTTAGCTCTCGAAAAAACGTTTCACGAACTGAGCCGTAAGTACCACCCGGACTACTTTACGACTGCATCTCCATCCGAAAAAACACAGGCCGTGCGGATGACCGCTCTGCTGAACGATGCCTATCGGACTTTGCGCCACCCTGTGCGTCGGGTCGAGTACCTCCTCAGCCTTTACGGTTTCAAACCCGACAGCAGCAAAGTACCGCAGGCGTTGTTGATGGAGGTTTTCGAGATCAATGAACGGCTTGAAGAAGTCAAGGGTGGAACAGCCTCCGTTGAAGAAGCCGATTCGCTGCGCGCCCTGATCAAAGAAAAACGGAAGCGCTTCGATGCCGAACTCCAACAGGCCTCGCTCGAATGGGATGAGCTGGTGAAAAGCGGTCAGCCCGAAGCGAAGCTCAACGAGCAATTGGCGAGACTGACCGAAATTTTGTCGGAGTCATCGTATATAAGGAATCTGGAGAGAGACTTAGGGGGCTGAGTCCCTCTCCCTCTGGGAGAGGAGCGCGGCGAAGCCGCGGGTGAGGGTTTCAGGATTCGAATCGACCTGAACCCTCACCCTTACGTCCTCCCAGAGGGAGAGGGTCATTAAAGGAAACCAATGCCGAAGATTGTAGGAATTGATTTAGGAACAACGAACAGCCTGGTCGCGATTGTGGAAGATGGCACACCGCGTGTGCTTCCAGGACGAGACGGCAGCATGCTCGTGCCGTCGGTGATTTATTTCGACGAAGGTGGAACCACATTTGTCGGAAATCCTGCGAAGGAAAAGATGGTTGAAAGGCCCAGAAACACGGTCTTCTCGATCAAGAGATTCATGGGCAAAGGCACCGAAGATGTGCGTGAGGATTTGCCCTTGCTTCCTTTCGAGGTGGCACCCGAAAGCGAGCATATCATCCGCTTGAACATTTTCGGCCGTGACTACACGCCACCGGAGCTTTCCGCATTCATCCTTCGTGAACTGAAACGCAACGCCGAAACCGCCTTAGGCGAAGAGATCAAGAACGCAGTCATCACGGTTCCAGCGTACTTCAATGACGCGCAACGCCAGGCGACTAAGGACGCCGGGCGTATCGCCGGCCTGGACGTTCTGCGCATCGTCAACGAGCCAACTGCAGCGTCACTCGCATACGGTCTGGATAAGCGGAAGCAAGGAACCATTGCTGTCTATGATTTCGGCGGCGGGACGTTCGACATTTCCATCTTGAAGCTGAAGGACGGCATCTTCGAGGTGCTCTCAACGAGCGGGGATACGCATCTTGGCGGTGACGATATCGACGAGATTCTCATGCGTCTTGTCTTGAACGACCTGAGCCAAAGACCGGATATTCACCAGCTCCAAGCAATTCGAAAGGCCGTTAATAAAGCGAAGGAAGAACTCTCAGCCGCCGATCGTGCAGATATTACAGTTCAGGAACTGCAGTATCGCCGTTCTCTCACGCGCGAAGAATTCAACAAGCTCATTGATCCCATCATCGAACGCACACTGCGTCCCTGCCGCCAGGCTTTGCAGGACGCGGTTTTAAATCCTGCAAATATTGACGAAGTGGTGATGGTCGGCGGCTCCACTCGAATTCCTCTCGTTCGCCTGCGCGTGCAAGAACTGTTTGGCCGGGTTCCACACACCGAGTTGAATCCTGACGAAGTTGTCGCCCTCGGTGCGGCTGTCCAAGCCGATATTCTTGCTGGGAGCAGGCGCGACATGTTGCTGCTGGACGTGACGCCGTTGTCGCTTGGTATCGAGACAATGGGCGGGGTGATGTCGAAAATTATTCCTCGCAACTCGACCATTCCTGCGTCTGCTACTGAGATGTTCACAACGTTCATTGATGGCCAAACGAACGTCAAGATCCACGTCCTTCAGGGTGAACGCGAACTCGTCAAAGACTGCCGCAGTCTTGCGCAGTTCGACTTGAAGGACATTCCGCCAATGCCGGCAGGTCTGCCTAGGATTGAGGTGAAGTTTCTGATCGACGCCGACGGCATACTCAGCGTGTCTGCTCAGGAGCAACGGACGAATAAGCATCAATCGATCGAAGTGAAGCCGACGTACGGCCTGACTGATGAGCAAGTCGAACAGATGATCCTCGAGTCATTCGAGTATGCCGAGGCAGATATCTCGGCACGCCTCGTCATCGAGGCACGCAATGAGGCGGAGACAGTCCTGAACGCAACAGCCAAGGGAATTGCGGACGAACAATACGCGAACCTATCCGAAGAAGAAAAGGCGGAAATCGCCGCCGCAAGCGCCCGCCTGCGCGAAGTGATGCGGACGAACGACCATGAAGTTATTCGCCAATCCATTGAACGGCTGAGCAACGCCACGCTGCATCTGGCGGAACTGATTATGAATGCCGCGATTTCAAAAGCGCTCAAAGACAAACGGGTGAGAGAAATCCAATGAGCCAATCATTGACCTGGACGAACCCTGAGAACATTGCCATTGCCCTGGCCGACAAGTTCCCGGATATCGACCCATTAACCGTTCGTTTCACCGACTTATATAAATGGGTCGTTAACCTGGAGGGATTCAAGGACGATCCCAAAAACTCCAATGAAAAAAAGTTAGAGGCTATCCAGATGGCCTGGTACGAAGAATGGCAGGACCGGAAAGCGTAGCGTGCCGGTAGTCTCGTTTCGGTAGCCGCTGCTTGTCCGCTCTCCAGCGTAGCAGTGCGCCAGCACTTCCTCTGCGTACGCGCGAAGTGTTTCACTCTGTCGCCGAAGAAAATCCTCGATCCGTGATTTGTGGTGTACCGGGTACGTTTAAGGTGTTCCGTTGCCTATTTCAACGAAACGGGGTCCGATTCATTCCGGGGAGATGCGTTCTGCAACACACTGACCAGACGCTGCCCCCCGCCTCCTTTGCCGTCCCTCACGATTTCTTGCGCAGTGATCTTGTTCCCATAAAGGGTTTCGTTGGATTTGCTGTCCTGACGCAGCGTGGAGCCTTCAAGCGATACACCGGCAAACAGACCGCGCGAACGGGAATATGTCAGGATTTCGGCGCGCATGTAAGCGTCGGTGGCAGCCATGGCCGCGCGTCCTTTCGGACCGGCTGCGACGACAGCGTCGGCGCCCAGCTTCACCTTGCTTCGCAGCAACGACTCTACGCCTCCGGGGTTCATCACAAGGAGCAGGAAATCGGTGGCATTACCTCCCAGTTGTAGGCCGATGCTTCCGCCCTCCAGGCGATACATTGCCGGTGCGCCCCACGGACCGGTGAAGTTTTTCCCCGTCCGGCAGACCAGGGCTCCCCGTCCATAACTCCCGCCGAAGCCGAGAGCAAACTTCTTGACGGACGGCAGAACCACCACACATTCAGCCTTGTTGAGCAATTCCTTGGGCAGCGCGTCAGGAATATTCAAGATTTCTTCCAACACTTGAGCACTATCCGCGAGCCGCTCCTGCTCGGTTTCGGCGATCAGCACGACCGGCCAAACCATGATCAGAGTCAAAAATCCAGTAATCAGGCGCATCAGAGTCGTATCTCCTTCCGACGCCATTGTTCCTTTAGGTCATACCGTTTTCAACTTGAGAGAAAATATTCCACTCGCGACGAATTGCTAGCTGCTTTTCGTCGCAAAAATACGGCGTGCGGTATTGGGCGGCTTCGGAAGATGCTTGAGTAGCGAGCACTAAACTCGGCACGTACGAAATCATCCAGCCCATCGGTGCAGGTGTTTCGGGCAAGTCTAAGCGCAGAGCTGAAAACGCACTTTCCGTGGTACACTTCGGCGCGTTCAGACAATCTCAAGCAAGCCAGTAAACCTGCCGTTTCATCCGCTTGGTTTAGATCTTCTGAGCCGGCGGCTCATGGAGAGAAACAACGGCATGGGGCCGGCTATTGTCCGGCAGGCGACGTCGCCGGGATGGATGAAGTTGCACGTTTTCTCCACTGTGCTGCGCGCCCCCCGATAGAACAGAAAGGAACACCAAATGAATTGGCGTCAGTATGGGACTGTGCGTATCCCGGGGAATGTTGATCATGCGCGAAGTGCTTACCGTGATCGGCCCGACGGCCGACCCGGAAAATCGCTCAGCCAGCCTCCCTTACGCGGTCCGCGAATGGTGCATCAACACCGCGGCCGTCAATCCAGCCACCCATAGCGTTTTTGTGCCCAGCGAAGACGGGCACATCTATCGCTGGGATCTGGTGAGCAACTCCCTGACGCAGTTCCTGCAACTCAACCCCGGCATTGGCGAGCCTTACGTTCCCAGCATCGTTGGTCCGGATGGGACTGTGTTTACGCTCAACGGCGGCGCCCTCTCGGCTATGGGCAACCTCAACGGCGTGGGCGTTGCGCTGACATCTTCCATACCGGATGTCCGGCGCGTGGTTACCGGGGACTCGCTCACTCTCACAGTGACAGTCACCGATACTGCGCCAACCGGTACGGTCACGCTTCAGGACACGGTGTATTCTGTGCCGAGTCCAGGAGTCCTGAACAGCAGAACAACGACCCTTCTTTCGAACGCTACTCCGGATCTTAATGGCCAGGTAATTTTCTCGACTTCGCACTGGCCGCCGACAAGCATTTCATTACTGTGACGCGTTACCTCACGCCGGACAGCGACCTCGTGGCTCTCATGATCCTGGCGCATCAGACGCGTCTGCATAACCTGATCAGTCGCGTGAATTGGGAAACCCGGCTCGCGCTTGACCAGGAGGCATCCATGAGCGAGTCGCTCGGCGTGCAGGCGGCCACCTGGTCCGGCTCGACTCGCGATCGGATCTACAGCGCGGTGGAAAAACTCCTGCGCTCCATGCTTTTTACCGATGAAATCCCGCGGGAGGCTCCGGTGCAAGGCACCTCTGCTTTCGCCATGGAACTTGCGGCCGCTGGCCCCAGAGACAAGATCGGCCGGTCGCTGAGGGATCTGGATTTGAAGCGGAGGATGTTCCGGTATCCCTGCAGTTTCCTGATCTATTCCGAAGCCTTCGATGCCTTGCCCAAAGCGGCGCTGGACTACTTCTACCGCCGCCTGTGGGATGTCCTGAACGGAAAAGACAAAGATAATGCCTTCGCAACTCTCACCACTTCCGATCGGAAAGCGATTCTGGACATTTTGCGGGAGACAAAAGCGAATCTGCCCGGCTACTGGCGGGCTTCAGGGGAGTGAAAACCGGCAACCGCTATCGCTCCGAGAGCAGCGAAATTCAGAACTCCTGATGTGTTTGAACGAGACGAAACACGTATTCTTCACCAGCAAGGGCGGAACGCACGTGCCGATGTTCATCGTGAACAAAAAAGGCATCAAGCTCGACGGCACGAAAACGATCAGTTGCAATTCGAGTGGGAGTATTCCGATCGTTCCCGTGTCGTCACGATCGGGTTCACAGGCAAAGTCGATCGTAACGGCATCTCTGGAATTGCGAAAATCGGCGACGTCGCCGAAGGCACCATGACCGCTCAACGCCGCTGAAACAATTCGACGGGGAGATTGCGGAGGGCCCAGTCGCGATAGGAACCGTCGTAGAGCTGGACGTTGTAGCCGAGTTGCTTCAATGCGAGATAACCGACGCAGGCACGGATGCCGCTCAGGCAGTATGAAACCACCGTGTCGGATTTCGACAATCCTGCACGACTGAAGAGGTCCTGAAGCTTGTCGGACGGCGCCAGGAATCCTTCCTGCGTGACAAGATCGCGCCAGAAGATGTGCTTTGCTCCCGGAATGTGGCCGGGCTTATTGTCCATGCCGCGTTCGCCGGTGAATTCTTCAATGCTGCGAAAATCGACGAGCTTCGCCGAGGCGTTCGCGCGAATCGCGTCCGCATCGATGCGAATGGACGGATTCACGCGCGGCCCGAACGTGCGCGCGACGGCGTCTACAGGCTTGTAGAGCACTTCGCGCTTTTCCGCCAGCCACGTATCGTAAAAACGATCCATGATGTGCACGTCGTCGCGGCCGAGATACTCGAGAATCCATGCGATGACGCTCGCGTTCTGACCGTCGTAGGAATCGTAGAGAACCGGCGATCGATGATCATCCAATCCGGCCGTACCAATCTGTTGCGCCAACGTTTCCACGGGCCGCAGCGCCAGCGAGGCATCGAACGATTTGTACGCCGGGAGATTGACGGCGCTGCGGAGATGGCCGGACATATACTTCATCGGCCGGCGCGGATCGAGAATGATGAAGTTCGGATCGTCCAGCCGTTCCGCGACCCAAGCCGTAGTTACAAATTGCGCCATTAAGCCCCTACTCGCTCGAATTCGGTAACGATGTTCGTCGGACGCGCGACCGTCTGCACGACGGGCGACCCGTCGACCGCCGCCTTCCAGATTTCCTGGAGCGTTTTGTCGTCGGCGTCCGCGCGGACGTAGCACTTGGCCTTCACGGTCGGATATCCGGGATTGCCGTCCTTCGAATGTCCAGCCCACTTCAGGATGTTGTCGAAGTTGCCTTCGAGCGCGATCTCGAGATCATGGATCTGCACGCCGCGCATCGTGGCGTTCAACACGAAGCCAACGGTGAGGCACGATCCCATCGCCGACAGAAGCTGTTCGTGCGCGCTCGCAGCGGAATCCTGCGCATCGAGACCTTCCGGTTCGTCCATCTGAACGGCGTGTTGCCGCATATAGGCTTTCGCCTTGAATCCCTTTTGCCAGACAACACGCGATTTCCAGGGACCGGTGACGGCCTTCAAAACGTCCCGGTTGTCTCGCATGGAATCGAGGATCTCGCGAATCTTTGCCGGTCGTAAACCGTTCAATTCAACTTCTGCCTTTGCCATGTAACCTCCAGGCCGACTTTGCCGGCCGCGCCGGCACAAAGCCGGCGCCTACATTAGGATTCCTTCCGTAAGATTTCCGCGGCGCGCGAAATGCTCCAGAGCTTTTTGTACGCGATCTCCGGGGTATTCACGCAGCGCTCTGCAAATGTCCCGAATCCGCAGTCTGGATTAAGGAAGATCTTGTCGGCATCGTAGAACTCGAGCAGACGCCGGACGCGCTGCACGATCGCCTGCGGGTCTTCGATGTTATCCGTCCGTGGATTCGCGACACCGAGTCCAAGCTCCTTCTGGTTCTTGAATTCCTTGAACACTTCAATTTCGCCCGCTCGTGGTGTGGCCATCTCAAGTACGAGCTGATGGATGTTCATGCGCATCAGCGAAGGAAGCAGCGGGCCATAGTTGCCTTTGAGCAAAACGTCCTCCTTGCGGCTCCAGTTGCCGCGGCAGATGTGCACGCCGAAGCGGACGCCGTCGATGCCAGCAACGGTTTCATTCATCAGGCGAACCGCGAAATCCAGTTCTTCACTCGGGTCGCGGCGAGTGCCGAGGGCGGCACACATGAACGTTTGTTCCGCTTCATCGCCGTAAACCACCTGCGTCAGCGACGGTTCGTCGAATTGAATGAAATCGCATCCGCGTTTCTTCAGCGCGAGAACTTCCTTGCGCAGAATCTGAACCACGTCTTTCGCAAGATCTTCGCGCGTGGGATACGCCTTGTCGGAAAGACCTTCGAACCATGCCGATCGCGTCAACAAATAGGCACCCGGCAAAGGGATTTTTGTTTGACGCGTCGTATGGGATTTGAGGAAGTCGAACTCGTCGAGCGAAATGCCGGCGTCCCCGCGCTCTGTGACTTTGTCGATGGCGATCGGGCTTTTGATTGCGAATGACGGAACGTCGGAAGCGCGCAGGATCTCTTCAAACCCGGCGCGATCCTTGACGTAGTCCATGAGTTCGGAGAGCTTCATCAATTTGATGCCGGAAAGCTTCTCGGTGACGAAGGAATAGAAGTTGTCGCGGCGGACTTCGCCGTCCGTAACAATGTCGACTCCGGCGTCTTCCTGATACTTGATCGAGGCGAGCACAGCGTCATCGGCGATTTGGTTGAATTCGGCTTGAGTGATCTCACCGTTTTGACGCTTGCGCAGCGCTTGAACCAGCCATGCCGGCCGCGGCCAGGACCCAACGACAGTTACGGGGAAGAGTTTTGTTTTGCTCATCGGGGCTTGGAAGATACCACAGACAAGCTCCAATTTTCCCGCCGCCATTTGAACGATCTGTCTTCCGAAGAAGAGTGGACCGTTTCGGGGGTGTGGGTGGCGAATTCCAAATTTCGCCGGAATCCTCATTTTCATCTCTTGGTGCGATCCGGGCATGCGCGATCTCACAAAAAGAAGTCCTGTGATCACTTACACCGCTCCGCAATTTTTGTGGTGATCTGGTCTATAGGTTCGCGCCCAAGATCACAACGGCTTGTGTCATCGGCAGCAGCCCCGTGGCGTTCCAGAAATTGAACATAAATAGCGTGATCAAATCTGCGTGCCGGGCGTTGTCCGGATCGTGTTGCGCGTAGCGTTTCTTAACGATCTCGTGGCACACCTTGAAGAGCGATTTCTGGAGTTTCGCGATGCTCTTGCCGGGCTTGATTTTGACGTCGACCGCGCGATTACAGAATTCGTTCCAGAAACCGGGATCCGTAATGAGCCGGCGCGGCTCTTTGTGCGCCAGTCCCGCCCGTTCGGCGACGCGGCAAAGCGTGTAGTACATGGTCCGGTTCAAGCCTACGAAGAACGGCACGATCTCCTGCCTGCGGGCCCCTTGGTCATTTCCCAGAGCGTTTTGGGCAGCGCGGACCGTAATGTCGACCAGAACATTGCCCTGGATCGGAGGCCTGCCCAGGTGGAGGTGCAGTTGGGCTTCAAGGGAGATCGCCTCGAGAAGCTGATCCGACAGAAGAACTTCCTCGCCACGCAATTGAAGCAGCCCGCGCGATAATCCGAATTGAACCCCCGATGGGTGCATATCCGCATCCTCCTATATTAAGGATCGCGATTGGGCGCATCTTCCTTCGAGAAATTCGCTTTTGCTCATAATTGAACGCGCCTTCCTTCGAAGTAGTCCCATTTGTTCGCAATTGAACGTGCCTTCCTTTGAGCATTTCTTTTTTGCTCGTGATTGGACGCGGCTTCTTGCCGGCATTTCCCATTTGC
>MNKP01000154.1 GCA_001920875.1 Acidobacteria bacterium 13_1_20CM_2_55_15
TAAACCAGCTTGCCGCTGTCATTTGCTCCTGTGTAGTGCCTACGCCGGCAACCTGTAACGATCCAGTAAACATTCGAAAGGTGACAAAGCCGAACGTCAGGACATAGCTGCGGATCATCCATTCGAGATGTTGTTCGATCACATGCCGGCAAATGGCGATCGTGGCGAAACTCGTCGCGACGATCCACGCCAAAGACATTGCCGTCAAACCCATTCCAAATATCCAGCCGAAATCCGTGTGCTGAGCCAAGTACAGACCAGCAGTCGCGCTGACCAGAACGCAAAGCACATACGCGGCGCCGATGATGCGGTGTACGAAGATCTCCCGCCGGTTCAGTCCGAGCCAAAACTGTAGAGGACCCAATAAGAGAGCCAGCCCGCCGGCGATGATATGAAAGTAGAGCCATTCCTGTCGATCCCAGTAGATTCCGTACCGGTCGCGGTCGACGGTCAGATATTGGAACGCAAAGCTGTTCAGGAACCACAACGCAACGACCGTCGGCGCAAGAAGAACCGCATTGGCAAACCGGCTACGCATGTGCGCAGTTCGACGGTTCCTGTTGAGCCTCCGGGGCGAGCCGGTATTTCCGGCTTGCCGTCTGTTGGTCTAACAGCGTCCGATATAACTTGCTGCGATATGACAGAATATCGGCCGTTGAACGTGGGTTTTCATTACTCTCGACAGTCATCCCAGAAGTGGTTGACTCGAACGTTTCAGGATAAACAAACATTTTTTCCATAGCTGCCTCCCCGTGCGCGGCTCTAAGTGCAGGTTGGAAGCCGAACAGAGAATTATCCGCCTCAGCTTTGGATTGAAGCGGTTACGAGAGGTGACGGGGATGCCAAGCGTCCGAAGTTATAGCAACTTTCTTGACCGAGTCTAATTGTAGCGGGCCTCCGGGAAGCGCAAACCCGCGCCAGCACGGAGTCTCAGGAAATGAGGCTTTCTCGAGACCTGACAAATTACGGCAGTCGCTGTGACAAAAATGAGCAACGGAGATATCACCCTCTCCTTCTGGGAGAGGGCGGGGTGAGGGTTGAGGATTTGACGAGACCTCTCTTCTGGCTTCGCCCTGTCCGGCTCGCGCTTCGCGTGCCTCACCCGGCGCGCCAGCTTCTATTAAGCTGTCGCGCCGCCCTCTCCCAGAGGGAAGGGCGTTACCCGCGCTGGAGCACGGGCCGAAGATCCCGCACGTTCTTGACATTTTCCAGATTGAAAATCGTATCGATCAGCTTGGTCGTAGTGCCCGTGCCGAGCACCGGGTTCATCAGATCACGAGCTTTGCCAATCACTTCTTCGCGGCTCATTGGATTGTCGAACGTTCCTCGAACCGACGCGACGTGTTCGTTAATGCGCGCGCCGTCGTTCATGACAAGCTCGACAGTGCCTTCGCGGCGCGGCATCCGCCGTTCGAGTTCTTCGTCGGGGATGAGCTGTACTTTCGCGCGATGGCGCAGAATTGCCGCATCCTTCATGCGGGCCGTATCGTGAGCGGAGCGGAACGTGACGGTTTTATCGACGAGCATCACAGCGACAAGGTGCTGCAGGCAAATATCGGGGATCTCGCGGTTGTTGACGATCGCGGCTTCGTTGGTTGCGACCTTCACGAGAACCTGCTTGACCTGATCGGCGTCGAAACGATTCTTTTTGAAAATATTTTCGAGCGCGTCCAGGACCGCTTGAATCGGCGCTCCAACAGTCCATTTTTTGAAACTGGTCCGCGTCACTTCGTACCGTTCTCCAAGTTTTTCAATCACCATTTCTGCGTTGTTCTTCGGCAGAAAAGCCTGAAAGAAATTGTCGGCGCCGGAGAAAACATCATCGACGCCGGTACCCCCGGCCTGCACCAGCAACGCTGCAGTTACGCCGTTACGAGCGGGCATGCCGCCGAAATCGAATGCCTTTTCGATGTGATCGGTGTCGCGCTGCCACGATGCCAGGCCCGAGGCCTGCTGCGCAGTGTAGGAGAGCAGCCAGCGCATTTGTTGTGCGTTGAGGTTGGCCGCGCAGCCCGCGGCAGCCGCGGACCCGAATGTTCCGGAGAGGGAGTGAGTGCTTCGATGCGTCTCGGCCATGTACGGTAAGCGTCCGAGAGTGGCCGTCACACGAGGACCGATGTCGTAGCCGAGCGTAACCGCACGGAGGAAACGTGAGCCGTCGATGCCAAATTGTTCGCCTGTGGCCAGAGCTGCCGGTACCACCGAGCATCCCGGGTGAGACTGAGAAAAAGAATGCGTATCGTCGGTTTCGTCGGAATGGGCCAGCATCCCGTTGGCCATCGCCGCTTCAATTGGACCGCAAACCACATTGGATGCCGCCACCGTGGCAATCTTTTCGCCTTTGTAAGCGCGAGCGAATTGGATGGCGAACTTTCCAGGCGGCAGTTCGGCGCCCGAGATCATCGCCGCAACGGTATCGAGAATCACTTGCTTCGTCTTTTCGACGATCTCTTCCGGCAGTTTACGGGAAGCGGCTTCGCTCATATAGGTGCTTAGCATGGACATCAGGTTGCTCGTGGCCGGCGCGGCAGAAGCTGGACGAGGCCGGAGGGACAACTCACCGACGCCCGCAGTTACGGGCAGTGCCGCGGCGAGTTTCAACAGGTGACGGCGGCTGAGGTTATCGGCCATTTTCATTCTCCTTATTTAGATCATTCCGTACGACGAGTCCGCCTTTCATCACGAACTTCACACGCTGCATTTCGCTCAGGTCCGTGAGCGGATTCCCGGATACGCCAATGATGTCGGCGAACTTGCCTTTTTCAATACTTCCGATTTGATTGTCCCAATTGTAGTTCAGCATGCGTGCAGCCGGCAGGAATGCCGTCTGTAAAGCTTGCGCTGCGGTCATCCCCCATTTCGCATAGTAGGCGAATTGATTCGCCTGGGTGCCGTGAGGAATCGCCGGAGACGTGGCGCCGCTCCCAAACACAATAGGGACGCCGGCGGCCAACGCTCGTTTGAAGGCTTGTTCGGCCAGCCGCATCCGGCTGTTTCTGCCGCCGGTGTCGCGCAGGTCATCCTTTTCCAACGCGATCAGATCGTCGAGGGTCACAACGTAGGAAAGCTTTTTTTCAAGGAGTACTTTTATGCCGGCATCATCGAGTTCCAACAAATGGTTGGGAGCATCGACGCCCGCAGTCAGGCAGCTCCTCATGCCCTCGCCGCCGTACGTATGGCAGGCGACCTTCAGTCCGAGCCGATGCGCTTCATCGACGATCGCCTGAACCTCCTCCAGCGTCAGAGACGGGCTGTTGACCAGCGTCGCATCCGGTTTCCACATGTGCACGGGACCCACGAAATCCTGCGTTGTATAAATCTTGACCCAGTCGACGCCGTGTAATTTCGCTTCGCGCACAGCCGCGCGAGCGAGCCAAGGGGAATTGACGTCTTTGTTTTCCGTGAACACATCGAGAAAACGCACTGATCGGTTATCCGGATAGTAGTTGGTCCCACGTTGATTGAGCGATTGGCCGACGACCTGCATGCGAGGTCCCTGAATCATGCCGGAGTTGATGGCGTCCCGAAGATCCACAGTATTGAATCCGCCTCGGGAATCCATATCCGCAACTGTTGTGAAACCGGCAGCCAGATCGATTTGCGCGTTGGCAACTGCGATGAACGCACGCTGAGCAGCGGTTTCTCCACCGGTATTGACGTGCACGTGAGTGTCGATCATGCCCGGAAGAACCGTTGCGTTGCTCAGGTCAATGACCCTCGCTTCACGTGGGATCTGGACATTCGCGCCGACATCCGCGACCCGCTCGCCTCGGATCAGCACAATCTGATTGTTCAACAGGTTGCCCGATTTCGGATCGAACAACTTTCCAGCACGGACGGCAACCAGTTGATTGGGTGGTGTGAGGAATTTACGCTCTTGCGAATGTGTGGGAGTGTTCAATAGCAGGACAATCGCGACGAAGGTGATGATCAACCTGACCGGCCAATGGTTATGCATTGCCTCCTCCTCGAATCTATCCGGCCCTTATATACCGCCGTGTTGGGAACCCGCAACGAAAACTAAATTTCAAGGCATGATAAAATTCCCGGCGATGAGAAAGTTTGGAATCCCGCTCGCAATCCTTCTGCTTGCCGCACCGGCCGTCGCACATCCGGTTCCGTTCAGCTACCTCGATGTTCTGCTCCAGCCGGGAATGATCGAGGGTTCGTTGACAGTTCATATTTACGACCTGGCGCATGATCTGCAAATCACGCCGATGGAACGGCTCCTCGATTCAAACTTCGTCGCTGAACAGGAAACTGCGATTCACAACCTCCTCACGCCTCGGTTTGGCGTCGCCACGGAGGGGCACTCGTTACCCCCGGAATGGCTTCGGTGGGAAATTTTAAAGGAACGCCAGTCCGTGCGATTTCATTTCCGTTATTCGAGCGCGACAGCACCGCCCGGTGTGGTGTCGATTTCCGCAAAGATGTTTACCTATGATCCGCAACATCAGACATTCGTAAATGTCTATGAGCGCGATACCCTCACTTCGCAGATGATTCTCGACGTCAACCATACGCAAGCCGAGTATTTTGCGGGAACCCGCCAGGGCGTGCTGGCGGTAATCCGCAAGTTCGTACCCGCGGGTATTCATCACATCCTGATCGGTCCCGATCATTTGTTATTTCTTGTAGGGTTGCTTTTGCTCGGCGGCTCGATCCGCCGTCTGGCTACGGTTGTCACGTCTTTCACCATCGCTCACAGCGTGACTCTTTCATTGGCGGCGCTGAATATCCTGAGCCCGCCGGCGCGCATCATCGAGCCGGCCATTGCATTGAGTATCGTTTATGTGGGCGCGGACAATCTGCTCGCGCAGGGCGGGCGCGACGTGCGCGCGTGGATCGCGTTTACTTTTGGTTTTATCCACGGCTTCGGCTTTGCGAACGTGCTTCGCGAGATGGAATTGCCGTCGCGGGCGCTCGGCTGGTCGTTGTTTTCGTTTAATTTTGGCGTGGAAATCGGGCAGTTACTCGTGGTGGTACCCGTTGCCTTGGCCTTCGCCGTGATTCGATCACGCAGTGAATGGGCGAGACGCCAACTGGTTTACGCCGGATCCATCGTGGTTATCGCCGCCGGCTCATTCTGGTTTGTCCAACGAGTGTTTTTCCCGGGAGTTTCATAAGCGCTAACTATAACTAGCCCAAAAACTTTCCAATCGCGTCGGCCACTTCCGGCTTATCCCGATGCACGATGTGCCCCGCGCCTTTGACAATCATCACTTCCGCATTGGGAATCCACTTGCGCCAAGCTTGAGCATGCTCAACCGGGATGATCTTGTCTTCATCGCCCCAAACAATCAGGGTCGGCATTTTAACGCGATGCAGGTACCGCGGGAACTTCGGATCTATCGGATGTTCCCAGAATAAGCGGGCAAAGGTGGTCGCTTCGCGGTATCGTGCGGCGATAAACTCCATGTCCGGCTTTTCGGGCAGGCGTGGCTTCAGTGCATCGAAATTCGAAACCAGCATTGGGACCAACTGTTCGCCCGGCGTCGCAATGATATCGAGCGCCGGGTATTCCGGAACGTCAAGGCCATAAGGCGCAATGAGGACGAGTTTCTTGACGCGGTGACCGTGCTCGCTTGCAAATCTCGCAGCGAGGTAGCCGCCCATGGATAACCCGATCAGGCTCAACGTATCGATCTTAAGAATGTCGAAAAGTTCCAGGTAATGCATCACGTAATCGTGAATATCGGTGAAGCTCGGATCGTCGCCCGATTCCCCGAATCCGGGATGATACGGCACGATCACGCGGAACCTACGGGCCCAGGCCTCTGCGAAATCAAAACCATCCACGGTGCCTGCGCCATGAAAGAGGACGAGAGGCTCGCCCGTGCCTGCCGACTGGACAACTGTTTTGACACCATCCACGAGCAATTCTTCCCTTATGAATTTGCTCATTACGCGCCTCCCCGCCTGAGCCGTGGGATGACTTCTTCCGCAAATAGCGTCATGTTCTTGACCGCTTTCCAGTGCGGCATATCCGCAACGTGCATGACGCTGTTGATGTGATTGGTGCCCATTCTCTCGGTCCATTCCCCGATCTGATTGGCCACTTTTTCGGGTGTGCCTACAGCGATGAAGAACGCACTGCTGATCGCTTTGAAATCGAAACCGCCATGCATCTTGTCGGCGCCCGCCGCCCGGATTTTCAACTGTTCCATCGAGAGATAACCCGGTGGCGCAAGCCACTGCGGCGAACTGCGCGCGAAATCCTCGAAGAAACGTTGGAGGTGGATGATGTATTCCCGCTCGGCCTGTTCATCCGATTCCGCGACGTAGACAAAATTCAACAGTGGAAGTTGGTCCGGCCGGAGGATATGGCCATAATGCGCAGCGCGCTCGCGCAACTTTTGATTGAGCTGGAGTGCAACCTGTTGGGGTACGAAGACAGACGAATAGCCGAATCCAAGCTCGGCCGCGAATTCAATCGTTTCAGGGCTTCCAGCCCCGACGATGTAACAAGGAGGATGCGGTTTCTGATACGGCCTAGGCCAGGGATTCAAAAAACGATACGTGTAAAACTTGCCGAAATATTTTGTGGGGCCGTCGGCGGTCCACGCCTGCAGCATGATCTTCAGCGATTCTCGGAACTTATCCCGCGCCGTTGCGGGATTGACCGGGTTCGACCAATATTCCATTCCCGTTCCCAGCGGAAACGCAATTTCCAACCGGCCTTTCGACATGACGTCCAGAATGGCGTATTCCTCCGCGAGCCGGTTTGGCAGCATGAAGTTCGGCGGCACCCCCCAAACGCAGATCCTTGCCCTTTGGACTTGCGGAATCAGAGCGGCTGCGACGACGTTTGGCGTGGCCATCATGCCGTAGACCGTGTTGTGATGTTCGTTGAGCACGATGGCATCGAAGCCAAGCCGGTCTGCCAGGACGAGCTGTTCAAAGTAGCTTTGGTACAGCTCATGCCCCTTCACCGGATCGTAAAACTTATTCGGAAAATCGACCCAGGTTGTCTTGTACTCCTTGTGGTTCTCCGGCAAGTGCACATACGGCATGAAGTGCATCACGTTGAATCGCAGAGTGCCGGCCATTTGTCATTTCACTCAACAAGTGGATCTCCAGTATACTGCCGCCCGCGGCTTTTCACACATCGCGACAAAGGAGAGACCCATGAAATCCGGATCGATGCGAATCCTCATCGGCGTGATCATGGCTACGTTGGCCTGTCTTCTGGGAGTTGCGTTCGCAAGAGGACAGGCGGCCCAGACCGCTCCGGCCGGCCAGGCGCAACGCCCGCAGATGGCGGAAGAGGTTTTTACGAATGTCCAGGTGCTCAAAGGTATTCCGGTTGACGAGTTCATGGACACGATGGGCATGTTTGCGGCGTCTCTCAGCCTCAACTGCATCGACTGTCATGTTGCGGAAAGTGTCGACAAGTGGGAGCGATTTGCAGACGAAACGCCCCTCAAGCGGACGGCGCGAACGATGGTGCAAATGGTGACGGCGATCAATAAGCAAAACTTTAAAGGAGTGCGCTCCGTCACCTGCTATACCTGCCATCGCGGCGACCTGCGGCCCAAGGTTGTGCCCAGCCTCGTCGTCCAGTACAGCGCGCCTGTGGAAGATCCGAATGAAGTCGATATCCCTCCGAATGCGAAAGGACCGTCTCCTGACGAAGTTTTCAATAAATATGTTCAAGCACTCGGCGGCGCGCAACGGCTGGCGAGCCTTACCAGTTTCAGCGCCAAGGGCGCGTTCATTGGCTTCGAAACAGAACAGACAAAGGTCGCCATGGATCTCTTGGCCAAAGCTCCGGCTCAGCGAACCATGATTGTTCATACACGCCTCGGCGACAGCACCCGCGTCTATGATGGCCGTGCGGCTTGGGTCGCAGCGCCCGACAAACCACTGCCCTTGATGACATTAACCGGCGGCAATCTCGAAGGCGCCAAGATCGATGCGATCGTCTCGTTTCCGGCGCAGATCAAGCAGGCCTTTGCTCAATGGCGAGTCGGCGCAACTGCCATCGACGATAAAGAGGTGGTTGTTTTGCAGGGAACCAACCCCAGACAACCTCCTGTCAACTTTTACTTCGATGGCTCGGGCCTGCTCATCCGTGTTGTGCGGTTGGTCGACACTGCAGTCGGCCGCGTTCCCACACAGATTGATTACAGCGATTATCGCGAGGTCGCCGGAGTGAAGATGCCGTTCCATTGGACGACGACCTGGACGGACGGGCAGGCAACGGTGGACCTTACGGAAGTGCAACCGAACGTGACAATCGACGCGGCCAGGTTCGCCAGGCCGGCTCCCGCGCCGCGTCCAAATTAGTTACGGTTTTACAGCGTCCGGCGGCGGGCCCTCCGGACCAGAGGCTCCCAGGAAAATCTTCTTTCCGTCGGGGAAGGTTAGATCGCGGCCATTGGCGCGGTTTGTTCCGTCCTTCGCCTGGTAGCCATCGACGAGGATTTCCTGTCCAATCGGGAGGTCCTTCTTTGTCAAACCGCGGCGAAGCAGGGTGTTCGGCGTACCGCCTTCGATCATCCACCGCGTCGTCGTTCCGTCTGCGTTTTTCACGTCGACGTGAATCCACGAGTGGGGATTGATTAGTTCCACTTTCGCTACAGTACCGCGCAATTTGATCGGCCTGTTCGCGTCAAACTCCGCCGTGAATGCGTGATGGGCCAACGCCGGCGCAACCGCCAGCAGCAAACCCACACTGGTTATAACGACGCCTAGCTTCTTTCGCATGGACGATTTCTCCTTCGTAATTCTTCTCTCCTAGCCGGGGCGGACGAATTAGCTAGCCTCTCCCCCTGGGAGAGGGCGGCGCGATAGCCAAGGGGCTGGCGCGCCGGGCTGAGGGTCGCGCGAAGCGCGAGCCCGTTAGGGCGAAGCCTCAAGAGAAGTCTATTCAAATCTTTAGACCTTCACCCTACCCTCTCCCAGAGGGAGAGGGTAGATCTTCCGAACTTTCGATTCGTTCACACCTTCGAAGCGGCATTCGCCGGATTTGTTCTAGCCTTGCTACTTCTCCGGAGGCGCACCCGGTGAGCCGGGAACCGATCCGTTCAAGCTCAGGAACAGTCTCGATCCATCGGCTAAAATGAAATTTCGGCCGACTGCTTTATTGGTTCCTTCCTTTGCTTGATAGCCTTCAATCGTGAGTTCGGTTCCAATCTTGACCGTGTATTTGGTCACTCCTAGACGGATTAATGTGTTTGGGCTGCCGCCTTCGATCATCCATTCCGTGACCTTCCCATCGGGTTCCTTGACGTTGATGTGAAACCACGAATGAGGATTGATCATCTCCCACTTCGTGAGCGTTCCCTTGATCGTGAGCGGCTTGTTCACATCAAACTCAGCCGAAAACGCGTGGTGCGCCCATACGGGTACGGCGACCAACAGTAAAACAAAACCGGTGGCCACAATGGCTAGCTTGGTTTGCATGCTTCCTCCTATAATTGTTGGCGTCGGGGCGGTCCCCCGCGCTTATTTCAATCCTCTCTTCGCGGCTGCTTCGGCAGCCCTCTTCTCTTCGGCACGAGCACCGGCAAGAGTATTCCTGACGCTGTAATTGCCTTCGCTGCAGGCGTGCTCAAATATGGGTCCCACGGTCTTCCTCAGGGGAAGAGATGCGGTCCAGGGTCTCGCCCACGTTTTCTCATCTTCAATGGTAAATCTGTAATCGATAGTGTCAACGTCCAGACGGGTGAAACGTTCGATCACCCTCATGGCTTCGCTCGCATTTTGGAATGGATTCTTGCCGTTGAAATTTGATGTCTCGACAACTAACGTATCAGCCTCCCAACGGCCACGCGAGCTTCCTATCCACTGCCGGACGTTTGGGGGGAGTTGGGGACGACCGTCCAGGGGAATGATGCGAACATCATGAATCATTTCGGTAAGAATCATGACGTATCCAGGGGCCTGCACAATTTGGTAGTTCCCGTTATATCCTGTCGGCATCATTGGCGGTCCAGAACCCGCCATGACGATGCAGCGCGTGCCAGCCGGCATGTTCTCAACGGCGTCCGTAGTTGCCCCCATTCGTTTCCTCTCCGCAGCGCGGTCGGCTTGCCTCTTCAGTCCCTCAGGCGTGGCCGGCGGAATTCTTCCATCCGGTGGATCGACAATCATGGATGTTCGCAGTTGCGTTAGGTGAGCCGACTGACTCCTGTCCAGACTAAACTGAGTGAAATCGTAGTGCACGTCCGCTATAGTTCCGGGCTCGGTTTGCGCCTCTTCACGTCCTGCGGCCTGCTTTTCAATTTGGACCACTTCCTCTGGGTTATAAAACTCTTTCGTAACGCCATTCGGGCGCTGCAATGGCGTATACGTGGAGTTCGTCCAATACCCTTGCAGGTCGGGCTGGCCATCCGAAGTTTTTGCCGTCCATTTCTTCGCCGTGGCGGAGGCTTTTGCAGATGAAAATGGGGCTTGGCCGGCGAGAGCCGCCGTCATCGGCAGTACGACTGCGAATACGATCGTCAGTAAACGTATCGAAGTCCGAAATCGATGGTTCATGTGAACCTTCCTTTTATTAGCGTCCCTTTTATTAGCGTCGGGCCCACGGTCTATGGACCCGACGCTTTTTCCTTAGTGCGGTGGTGGTTGCGTTCCCGGCTTACGCAGATGTCCGTAGATCAGTTCTTCCACGAACTCGACGCATTTGAACTCCATAAGTTGCATATTCCTGTCGACGCGGCGGTACAGAGGCATGCTGATCTTCCATGGCCGTGAAAAGACGTTCTTGTCCTCTATAGTCGCCTCGTAGTTCAGCCGATCGGGACTGGCTGCGGTGATGCGCTCGACGACATGCAGTTCATCACTATGGAAATCGCCGACCCGGTCGAACCATGACTGATCGTTGAAACCGGTGGTATCGATGACGAGTGTTTCTCCTTCCCAGTGTCCATTCGACCAGCCCATCCAGCTATCGGCGGGAGCTTCTGTCGGCTTGCCCATGTTGATGGTCCGAACGGCGCCCGCGTATTCGAAAATCATCATGGTGACATCTTTGCTCTGCACAATCTGAAACGGAAAGGGCATGTACATTGCGCGCGGGACGCCGGGCAGATAGCATTTGATCTCAGGGTCCAGCGTCAACCGCTTCTCGTAATTTTCTTTCTTCTTCGCTGCTGCAGCTGGAAGGTAAGGGATTTCGCCTCCTTCAACCCAGCCGATTCCCGGAGGCATCGCATCCTCCGCCCCGAGCGCCACTACGCGTCCGAAATTGGCAGCATGCGGCTGAAGGTCCCAGTTCGCCTCGTTTATCGCCTGCCAAATCCCGTTCAGGTTTGGACGTCCATCCGCCGTCCGAGGCGCCCGATATCCTTGCGCCTGGCCTGTAGCGGGGGCTTGGGCGGAGAATGCCGTGACGGCTGCGCTCACGGCCACAAAAACCAACAACGCTCTAAAGATTCGCATTAATCGAACTCCTAAAATTTTCTAAATCAGGGTAGGGTGGGGGTCTCAGGACTCGAATAGACCTGCAACCCTCACCTTTTCTTGAAGCTTCGCCCTGTCGGGCTCGCGCTCCGCGCTTCGCGCCGGCTTCTCCCAGAGGGAGAGGGACAGCCAGCTATTTTCCCTGTTTCTGAACATCTGCCGCCGCGCAGTTTCCACCTTCACAACGGTTATTTTCCGCGCACGAATATTCGAACAATTCTTGTCCCGCCTTCATCCGCACGAAAACCCGAGTGTTTTTGATCGGCTTCGTATAATACTTCGGATCTTCCATTGTCAGTTCATAATTGATGTGATCCCCGTCCGGCATACTCATGCGCTCGACGACTTTCAACTGATCGCTGTGTGGATGCTCGGCTGTGTCGATCCACGTGCGGCCATTGAAACCGGCCGTTTCAATCACGAGCGTGTCGCCTTCCCAATGACCGACCGACGTTCCGCGCCATGTCGGATCCAGGTCCTTCGGGAGCGGGCGGCCGTCGGTTGGAACCACATGGTAAGCATTGTCTTGCTCCCACAGCACCACCAGGCGATCCTGATGATGAACATAGCCGTGGGGAAACGGCGTCTGGTATGAGCGAACATAACCCCACGGCATGCAGTGGGCTCCGTAATCCCATTTGTCCTTTCGCTCATTGTCGGACTTGCCGACCGGCGTGAAAGCCAACTCGCCCGACCCGATGTTGGAGCATCCGGGCGTCTCACCCACACATCTTCCCTTGACGTCCTTAGTGACGTCAGCAACACGAGGATGATCCCAAGTGCCGGTGAAATCGGGCTTCCCGTTCGGCAGCCTCGGCACGGGCTTGCTGGAAGCGTTTTGGGCGGACACTGAAATCGACGTAATGGAGGTCAACGCGAAACCTAGGACGAGCGCAAGAATAATTGAGATTAAGATGGCGGTTGCGAAATTTCTCTTCATGGCGAACTCTCCCAATGACTACTTCTTACCTAAGGAAAACCTTCGCGACTATTTGGGAACAGCGTCCTCAGCCGCCGCCGTGAACACTTGCCGGCCATCGGCGAACGTCACTTTACCTCCGGACGCGTTGGGCGATCCATCTTTCGCAAGAAAGCCGTCGACTTTCACGGTGTCGCCGACCTTAAGAACGTCCCGTTTAATTCCCCGTCGGGCCAATGTCGCAGGGGGGCCGGCCGAAAAACCCCACACGGCGCTTCTGCCGCTGACTTCGTCCGTGCCTTCTACGTAGAACCAAATATGAGGGTTCATCCACTCGACCTTCTTGACCACACCGGTGACCTTCACGGGCTTATTGCCATCGAACTCTGCCGCAAATGAATGGTGCGCGACAAGCGGAGCCGTCGTCCAGCACAACATCAAAACGAATGCGAAAGCAGATAAAAGTAAACTCCGTAACATCATCCTCCTCCCAAACCGCATCATGAGGTAAATTTGCCATGAGTCTAAAACAAGAGGAGCCATCAATGAAGAGATTTCCGTTGGTATTTCTTGGCTTGGCGGTCGCCTTGGCTGGTCATGCATACCCTTTCCCTCTGGGAGAGGGCGGCGCGCCGCGGAGCGCGAGCCCGATAGGGCGAAGCCTCAAGAAAGGACCGCTGGGTGAGAGTCCCCGGCTTCCCACCCTGTCTGCTAAAGCGGTCTCCGAGATCGATGCCTTGCTTCAAGAGGCGGTCCGCCAGGGTACAGTGCCTGGCGTCGTAGCCATCGTGACAAACAAGGACCGGGTCTTATATCACGGCGCTTTTGGGTTAATGGATACGGGGAAAAGGAAGCCTATGCAGAAGGATTCCATTTTCCGGATTGCATCCATGACGAAACCCGTTACCTCGGTCGCGATCATGATGCTGAAAGAGCAGGGAAAGCTCGGCCTGGACGATCCCGTCTCCAAATATCTGCCTGCATTTCAAAACAGAGAAGTGATATCGAGTTTCAATCCTGCCGATGCAACGTACAAGACCAAGAAAGCTGCTAACGAGGTGTTGATCCGGCACCTGCTGACGAACACGTCTGGTTTGGCGTACGCGTTTTCCAACGACACCGTCAATCGCCTGCAGCAGAAAACCCAGGTCGAAGCAGAGGACTTGCCCCTGCTTTACGAGCCCGGTACGCGATGGACCTATAGCGGAAGCACTAAGGTGCTCGGCCTGGTCATAGAAAAGATCACCGGTGGCGGTCTGGAAAAATTTTTCGAGCAACGGATCTTTAGGCCCTTGGAGCTTGAGGACACCGCCTACTCCGTACCCGCGGCAAAGGCCGGCCGGACTGTCACAATCCAACAGCGCGAAAAAGGAAAGCTAATGGAGCTGCCGAATCCGGAAAGGCTGGAGGGGCCCGCCCGTGGGGACGGCGGGCTGTTCTCGACCGCTTCCGACTACGCCAAGTTTCTTCAAATGTTTCTGAATGACGGCCAGTGGCGCGGCGCGACTTTGGTGCACAAAGAATCGATTGAAGCCATGACCCGGAATCAGATCGGTAATGTGATTGTCGACACACAGCAAACGACGAACCCGCTCCGGTCGCTCAACTTCCCGTTCGGTGCCGGACAGGACAAGTTCGGCTTTGGATTTCAAATCACGGCTTCAAATAAGGACAATCCGAACCTGCGTTCGCCCGGCAGCTATACCTGGGCGGGAATCAACAACACACACTTTTGGGTGGATCCGAAACGGCAGATCGCTGCCGTCATTCTGATGCAAATCCTGCCGTTCTATGACGACGGCTGCATGAAAGTGTACCGGGATTTCGAGGCGGCGATAGGCCGCAATCTGCGGTGAAGAGAGATCGGTCCGTATTGGAAGTTGTACATTGCAAGTTTCTGCATTTCAAATTAAGAACTTCAGAAATTTCCAATATACAACCTCCAATACTCTGCGCATTACCCCCTCCTCTTCGCCAACCGTGCCAGGTAAGCCTGTTGTGTCAGGAACTCTTTCAACGGCCGGACAGGCGTCCCCCACAGCACCTCACCTCCGCGAACGTGTTTGCCGTTCAAAACGCCGCCTTGCCCGCCAATGATGGTGTTGTCGTCGAGACGGGCATGCTCGCCAATTCCAACCTGTCCGCCGATTAAGCACTGTGAGCCCAGCTTAGAGCTGCCCGAGATTCCAGTTTGAGCGGCAATAACCGTGTGCTCACCGATTTCGACGTTGTGAGCGATCTGAATCAAATTATCGAGCTTCACGCCGCGGCGAATGATCGTTGTTTCCAATGACCCCCGATCGATGCACGTATTCGCGCCGATTTCAACGTCGTCCTGGATGATTACTTTTCCGATTTGCGGAAATTTCACGTGAACCGCTCCATCTTTTACAAAGCCGAAACCGTCGGCTCCGATGACGGCACCCGCATGGACGATCACGCGGTTTCCAATACGGACATCCTTATAAATAACCACTCGCGGGTAAAGGATCGAGTGGTGCCCTACCGCCGTGTTCTTCCCGATGTAGCAACCAGCTTCGATGACTGTACCGTCGCCTATCGAAGCACCAGCCTCAATAACGACGTTGGCCCCGATCTTCACATCCTCTCCGGTCCTCGCGGTGGGCGCCACAGTCGCGCTGGGATGAATTCCGGCATCGTCGCCGGCTTCTGCCAGCAGCCACGCTGCCGCACGTGCAAATGCCAACTTTGGATTCGGCACTGCAATCACCGTTCGCGATGGAAATTCACCGGATCGAAGAAGCACACAACCCGCATGGCTTCGATTTACATTATTCTGACCCTTCTCCTCTGCGTAACTCAGATCGGACGGACCTGCATTTTTCAAGCTTGCAATGGAATCCAGCACCACCGCAGGATCTCCGCGGAGTTCTCCGCCTACGTAGTCGGCAATCTCTTGAGCCGTTCGTTTCATCCTTTTCTCCTAAGAAATTCCGCTACTCGATGCGCGCTTCGCTCGGCTTGTTCAATACAAGCCGGGACGGAAGCGCCTTCGAGAAAATTCGCGGTAACAAACACGCCAGGTCTTCGCTGCAATTGTTCGTTTAACGACGCAACCCAACGTTCGTGTCCGATGTTGTATTGCGGAAGGGCGTGCTCATGACGGACCAAAGCGACTGGGTCAGGTTTTGTTTCGGAGTCCAACACTCTTTGGAGCTCCGAGCCAACAACGTCCCAAACTTGATCGTCGGACCAATCGAGGACGTGGGGCTCAAACGAGCCTCCAATAAAAGACGTCAGAAGCACGCGCCCGTCCGGAGCCCGCCCAGGGAAAAGCGCAGAACTGAAGATCGTTCCCAACACATGCAATCCTTCCTCTCGCGGCACCAGGAAGCCAAAACCGCTCAGCGGCTCTTTCAAACTATGCTCAGGTAATGAACTGGCTGCGACGATGATCGGAGAATAACGAACATTCTGCAGGAGCCTTGCCAGATCGGGACAATCTTTTTCCACAATGTCAACCGCGCGGTATGCCGGAACCGTGATTATTGTTGAAGGCGCCATGCCGATACGAGCATCGCCAACGGCATACCGGATGGTCAGACTTTCGGCCAGGCGAGCCGGCAAGGTTTCCATTCCCAGTGGAAATGACAACGTGAAGCCTCGAGGCCTTCGCTTCGTTGTTTCGACCCGCTTCCGGCGCCGGGTGAACGATCGCAACATCGCGGCCGTCAGGCTTCCATAGTCACGTTCCATCTCCAGCATGCGTGGCAGGACTGCCGCCATGCTCAGTTGACCTGTATCGGCGGCGTAGATTCCAGTAAACAGCGGACCCGCCAACCGATCGTGGGCCTGCTTCCCGAATCGTCGAACTAGGAAATCGCGGACCGACTCGTCCTTTGGCGATTTGGAGCGGATGAACGGCTCCGCCAAAATGCGCGCAATTCCGCCGAGACTCAAAGGACCGAATGGAAATTTTCGAAGACGTCCTTTCAAATAAATGTAGCGGGGAGCGTGCGGATCCGGCGGTAATAAATCGTCCCACAGTCCGGCTTCATCGATCAATTTCAGCGCAGCTGGAGCAGGTTGAATGCTGTTCGGCCCCCATTCAATCTGGTATCCGTTGATATTTTCAGTCCGGATCACGCCGCCCGCCCGCGTCGCCGCCTCGACGATTTCCGTATCGATGCCGAGCTTCTTGAGTCGCCAAGCACATGCAAGCCCGCTGATGCCGGCGCCGATAATGAGCACTTCAGGCATTGCGTTTTTTTAGTCCCGCACAGGATTGGTCTCGACTCCACCAGACGGCTTCCTCGACGATTCCACATCATCCTCAGCCGGACTTATTAAGGGATCTCTCGACAATTTCGGCGAGCGCCCGGATAAATGTCGGATCGCTGTTCAGCGCGGGCACGCGCCGAAAATTTTGGACGCCGGCGTCTTGGGCGATCTTTCGGAAGAGGATGTCCAACTCATAGAGCGTTTCGATGTGTTCGGAGACAAAACTGATGGGAACAACCAACACGTCGTGCACACCTTGTTTACCAAGCTCGGCGATGATATCGCTCGTAAAGGGTTCAAGCCATTTTACGGGACCGATCTTGCTCTGAAACGATAGCTCATATCGATTACGGCGGCCGAGCCTGTCCATGACCAGCTCAACGGTCTTCTTGGTTTGTTCGAGATACGGATCACCTTCGCGAACGTAACGTTCCGGAATGCTGTGCGCGCTGAAAAGAATGTGTGCTTTGCCGGGATCGGCGAAGTTTCGAAGTTCGCGCTCGATGGCTTGCGCAAACGATTGAACGTACGTAGGCTGATGCGGCCAGGAGGGAACCCACACGATATGGAGTTTTTTTGAAGACAGCCGCTCATGGAGCAGCCGCCGCAACACAGCGAATCCGGAGCCCGTCGTCGTCACTGAATATTGAGGAAAAAGCGGCAGGATCACGAGGTGATCGACATCGCTTCTTTGAATGTTATCAACGGCTTCATGGAGAAACGGATGCCATGTGCACATGCCCACGAAGGTCTGCACATCGCTTCCCCGCCTTTTGAGTTCTTCCGCGAGAGCGCCCGCTTGTTCTTCTGTAAGGCGCCGCAATGGAGAGCCTCCGCCGATTTGCCGGTAATAGCCCTCCGAGGTTTTGCGACGGAACGTCGCAATGGCGTATGCCAGCGTTTTTCGAAGAGGTGTCCATTTCACACGAACGATTTCCGGATCGGAGAACAGACGGTAGAGAAACGGTTTGACGTCGCTGAGTCTTTCCGGACCACCGAGATTAAATAGCAGGACCCCTGGCTTCACGGATAGGTCTTCGCGATTTCCACGAAAGTTCGAGCATTTTCCACCGGCGTTTGTGGAAGTATACCGTGTCCGAGGTTGAGGATGTGCCCGGCCCGTCCGGCCTGGTCGAGGATTTCCTTGGTCATGGCAATGATGCGTTCCTTTGGTCCAAGCAGCACGCACGGATCCAGATTCCCCTGAAGCGCAACTCGTTCGCTGGTGCGGCGGCGAGCCTCTTCTACCGAGATTCTCCAATCGATGCTGATGACGTCCGCCCCCGTCGCGGTAATCGATTCGAGTATCGACGCGCATCCGTTCACGTAAATAATCCGATGGGCACGGCTGCCGATTGCGTCGAAGATTTTCCTGGCGTAGGGCAGAGCGAACTCTTCGTAATCCTTGCGGTTCAATTCGCCCGCCCACGTGTCGAAAAGCTGAATGACTTGAACACCGGATTCGATTTGAAAAAGCAGGTATGAGCTGACGGTGGACGAAAGCTTATCGAGCAACGCATGCATAAGCCGCGGTTCACGGTATGCCAGGCTTTTGATCTCGGCGAAATTTCTGGAACCTCCGCCTTCGACCAGGTACGACGCGAGCGTCCAAGGCGCGCCCGCGAAGCCGATCACCGGAACCGTGTCCCGAAGCTCCCGGCTCAATTTCTTAATGATGGCTCCGACGAAGGGGACTTCGGTAGCCGGATCCGGAATCCGCAAATCATCGACGTCGCTTTGGGTCCGAACGGGTTTTGCAATCTCCGGACCCTTATCCGTTAAAGAGACATGCACACCCATGGCTTCGACAGGAATCAAGATGTCTGAAAAGAAAATGACGGCGTCAACACCTAGAATTCGGTAGGGCTGTAAGGATACCTCCACAGCAACATCGGTGTCCTTGCACAGTTCTAAGAACGACAACTTCCGTCGAATCTCGCGATATTCAGGCAGGTAGCGGCCGGCCTGACGCATCATCCAAACCGGCGCGCGATCCACCCGTTCGTGCCTGCACACTCGAAGTAACCTGTCGTTCATACAAATCACCGATGATACAATACGGCGGTTTATGGAAACATCGGAAACCTCAATAGGCGCTGGTCTTGTAGCGCCTGCAGAGGCGGGCACACCGACCGTTTCCATCGTGATCCCTGCGTTTAATGAAGCCGGCCGCATTGCCGAAACCATCCGGAAAATAGAGGCATTTGTTCGCCGAGCGCCTTTTTTAACCGAAATCATTGTTGTCGATGACGGGTCCAGGGACGATACCTCGGGAATTGTCGCCCAGCTTCAAACGAAAGGGTTGCGCCTCATTCGAAATAAGGAGAATCACGGCAAGGGACACACCGTACGTCAAGGAGTGCGGGCCGCTTCGGGCAAATATGTGCTCTTCACTGACGCGGATCTCTCCGCCCCAATTGAAGAACTGAACAAGCTCCTCGATGTTGCCACTTCCGAAGGCGCCGACATCGTGATCGGTTCCCGGAACCTCGATCGCCGGTGCATCGAAAAACACCAATCCCGCTTGCGCGAGCTTGGCGGCATGTTTTTCAACCTGATGGTTCGCTGGTTTCTGGGCTTATCTCTCCGGGATACCCAGTGTGGCTTTAAACTTTTTCATCGCGAAAAGTCTCGCCGTATCTTTGAAAAACAGACCACTCCTGGTTTTGGATTCGATCCGGAATTATTGTTTCTGGCAAAGCGCTACGGCTTGAAGATCCGCGAAACCCCCGTGCGTTGGAGCCACGCTGAGGGTAGCAAAGTCAAATTCCTGCGGCACGGCATTCACATGTTTTTCGACCTTATCCGTATTCGGTGGAACGCGATAGCCGGACGGTACTCATGACGCTTCTGTCAGTAAACATCGACCACATCGCGACAATCCGAGAGGCAAGGCGCACCAATGAGCCCGATCCTATTACGGCTGCCGCCATTTGCGAGTTGGCCGGAGCTCACGGCATTACGGTTCATCTTCGCGGCGACCGGCGGCACATTCAGCATCGTGATGTAAAAATTTTGCGGGAGACGGTGAAGACGAAACTGAATATCGAGATGGCAGCGACCAAAGAAATGATCGGTATTGCTCTGGAAGTCGTCCCGGATCAGGTAACGCTGGTGCCGGAGCTGCCCGGAGAAATCACGACGACCGGCGGACTGGAGTGCACGCGCAATCAAGAAGCGATTACGAGCGCGATCAAGCATCTGCAATCGAACAATATCAACGTCAGCTTATTCATCGATCCAGCCGAATCGCAGATCCGAGCCGCGCTTTCGCTCGGCGCGCGTACGATTGAGCTCAACACCGCGCTTTATTCGGATGCGACGTTGAGGAATCGTGAAACGCAGCAGGGTACGGAAGCGCTCGCCGCCGTCAAGCAAGCGGCGGAATTGGCGCAATCGAAGAACATAGTGGTTTTGGCGGGCCATGGATTGACATATCGCAATGTCCGCGCCATCGCTGACATTCCGGCGATAGTGGAGTTGAACATTGGCCACAACATCATTGCCCGCTCGGCTCTCGTCGGTCTGGAACGCGCGGTTCGCGAAATGCTGGCACTACTTTAGGCAGAAAGTAGTTCCTCTGTCCCGAATTCGATCGTATGAACGTTCTTCCATACCTGGGCATCCTTGTAGCTGCTGCCGTGGAAGGTGAGGTTGTCTATTCCGGAGCGGTAGTCATGGTGTTTCTTGGCCGGCTCAATCCGTTTGGGGTTTTAATTTCTGGGTCCATTGGCGGTTGGGCGGGAGATCAGTTTTTCTTCTACGCAGCGCGAGGAAAGTTTCGCGAATGGCTCAACCGCTTCTCAAAAATTGCCCGGCGGCGGAGAGCGATCCAGGAGCGCATGCACCGGCACGCCATAAAGCTGATTCTTGCTGTTCGTTTTTTGCCTGGCTTGCGTATAGCAATTCCGCTGGCCTGCGCCTATGCGGGCATTTCACCTTTTTTATTCTCGAGCCTCAGTTTTATTAGTGCCGTCGCGTGGGCGACGGCGATCATGTTTGTGATCAGATGGCTTGGGCCGACTTCGCTTTCGGCTCTGGGTATCAAGGCCTGGTGGGCCCCGGCGGTTCCCGCAGTGATCGTGGTGCTTTTCTTTCGATGGCTGGGACGCGTTGAACCGGTCAGAAGACCACCGCTCGAATGATCATTTTTTCCCACCGAGAAATCCGCCGATGATACCCCGAATTGTATCCGCGGGTTTCTGCCCCGGTTGGAATGCTGGAATGAATCTCTGCTTCTGCATCTCAACGATGGTTCGCGCGTCCGGAGCAAACCTCGGTTGTTTAAACGTTCCGGTTACGGTTACCGGGATGACGATCTCGCCGGTCTCGTTCGCAAACGCCGTACGCATGTAGCCGCCGATTCGTCCCCCGCCGAGCTTATCGGTAAACGTCTTCGAAAGTACGGCCAGAAGCTTTACGCTCAGTGCGTCGCTCGACAGGTCTCCTGTTCCGGCGGCCGACATCTCGCCCAAGGCCGTTTGCGCTTTAAGGTCATCCGTATGAGCGATGCCGTCGGTAACCGCAATGTGGCCCGCCAATTTGATAATGTCTGTAAATTTCTGTTCCGAGCTCGAAGCTGCAAAACCGCCGATGACGCCCAATTCATGCGCTAGATCGAAGCCCGAGATGCGGACGTCGTTGAAATCGAGACTCATTGAGCCCTTGAGCGCCCGAATGAGATTTCCGGAATCCAACGACTGTACCGGTCCCGCCGCACGCATCTCGATATTCAGATTGCCATTGCCGTTAATCTGGTCGAGGCCCTTGATGCCGTATGCCCTCGCCATTGACTGAATCTCGGGTAATGTGGCATTCGGTGCGCGCAGTTCCATATCGATAAACGGGGAAGCCGAGGTGTATTGCCGCACCATAAAACGCGCCGCAACATTCGTCTTTCCGGACACGGCAGTGAAATCGTTCGATCGGATCTCTGCCGGCGAGAGCCGCAGTTCGATCGCTCTCACTTCGACCGGTTGTGTTATATCTTTGTTGGAAATTTTGAGATCCTGACCGGAGATTCTGCCGTTTAATGCCGGTTTGGACGCCGGGCCTGACGCTTTCACATCGGCCTCGATCCTTCCGCTCACGTTTGTACCGGGGGCGACCGCAACCCCGAATGCCGACGCCAGACGCGCAATCTCTGAGATGGAAACGTCTCCCGTTTTGATTAACAGGTCTAACTGCGCAGGTGTTGTGTTTGTGGTAAGCGATCCGGCCACATCGATCGGTGTCTTACCGACGAGGACTTTCGCACGATTGATTGAGAGAAGTCCCTCCAAAGGTTTCAGCTCAACGTCATAATCGACGGCGATTGGATAGCCGAGATCGACGCCATTAAACCGCGCGGCATTGAGTTTTAAGTTTCCGGCGGCGGCAGTCCTGCCGGTCCCGGCTGCCAGCCGGCTCGTCAAATCAATATGATCAAATACAGTTCGGCCCTGTGCCCGCTGAAGATCGGTCACAGCCACGTGCCCGTCGTGGATACTTAGCCGCTCCAGCGAGACTCCCCGTTCGCTGCCGGCGCGAGGCGATGCGGCGTTCGCCGTCCCGCCGGGCGCACCAAGCGTCGAAAAATTCCAGTTGCCCCGCTTGTTCCGGATCAGTTCAAGCGTTGGACGCTCCAGATCGATCGACTCGACATCGAGATTTCGGCCAAACAGTGAAGAGAGACTCACCCGCGTGTCGAGCTTCTCCGCGCGTATGAACGGCGCTTCGGAAGAAAAGCTGGGATCTTCAGCAATGACAGGATCCTCGACTTGAAAACGCAGCGGCAGAATTCCCAGAGTCATCCTGCCGAGCTGGACACTCCTGCCGAGTTGCCGTTCGAGCTGCGCTTGAACCGTTCCCCGGTATCGGTTGACGTCGACCAACAGGAGAAGCGCGGCAACGAGGATAACAATGGCGGCAACCACTATTCCTAGGCCAATGATGATTTTTCTCATGGTTGCATTGTAACGCTGGGTGGCGGTTCGGTCCCTCTCCGAGGGCGTGCGCGCAATCTTCGATCACGAAAACTCCATGCGTGCGCGCTGCCGCTGTGATCGGTTCCATCTCGCAGGGCTGCCCGTAGAGATGAGTGGGGACGACCACGCGCGTGTTGGGCGTTATCGCGGCTTCCATCTTTACCGGGTCGATATTGAATGTTTCCGGATCGATATCCACAAATTTCGGCCGGAATCCGAGCACCCGCGCCATTTCCGGCACAACCCAGAACGTTAATGCTGGAAAGATGATTTCGGAGTCGCGCGGCAGATTGAG
>MNKP01000189.1 GCA_001920875.1 Acidobacteria bacterium 13_1_20CM_2_55_15
CGCTTCGGCCATGGGCCGGTTGGGCCGGTAGCCTGGGCCTTTCGCGTCGATTGCGGGCCGAGCCATTAGTTTCTCGATACCCCAAATGGTCTCAAAGCGTTCGTAGACCGACTGATGGTGTTCACGGCTCATGATGATCGC
This sequence comes from Acidobacteria bacterium 13_1_20CM_2_55_15, assembly GCA_001920875.1. Lineage (GTDB taxonomy): Bacteria > Acidobacteriota > Terriglobia > 20CM-2-55-15 > 20CM-2-55-15 > 20CM-2-55-15. The sequence continues at coordinate 142 of MNKP01000189.1, forward strand.
TTCTTCAGGGCACGCGTCGACACAAAAACCGCAGTAGATACAGCGCATCATATCGATGTCGAAGCGGGTCGGAAATTTCTCGATTTCCGGATTCGGGTGCTCGCCCGCTTCGATATAGATGCACTCGGCGGGGCAGATCGTTGCGCACATATAGCAAGCGACGCATTTGAGGCTGCCGTCGTCACGCACCGTCAGAATATGGGTGCCGCGGAATCGCTCGGAATAGGGTCGCGATTGTTCGGGATAGTTGATGGTGGGTATGTCCCCTTTAAAAAGGCTTGTAAAGAACCGCCGAAGCGTCACCGCAAAAGCGCGAAACGTCGACCAGACGGTGGCGTGCTCCCGCCGCGCTCTGTCGCTGACGTTGATCGTGGGAACGTCGACGGCGTAACCGCCGCTCACGGGCGTCATCGCAACACTTCCTCAGGAACCGGGGAAACAGCCGCACCCAACGATCCGATCGTATCGTAGTCCAAGCCGGCATATCCGGGTATTTCACGGGCGATCCATTCGAAGACGGCGCCCGGATCGATCGAAACCTCCACTCCGGCAAGGTTCAGCAGTTCCGCCATCAAGACGTGCAGTGGTTGTGCATCACCGGGCGGCATAACTGCGCGGTTCGTTATCTGTACCCGGCCCGAGTAATTGGTGTATGTGCCTTTCTCCTCCGCCCACGCCGCCATCGGCAGCAAGTGATCGGCGCCGTGCGTCCAGGCAAAATCATGAGTCGTGCTCACGACGCTGTAGTCCAGAGCCTCGATGAGCCGCCTTAAGTCTTCGATGATTTCCTGCGCGTCCTCGCCGACCAGTTGCGGGTGAAACGAGATCCACATTGCGCGGATTTCCTTTTTTTCTGCAAGATCGCGCAACCTGCGAAGTCCTCCCAATTCCCCGGCCAAGCCTAAATGGAGGGCGCCATGCGTATTCGGATGTTTATCGAGGCGGCGCAGCAAGTCATCCTGCTGTTGTTGGTATAGGTCGACCTCTCTGCCCAATCTGAAATCGACATGACCTTTGAAATATTTCTTCATCAGAAATAAAGCTTCGTTGGTGTTGGTTGGGGAGGCGAGCGCGGCCACGGCGCCATCCCCGTATTCCGCGCGAATGGATTCAAAATTGGCGTGGATGGCAGGTAAAAGACTGCTGACCGGTTTTTGCTCGCCCTGAGCGTTCGCATGCCATAGCCGCGGCCATCGCTCCAGCGTGTGGAAGCTGAGGCGGCCTTCATCGCATAGCCAGCTCATATTGACTTCAACGTTACGCCGGCCGACGGTTCGGTAGATCTTTCCGTCGGTGGCCGTGTATCCAGGAATGCCTCCGCCGGCGGCGCGGGCCGAATGATCGATGCGCAGATTGCAGCCGGTACTACAGCCACCGCAGACTGAATCTGTTCCTTTCAAGAACCAAACTCGGGCTTTGAACCGGAAGTCGGCGCTGGTCAGTGCGCCGACGGGACAAACGTCGACGACGTTACCGGAATATGGATTGTTCAACGGGCGGTCCTCGAAGATTCCGATCTCCGAATTGTGTCCACGGCTGAAGACTTGAATTTCGTTCGTCTTCGTTACGTTTCGTGTGAAACGCACACAGCGCGTGCAGAGGATGCATCGTTCCTGGTCCAGCTTAACAAGCGGGCCCAGATTGAAGGCTTTGCGCCGGCGAGTCTTTTGGCCGAGAGGGTAGCGGCTGTCGTGCCCTGCGTGAGCCATGTAATAGTCCTGCAGCCAGCACTCTCCGGATTGATCACAGACAGGACAATCGATCGGGTGATGAAGCAGCAAAAACTCCATCGCATACCGGACGGCTTCGTGAACGCGTTGGGTATCCGTGCGGACCTCCATGTTATCGGCGAGGGGAGTTGTGCAAGCCGGCAACAGCTTCGGAGTACCTTTGACCTCGACCAGACACATCCGGCAACTGCCTTCGATGCCGATGTCGGGATGGTAGCAGTACCGCGGTATCTCCATGCCGACATCATCCGCCGCCTGGATAATTGTTTTCCCTTTCGCCGCCTCGTACAGCTGTCCATTGATCGTGATTTTGGGCATCTAAAATTAGATTAGCGAATTTCCGTCAGGGTTGCGATGGATGTTCGATTGGTAAATCTTCACGATTGCCCCACTCGCCCCAGGAGCCAAGATAATTCCGCACCGTAGGGTAACCGAGCAGACGCAGTGCCAGATACGTGTGGGCCGACCGGTACGCCCCCTGGCAATGAGGAATGACTTCTTTGTCCGGCGTGATTTTGCGTTCGGCATAAATTCGAGCCAGCTCAGCGGCGGGTTTGAAGAATCCCTTCGCGTCAAGATTGTTTGTCCATTCCAGATGAACTGCCCCCGGGATCGCACCCCCTCGCTTGGCTCGCACAACTTGACCGGTATATTCTGCATCGCTTCGTGTGTCCACGATGACGGCGGCGGGCCGGTGCAATTTCTGAAGGACATCCTCAACGGTTGCAATCCGCTCACGTCGTGGTTTCATCCTGAAATTGCCGGCCTTGGGAACGATCGCCTGCTGCGTGACGGGAAAACCCGCGTCGCGCCAGGCATTGAAGCCGCCGTTCAGCATATGGACAGCATCGTGCCCGAAGAATTCCAGAAACCAGAACAGCCGCGCCGATCGCATTCCCGCAATGTCGTCATAGACGACAACGTTGCTGCCGTTGTTCACCCCTTTTCCCTGGATCAGATGTTCGATCATCCATAGAAACGCTTCGAGCGGTTCAGGCCGGGTGTCGATCAGAGAAATTCCAAAAATGTCAAAGCTCCGAGCGCCTGGAATATGGACATTCGAGTAAGCCTCTGGAGGCCTCATGTCCATGAGAACGAGATCGGGATCTTGAAGATGATCCTTCAGTTCGTCTACAGCCCAAAGCAGGTGTGGATTGGCGTAAGTCATGGATTCTCCTTTCCGCCCTCTTCCAGCAACCTAATCAACTCCGAAATCGAGCGCACTGTATATGTCGGCTTGCATGTGTGTATCGCCAGTTCAGGCGGCGACCAATCCTGACGTTCCGTCTGGATCCATACGACGTCCATGCCGCAATTCAGCGCCCCGTACACGTCGATATACATCTGGTCACCGACGTATAGCGCCTCGGAAGGGCGGATGCCCATCTGTTCAAATGTTCGATCGAATATAATGCGATGAGGTTTGCACCAGCCGACTTCCACGGACACGATAACGGTTTCGAACGCCGATCGAATCCCAAAGCGGTCGAGCGCGTCGTGGAGAGCGGGGGCGTAGGCGAAATTCGAAATCATTGCCGTCCGATATCGTGCCTTCGCCCATTGGAGGACCTCTAAGGTTTCTGGCCGCACTTCAAACGCTTCTTGTAACTGCGCCATGTGAGCCTTCGTAATCGTTTCAATGGCATCGTCCGTGATTTCGTTGGCGGAATGGCCAAGCAGACCGAGCATGACTTTGAAGCGCTCCTGGCTTGGAATCTCTTTCAAATCGGCCCGGCGCTGTGCCGTTACCTGATTGTAGCTTTGAGAAAAAGCCGCGTAAAAAACGTCAAAATGAACTTTGCGGAAAAGCTCGTTATAGGCTCGGTGAACGGCTGGGGCGGTCGTGGGGACGGCTTTTCCGTCGACGCGGTGGAGGGGCAGTTTCGATTCGTTGATATGCACAACGGTGTCGAACGCATCGAAGATGAGCGTGTTATAATGCACGGTTCAACTGCCTAGAATATCCGAATCGGAGGCCGACTGGTTTGATTACGGTTGAAAACCTTACGAAACGCTTCGCTAGAAAAACGGCGATCGAGAGCGTGTCTTTTCAGGTCGAAAAAGGTGAGATTTTGGGATTTCTCGGCCCGAATGGTGCAGGTAAAACCACGACAATGCGCATAATCACCGGGTTTATGCCCGCATCGGATGGCACGGTCCGCGTGGATGGATTTGACGTCTTCGAAAATCCTATAGATGTCCGCCGGCGCATCGGGTACCTGCCTGAAAATCCGCCGCTCTATCTCGAAATGACCGTCGTGGGTTATCTGCGCTTTGTCGCGAAGATCAAGGGCGTGCCAAAGGAAAAGATCGACCTTGAAATCCAACGCGTGATGGAACGCGCGAGTATCACGGACGTGCAGGAGCGCATCATTGCGAAGCTCTCGAAGGGATACAAACAGCGCGTCGGAGTGGCGCAGGCGCTCATCGGCGATCCGCCTGTGCTGATTCTGGATGAGCCGACGATTGGATTGGATCCCAAACAAATCCATGAAGTGCGCGAGTTGATCAAGGATTTGGCGGGAAACCACACGGTCGTGCTCTCAACGCACATCCTTCCCGAGGTCGAGCAGACCTGCAATCGCGTCGTGATCATCGATCGCGGCAAGATCGTGGCCGTCGATACCCCCCAAAATTTGAGATTCCAGTTGCAGGGCGCCGAACGGGTCTTCATGGAGATTCAAGGGCCGGCGCCGGAAATCACGTCGAAGCTGAAGGCCATGCCGGGCGTCATCGACGTTCATACTGTCGGCAGCAACGACGGCCGCCATCGATTCCAGATCGAAGGCGAGCTGAAAAAGGACATCCGCAGCGATCTGGCGCGTGCGGTGGTCCAAAACGGCTGGGGATTGTACGAGCTTCAATCGGTCACGATGAGTCTTGAAGACATCTTCCTGAAACTGACGACAGCGGAGGAGCGAGAATAGCCATGCGGAACATACTCGCCATCATCGAACGCGAATTACGTGCTTATTTCATTTCTCCAGTTGCATACGTCGTTCTGACGATTTTTGTTTTTCTTTCGGGTTTATTCTTTCGATCTATCCTGGCTCAAGTCCTTCAGATGGGCCTGATGTCTCAACTTCAAGCCCAACAGCTCGGACCGCGCGCCATGGACATGCCGGGCATGATCACTCGCGGCTTCTTGAGCACGATGAGCGTCATTCTGTTGTTTGTGATGCCGATGCTCACGATGGGCCTCTTTTCCGAAGAGAAAAAACGCGGAACCATCGAGCTCTTGCTGACCGCTCCCTTGACCGATCTTCAGGTCGTGCTGGGCAAGTTTTTTGCAGGCGTGACCTTTTTCCTCATTCTGCTGCTGACGACCTGGATCCCCACGGGGTTCCTCTACCTGTACAGCAGTCCGGCTTCGGGACCGATCTTGACTGCGTATCTGGGCCTGCTGCTCTACGGCCTGGCGCTGATCGCGATTGGGCTTTTTATTTCGACCCTGACGGAGAATCAAATCATCGCGGCGGTCTTGAGCTTTGGAACGATCATGGTGCTGTGGCTGGTGGATGTGCTGGCGAATAATGCCGACTCGACCACCGGCAAGGCGGTTCTTACGTACCTTTCGATAATCAGTCACTTAGACGATTTCATGAAGGGCGTCTTGTCGACATCGCACATCATCTTTTATATGTCCCTGATGTTGGTTGCCCTGTTTCTAACCTATCGTTCGATCGATTCTTTGCGGTGGAGAGGATAAACATGAAAGAACAATTGAAAAAAGCCGATCTCCTCGGGCTTGCGATTATTGCGGCCGCCGTAATCTCCTATTCCGTTCGATCGATTTGGAGCGTGTATCAAACTGTGGCAGTCGTCCTCGGTGGTTTGTTAGTGGTCGCATCGCTCACGTTAAAAACGGACGAAATTCGAAGAAGCCTCGGCCGGCGCTCAGCGCGATTCGGAATCAATTCGGCAGCCTCGGTTGTGTTCCTGATCGGAATCCTTGCTCTTGTGAATTACCTCGGCGCGCAACACGTCAAACGCGTGGACACGACGAGTGAAAAGATTTACAGCCTCTCGGATCAGTCAACGGGCGTAGTGCAGCAGGTCAAGCAGGACCTTCATGTCAAGGCGTTTTATCCCGGTGGCGATTACGCGCCTGCCCGGGATCTACTCGATCTCTACAAAGGTCGGAACAGCAAAATGTCTTATGAATTCATCGATCCCGACAAACAGCCGCAGGTTGCGCAGCAGTACTCGGTCACGCAATACGGGGATTTTCAAAATCCGTTGAGCGGCGAATCGTATCGGTATGGAACCCTGGTCCTCGAGATGGGGGGGAAGACCGAACGCATCGAAAAGCAATCCGAACCAGTTCGTGAAGAGGACATCACCAATGCCCTGATGAAGATTGTGAAAGGCGAGAAGAAAACCATTTACTTTACGCAAGGACACGGCGAGAAGAATATCGAGGATTCGGAAAGGAACGGTTATAGCAACGCGAAAGGCGGATTGGAAAAGGAGGGTTACGTCGTCAAGGCGGTCAATCTCGTTCAGGAAGCCAAGGTGCTAGATGATACTGCGGTCCTGGTAGTGGCCGGTCCAATGTCCGAACCGTTTCCGAATGAGATGGATCAGATCGACGGATTTCTCAACAAGGGCGGGAGCGTTCTGATCCTTTTGGATCCCCCTCCCGCACCCTCGCTTTCGGAGTTCATGAAAAAATGGTCTATCGACGTTGGCAATAATTTCGTCGTCGATGCCAGCGGTGTTGGACGCCTCTTCGGGGCGGGACCCACGATTCCGCTCGTGACTCGTTACAGCCGTCACAAAATTACGGAGAACTTCAAAGTCATGACGTTCTTCCCATTTGTCCGGTCGGTGACGCCGGTCGATCCGCCGATAAACGGCGTTACTGTCGAGAAGCTGCTGGAATCCAACGAGCGGAGCTGGGGCGAAACCAACCTCAAATCGACCGAGGCGACGTTTGACGAGAAAACAGATCTTAAAGGTCCCGTTTCCCTTGCTGCCGTTGCGACCAAACCCCAAGGCGAAAATAAAAAGAGCCGTCTCGTCGTTTATGGGAATTCCGCTTTCGCTTCCAACGGCGCTTACGGATTGCAGGGGAACGGTAACCTTTTTCTCAATACTGTGTCCTGGCTTGCACAGGACGAAAACTTCATTTCCATAAGACCCAAAAGTCCTGACGATCGGCGCATCACAATGACGGAAGCGCAGGGCCGGTTCGTGAATTACGTGCTGGTTTTGTTGTTGCCCGTGGGCATCATCGGCGCCGGGATCAGGGTGTGGGTCAGACGTAGAAAGTAAGGATGGGGGCGGAAATTCCGGGGACGCACCCCGAATTCTGAAGTGCAAGAATTCGGGGTGCGTCCCCGGAATTTCCGTCTATCCCCGAATTAAAAAGCTATGCGATTCAAAGGCACGACAATTCTCTTCATTCTCTTAGTCATCCTTGGCGGTTACGTTTACCTCACGGAAATCCGCGGAAAAGAGGAACGCCAGAAACAGGAAGAGTCCAAGAAAAAAGCTTTCCAGGTTGAACAAAAGGATATATCCGAGATCAGTCTGGTCTATCCGGGCCGGACCATCGCCGCGGTCAAAAAGGGAGAAAAGCAGTGGGAAATCACCTCTCCGGCGGGCGTCCAGGCCGATCCGGATGAATGGGAAAACCTCGCGTCCAACATTCCGCAAATCGACCGCAACGACGCCGTGGCGCAAAACGCCCAGGATCTGAGCTCATTTGGACTAAAGGAACCGCCCGTGAAGGTGAGCGCCAAATTGAAAGACGGCAAGACGCTCGAGATTCTCTTCGGCAGTGAGAATCCCAAAAAGACATACAATTACGCAAAGCTCGCGAATAGCAACGATGTTTTTCTGACCGGAAGTAACTGGTCGAAGACGTTCACCAAAACTACTTCGGACGTTCGCAATAAGAAGCTCCTGGAGTTCGAATCAGACGATATCGACGGCGTGAAGATTGCCGAAAACGCGAAGGAACTCGAAGCTCAAAAGTCGGGAGACAACTGGCAGCTCAAGAAACCCGTCGATACCAAGGCCGACAGCAGCGAAGTGTCTTCGTTTATCAGCTCCATTCGATTCGGCCGCGTGCAGTCGTTTCCGGAACCGGCGGTTGATGCAAAAGCGGCCGGCTTGGATTCACCTGCGCTTAAACTCACTCTGCACGACGGCAAGGCCAAAACCGATCGGGCATTGCTGATCGGAAAATCCCCCGAGAAAGACAAGTACTACGCGCGTGATGCGTCCCGCGACGCGATTTTCATCATGGATAAAGAGATTTCCGAAAAAGCGCGGCGGCCCCTGTTCGATTGGCGCGACAAGACGATCGTCAAGCTGGATCGGGAGAAGCTTGAAAAAGTCGAGATCCAGCGCGGCTCCGAAAATATCAGCTTGTTGAAGTCCGGTTCGGATTGGAAGCTGGCGGACGGCAGGAAAGTTCAATTCGACAAAGTTTCGGGAATGTTCAACACGCTGGATTTCGAGAAGGTGAAAGAAATTGTCGACATGCCGAAGACCCTCGCGGCATATGGGCTCGACAAACCGAAGCTGGAAGTTTCATTCCGCGAGGGCTCGAATGATCCCGTACGCGTTCAATTCGGCTCCGACAGCAAGACACCTGAAGGAATTTATCTGAAAAGCTCCGACGCACCTGTGGTGAAAGTCGTATCCAAAGATGTCTTTGATAAATTCAATGTGAAACCCGAGGACATCGCCGAAGCACCACCGGCGCCGCCGCCGCCGCCATTGCCGCCTGCAGACAAACCGAAGTCCTAGAGAGTTGCCGTGGCTGACGACTTAAACTTGTTCAGCGGCTTCGTAAAATCGGTGGCGCACAGCTCGGTCGAGAGTCTTCGACGCAATAAGCTTCCCGCCTGTCTTTCGGCCGTAGCGCTTGCTTTAACCACTGCGCTTGCGATGACAAGCGACTTCGACGAGCGTCCCCGATACCGAAGATTCGTCCTGCCGGAAATCGAAAAAGCCGAAAAACAGTTCTTCGATGCAATGGACGAAGCGGCAGAGACCTCGAATGATCTGTGGCGCGTGCGCTACTTCATCGAGGCGCACCGCCGGGCAAAAGCGGCGCTGCGTGCGATCAGGTCCGCTCACGCGATGACGGCTACAGGCAGGAAAGCGCACAACGAGCTGATCCGATATTACGAATCGGTCGATGAAGAACTGGCCATCATCCGGACGGAAATGAGCTTCAACGACTCTTACGACTATATTGCCGAATGGCAACGAAAAAACGCGGAAATGCTTCCGATCCGGCAACGGTGGGCCAGTTGGGTGAACGCTTTATCTCAGTGACGTGTTGTTCGAGGATGCATTCCCCTCCTCGCAGAGGAGGGGAATGCATCAGAATTTCAATTTCGCGCTCAGGAGGATTTGTCTCGAGTCGGTGAGCAGGGTTGCTGTGTTTTGACCAAATGCAGGACTACTCATCACCGCCACAGGATTTTGAAAATTCCTGTGATTCCAGAAGTTCACAAAATCCCCACGGATCTGAAGCTGCCAGTTCTCTTTGAAGCTGATCTTCTTCAACAAGCTAACATTCCAGTTTTGGAAGGATGGCCCCCGGAATGTGTTGCGGCCGAGATTTCCACCGCCGGGCATAGAGTTCGCCAGGATTCCGTTTGGGCCGCTGGGCGCTGTTACGATTCCAGTTCCGTTGACCGGAATCACGAACGTACGGAGATCGCCGGTCGTTGGGTCCTTCATGAACACTCCTCCCGGATTGTAATTTGGCCGGCCCGGGAATGCGGTTGCAAGAGTTCCTACAGTGTCTACTCCCGTACGAATGGTGAACGGCTGGCCCGATTGAGCCTCGGTGAAACCGGAAACCTGCCACCCGCCAAAGATTCTTCCCAGTGCCGCGAGTGCCCCGCTGGAAGAAAACCATGGCACTTCGTACAGATAGTGCAGCGCGAAACGATGGGGACGGTCGAAAGCCGAACGGCTCCACTCATTTCGGTAGTTGAAGAAGTCTTGCGGCACTTGCGGGCTTGAGGAAGCAACGTCGTTGACGCCGAATGCTTCATCGCTGTCGCTGAAATTTGCGCTCCATGCATAGTCCAGGCCAACCAGCAAACCTTTCGTCATCCGTTTATCGAACTTCAAGTAACCGGCGTGATATTCACCTCTTGCGGCTGTTTCCAGCAGTGCTCTGGGTCCCCAATTGGGATTCAACCGAAGGACAGTAACACTATTAGGATTGCCGCTTGCAATCACCGCGGCGGCCTGTTCCCGCGTCAGCACGCCCGGGTTGGCATCCCGCTGGCGAATTTCATGATAAGAGCGGTTGCCCACGTATCCCGCTTCGAGAATGTAGTCCCTGCCGAACTGCCGCTGAACCGACAGGCTCCAGAATGCGGTCGTCGGATTCTGCGCGTCTTCGGGAACATTGATAAAGGTGCTGGTGGGATTCAATGCCTGTATCGTTGCAATTTTGGGCGCCAGCGTGGGAAACAGGTTCGCTACGTCACGACCCGTTTGGGTGAAGTTGACGACGCGCGGGTAATTGTTCGCAGTTTGAATCAGGACGTTATAGAAGATGACGTCGTATCCCATCCCGAAACCGCCGCGTACGGACGTTTGACCATCGCCAAAAACGGTTCCAAGAAAGCCCGACCGTTGTGTCGGGCTGTACGCAAATCCCAGCCGAGGCGCCCAGTTATTCGTGTCGGAGCGGACCGGACCCCGAACGCCGGCGGCTCGGATTGCGGGATTGGTCGCACCAAAGAAGCCGAAGGGAACGGTCGAATATTCATACCGGACGCCAAGGTTCAGTGTCAGCCTGCGCGTGGCTTTGATGTCATCCTGAAAGAAAAACGCGTTGTTCCACTGGTTTGCATTGAACGTCGCTTCATTGACGGCTTGCAGAAGGCTCAAAGGTGTACTGTTCAGAAAGTCGGCGAGATTGGCAAACGTCCAGGTTCCCTTGGAATTGCTGCCAAACCGGGCAAACAATTGATTCCGGCGGACATCTACACCGAACTTCAATGAGTGACGATTCGCGATAATCGTGGCGACATCCTGAAGCTGATAAAGCTGCTCAATCCGGCCTTGTGGAAAAGCGTTTGATCCGCCAATCGTGAAGAAGTTGGTGATGGTGACGGTTGGGCTCTGCGGGTCGTTTTCCAGAAAACTCAACCGGCTCCGAACATACGCAACCCGGGCTTCGTTGAGGAACCGATTCGTAAAGATCCGCGTATAGCTGATCGCGTGATTCTGCCGCAGAATGGATTGAGCGGCCGCGAAGCGCGCCCCGAACTGGGTGTTGCTCTGGAGGTTCGGTTGATCGCTTTGATCCAAATGGTAGCGGTAACTGATGTTGTCTGTATTCCCCAAGCGGTGATCGATGCGTCCCACGCTGTACCAGAAGTTGGCTGGCCGTGCGAGCGGAATCCCAATTGTACCGGTCTGGACCATGACATTATTGATCGGCCTGTTCTGCAGGTTCTGATAATTGGTCACAAGTCGATGAATGTCGGGAAGGAATTTGAGCGCATTGAGCGCAGCCTCCCGCGCGGTGGGCGTTTCACCGTCTCCCAACGGTATGGCAGAGAGTGCCGCGTATCCGTCGGGGGTAGGTATTGTTGCCGCTGTGGCATTCGATGCACTTGCGGCTTCTCTCCGCCGATTCATCTCCAGCAGTCCAAAAAAGAAGGTGTGGTCTTTCCAAATCGGCCCGCCCATATCGCCGCCAGACTGGTTGACGACGTAACGGGGCGTTTCCTTGAACCCTGCACGCTTGTTGGCCAGACCCAGAGGTTCCATCCAATTGCCCCGGTGGTATTCCCACGCTTCTCCGTGGTAGAGATTTGTTCCGGCTTTGGTCACCGCCGAAAACTGAGCGCCGCTCGATCGGCCGAATTCGGCAGAGTAAGCAACGGTCTGCAATTGGACCTGCTGAACCGCCTCAGGAATGATTCGCAGCGAGCTATTGGTGACAGTGAGATCGTTATTATCGACGCCATCCAGCATGAAGTTGTTGTTACGGGAGCGCTGCCCGTTCGCGGAGAATTCGGTGAAGCTCGGGGCACGAGCGACCAAGGGGGCGAACAGAGCCAGACGCGTAATGTCCCGGACATTGTTATAAACCTGCATCGGCAGTTCGTTAATCTCGCGCTCGGTGAATGTCCGTTCGACCGTAGCCGTAGTCTTTGCCAGCTCACTGCCCGGTGTTTCAAAGACGGAGATTTCGGCAGCGACGGACGCGGGTGCCAGCGTCTGATTGATGACGACCTCCTGTGCTGTTTTCACGGCAAAGTCGTCGATTTTATGCGTTTCGAAACCGGGAGTCCTGAACTCCATCGAATAGTTTCCAGGGTCGATGGCCACGAACCGGTAAAACCCCACATCGTTTGTGAATGTTTCACGTGAAATGTTGGTTTGCTTGTTGATGAGAATGACTTGGACGTTGCGAATGACGGCGTCTGTCGAATCCGTCACCGAACCCGATACAAACCCTCGCGTCAGTTGCCCATTTAGAGGCGCAGCTGTCCCCAATAAGAAAAGTAAAAAGATTCTAAGGAAGAGCCCCACAGTGTCCCATCTTGAATAGGCCGGGCATCACGCGTCCTGCCGCATAAAGCGCCTTGACGCCAAACAGCCACGCTAGAGTTGGCGCCATGTCCAGCCTGGTGATTACGGTCGTGCGGTCCACACCCCTAACGAAATCCGGTCCCCAAAAAATACTGGCCACGCGGTGAGTACAATAGAAGCCCTCGGAGTGATGTAGTTGGCCGCTGTGGTTGACTTCATCATCGCGCCCAAACTCCGGACGAATGACGATGGCCGTGTTCCGGCCGAAGTATGCGTGATTCTTCACCCAATCAAAGACTTTGCCCACTTCCAAATCGGTTGCTCTTATGACCCGCAGGTATTCTTCGTAACTGCAGTGTCCCACATCGTGGTCAGTTTTTCGGCAGACGATGATACGCGGTTTGTATGTCCGCATAACGGCCGGCACGGATCTGATCGATCGGACGATCTGGAACCTGGCGTTCAAGTAATCGAAGATATTCGGATATGCCGCCGGGCCGTCATCAAGCCATTCCTGTCCTGTGAGCAACTCCCGGAAAGCAGCGTTATGGGACGCGATTCGCTCGCAATGGTCTTCCTCAAAGACAAAACCCTCACTCGCTATTTTCCGGATATTCGGACACAAGGAGTCGTTTTCGTAATAATCCTTTTTGCGTGCCCCGCCCCCATTTACGATAAAGATCAGGTGCTCGGTGTGGCGGGGGCGGGCCGGCGTAGCAAGCGCGCAGCCGGCCGCGCCGAGGGAACTCTGTTTCAGGAACAACCTTCGATGCATTCGAGAACCTTTCAATCGGCGAAAGTAGCACGCCATAACTCCATATTCAACTTAGGTTTCACCGATTGCCTTGCGGTTTTCGCCTTGCTCACGTTAGTCTGTCGGTGCGGGTTTGGGTTTTCCCTCACTTATCGGCTAAACTGGCCGTGTAACCCGAAGTATCTACATGACGTACTGGTCTTATGGATTTTGATCGCGAGCTCATTGCTCGCGCGAAGGCGGGCGATCGATCCGCTTGCGAGACCATCGTGGATCAATTTGCTCCGATGGTATTCCGGCTGATCAGCCGGTTTTTTCGCACACGTGAAGATGTCGAAGACCTCGCTCAGGATGTTTTTTTGAAGCTCTTTGCTCGGATCGATCAGGTGCGTCCCGACGAGAATTTTCCGGGTTGGCTCGCGCGGGTGACGGTGAACACCTGTTACGACGAGTTGCGAAAGACGAGACGCCGCAAAATGGCAATGGAAAGCTACGGTCCCGAAGCCTTGGGGGCCACCTCGGTCGCGCCGCACGAGCCGGATTCGTTTGGCAGGACGAAATTGGCGATCCAACGTTTGGATCCAAAATTGAGGATTCCGCTGCTGTTGAAAGAAGTGGAAGAAATGTCGGTCGAAGAAATTGCTCGAACAATGGGGCTGACACAGACTAATGTAAAGGTGCGGTTGTTCCGGGCACGGAAGAAGCTTGCGAGTATGTTGGACGAAACTGAGCGTGGGGGGACCGGACGCGAGGTAAGAGGCCGCGTAGCGGTGTACCGAACCAATCCGGCCGGAGGGCCCGACGCTGAAAAAGTGCAGCGCGAACCGAAGAGAAGGGAAAATGAATCAACTTAGACGTTTTTTCGAGTCCGAGAAAAAGAGAGTCTTTGAGCCGGATGTTTATTTTACAGACCGCGTGATGGCGCGGCTAAACGAAGCTCCAGCCTGGGAGTACGGAATCTGGGAGATCACCCCGCGCTCGATGCGGCCGGTACTGGGCATGGCGCTGGCGCTGATTGTGTGTTTCTTTTTTGTTGAACTTTTGATTCCGCAGATGCCGCAATACGGGGTTGTCGAATTGTTTCTCGAGCCCGAACAAAGCGCAGCCGACAGCTTCGTTTTTAACGACACAGGTGTTCCGGCCAGAGAGGTGGTGCTGCAGCAGATGATCGCACCAGAGGAGCAAAAATGATTGTGCGGTACTTGAAAGCAAAGGTTCTGGTTTTCGCCGTGTTTTTCATCGGGATCTCCACCGGCATACTCATCACAAATTTCTACACCACTCGTGTGGCCAGTGCCCCCGACACCGCGAGTTCGCGCGTCCAACGCGCAGAGCGCGATATCAACAAGTTCTATGACTACTTGGGCCTGAATCTGTCTCAGCGGGAACAGATGCGCAAGATCGGCGAAGACTGCCGCCGGGAGTTCAGACAGTTGCGCGCAGAAAACAAGCCCAAATTCGATGCGATCCGCGAGGCATCACGAACAAAGATTCGGGCGCTTCTCGATAATGAACAGGAGAAGAAATACGAAGAATTTCGCCGCAAAGTGGATGAGCGAAGGAAGAACCAGGATAGCGACGACTTCTATCGAGATGGTGGTGGCCCGAGACTGGACTAGGACCCGGTTGGAGGTCATTTCATGCGCCGTAATAGCCTCGCGCTATTACTAACACTCCTTGCCGTCACGACGATCTACGGACAATCCGCAAAAATAAAAGGCCGTGTGCTGGACTCTAGCGGATCGGTAATGCCGGGAGTCCAGATCAAGCTTTATCAGAACGATAAAATCGTCAAAGAAGGAACCAGCACCGGTACGGGAGAATTTGAGATCCCAGCCGAGCCGGGCGACTACAAGCTGGAACTTGCGGCTCCGGATTTCGATACGTACACGGAAATGGTGAAGGTCACGTCCGATATGGGCCCTCTTTCCATCACCATGTCGCTCGCGCAAATCGTGCAGGACGTCGAAGTGACCGAAACGCGCAACGAGATCAGCATCGATCCGGACTCGAGTCTTCAAACGACCGTTCTGGGTAAAGATTTCATCGAGGCCTTGCCGGATAACGAAGACGAACTGACGCAATATCTGCAAGAGATTGCGGGCTCCCGCGGTGGCGCGGGCGGCAACGCCACTTTTGTGATCGACGGATTCACAGGTGGCCGCGTTCCTCCCAAGGACCAGATTCAGGAAATCCGAATCAGTAATAATCCGTTCAGCAGCGAGTTCAGCGGTGTTGGGTACGGCCGGACGGAAATCATCACAAAAGCGGGCACGGGCGAGTATCACGGGCTATTGAATTTCGAGTTCAGGAATCAGGCGCTCAATGCGCGTGATCCCTTCTTTACGACTAAAGATGGATCTCCTGCGATTAAGCCGCCCTCAGAAACGCATAATTATCAAACCAATTTCAGCGGTCCCATCATTCGGAACAGGCTTTCGCTGAATCTGAACGCTCGCCATTTCTTGAACGAAAACACCAATACAATTCGGGCCATCATTCCCGGCTCGGACGGCACGGGGCAGAACTTTTCCGCGCCCGTTGTGACCCCCAACAGGAACAAAAACCTTAATGCCCGCAGCCAGTTTGCGATCAACAAAAACAACACGCTGTACGTCAATTACCAGAATCAGCATCAGCAACGGCTGAATCAGCTTTTCGGGGGCCCGACAACGCTGGCCGATCGCGCTTCCGACAACGTCGTCCGCAATTCGGAATTTCAAATACGAGAGACCGCGGTTCTGACGAAGTCGCTCGTGCATGAGGTCCGATACGAATACCGGAAAGATTTTTCCCAAACCACACCGCGGGTGGCTCTTCGAGCGATCAATGTTCTTGATTCGTTCAACGGCGGAGGCGGGCAGAACAACAATCAGAGTAACAACCGGAATTCCGAATTCAGCAACTTGCTGATGTATTCGGGCGCGAAGTGGACGGTAAAGACCGGTTTCCAGGGCCTCTACCGAATGAACCATTCTAAACAGGAGAATAATTTCATCGGAACGTTTACCTTTTCGAGTCTGGACGAGTATTTGGCGGGCACGCCTCTGCAGTTCACCCAAACGCGCGGCAATCCGCTTCTGGACGTGAATCAGTTGGAGACGGCGTCGTTTATCCAGAACGACTGGAAAATGACGAAGAAGTTCAACCTGTCCTTCGGCGCCAGATATGAAGCCCAGACCAACATCGGCGCTTACCACAATCTCGATCCTCGAATGGGCTTCGCCTATCAGCTCACAAAGACAATGGCGCTGCGCGGCGGTTTGGGTGTTTTCCATCAAAGACTGGACATCGGCATCGTTGAAGGTCTGACGAGGTTCGACGGCGCCCGGCAGCAGCAAATCGTGATTTCTCGCCCGTCGTTTCCCGACCCATTTCTGTACGGCAATATTTCATCGATACCGATATCGCACCGTACCCGCGTACCGGATTTGGTGCTGCCATATACGACGGACGCCTCGATTTCTTTAGAAAAGAGTCTTCCCAAGGGATTGGCGCTGACGTTTTCCTGGTACGGCAATCGCGGTGTGCACTTGTATCGCAGCAGGAACATCAATGCGCCGCTTCTTCCGGGCGGTGACATCCCCGATCCCATTCAAGGCCCGATCTTCCGCGCAGAATCGACGGGTAATTCGAAGTCGAATAACTACAGCATTGGCTGGCAGGAGCAGCTTCGAAATAAATGGAATCTGCGGGTCTTCGGCAATTACACGTTGGGTTATGCGAAAAGCGACACCGATGGCTGGCAAAGTCTGCCCGTCGATAGCTACGATATGCACCCT
>MNKP01000114.1 GCA_001920875.1 Acidobacteria bacterium 13_1_20CM_2_55_15
CGACACATCGAAATGATCCTCGATGGCATTTTTTCCCCGTCCCGTCACGATCGTGATGTTGCGAATCCCGGCTTCGACTGCTTCTTCGATCACGTATTGGATGAGAGGCTTATCGACCAGCGGCAACATCTCTTTGGGTTGGGCTTTGGTTGCCGGTAAGAAGCGTGTGCCCAAACCGGCGGCTGGAAAAACAGCTTTCGAAATGCGCATGCTTCTACTTGCCCCTCAAATAATCGTCGGTCCCATCGAGCCAGTCCTGCCGCGGCGGCGAAAAGATGTCGAGATCAAGCGTATCTTCCAGGGCCGTCGCGGAATGCACGACATTGGAGGGAATATGAAGGACGTCGCCGGCGTTAAGAACGATTTCCTTTCCGTTTACTTCAAATTTCAGCTTGCCGCGGATGACGTAACTCACCTGTTCGTTCTCATGGTGGTGAGCGGGAACGACGCATCCTTTCTTCAGTACGAGTTCAGAGAGCATCACCCGTTCGCCCGTGATGAGTTTTCGAGTCAACAGCGGATTAAGTTCTTCCTCGGAGATGTCCGCCCAGCGATACTTTGTTGCATCCCTGCGTTGTGCTTGTTTCATATCTGTTCCTTGATTTAATGAACGATTGTGCCGATGCGGAACCACCGCGTCTTGTCAAAGAAATGAATGGCAATGGCGAGATAACCATTGAGCCATTCGTGAAGACTCTTGTCGCCTGGTACATACGGATCGCTTTCATAGGACCAGTAGACAAAAAGCGGCTTCCCAATAATCTCGTCCCATGTAACGAAGCCCCAATAGCGGCTGTCGTTGCTGTTGTCGCGATTATCCCCCATCACCAGGTAACTGTTGGCAGGGACCTTCACCGGACCATAGTTGTCGCGGATCTTCAGTTCCTCCGGAGTCCACGGGTCGGTGCCATAGACCGTGGAGTCGACGTGAATCTTATAGGGCTCGTCCAGCTGACTACCATTCACAAATACGGATTTATTGCGCACTTCAACGGTATCGCCCGGCATACCGATCACGCGCTTAACAAACGGAATATTGCCGTCGGTTGGAGATTTGAAGGCCACAATATCGCCGCGCACCATCGATCGGTGGGGCAGATAATGCCGAAGGAAGACCGGATAATTTGCAGGGAACGCGATCTTATCGAGAAAAAAATGATCGCCGACCAGAATCGTCGGCTTCATCGATTCCGTCGGGACTTGCGTTGCCTGAGCGATGTAGGTCGTGAACACAAGAACGAAAATGACCGTGAACGCCAGACTTTCAATCCATTCGCGGAATGCTCCCTTCCGGCGGACAGGGATTGTTTGGAAAACGGTGAGTTCGTTGAGCCGTACGTCGGGCCGTTCAAATACGACAAAATTTTCAAGCCGTACGTCGGGCCGTTCAAATGCGACAAAATTTTCAAGCGGAACATCCGGAATATCCCGGTTTTCAACTTCGGAGCTCGGGCCTTCGATCATGCAGATAACTTTTCCTTCACCATCTGGCTAACGCGGGCTCCGTCTGCGCCCTTGCCGGCGAGAAGCGCGAGAGTGGCTTTCATCACTTTGCCCAGATCCTTCATGGTGGCTGCGCCGGTTTCTCGTATGGCTTGCGCGATTGCCTGTTGGATATCCTCTTCCGAAGCGGCGGCCGGCAAATACTCCTGGATAATCCCGATCTCAGCTTCTTCCTTTTGCGCCAGCTCTTCACGGCCTCCTTTACGGAACTGGTCGATGGAATCCCGTCGTTGCTTGACTAGCGTGTTCAGAACCGCAATGACCTCGTTCTCGTCGAGCGGCTTCATTTTCTCGACTTCTTTATTTTTGACGGCGGTTTTCATCATGCGCAGTACGCTGAGCCGTAGCGGATCCTTGTTGCGCATCGCATCGGCCATTTGGGTCTGAATTTTCTCCTGGATCGTCATAGGGAAATCTTAGCCTAACCCTTGACTACCCCGATCGGCCGGAGGCGCGCGACGCGCGAGGCGAGGCCCGCGCCATGAACCACATCAACGACGGTTTCAATATCCTTGTACGCTTCCGGTTTCTCTTCCGTTAGCCCCTCTCGAGTCAAGGACTGAACTATGATACCGCGGGACTCCAATTCCTTTTGAATTTCCTTCGCAGTGACACCCTTTTTCGCCGCCGACCGGCTCAATACGCGGCCCGCGCCATGACACGCGGTGCCGAAAGTTTCGCGCAGGGCGGTCTCCTGACCCAAGAGGAAGTATGAAGCCGTTCCCATGCTGCCGGGGATGAAAACCGGCTGTTCAGGAAATGCACGCGTTGCACCCTTACGGTGGACCAGGACACGTCTTTTCTTACCATTAACGGAATGCGTCTCGAGTTTGGCAATGTTGTGCGCCACATCGTAGATGACCGGAAGACGCACAGTTTCATCAAATATACGTTTGAAAGCGCCGCGCACCGCGTGGGTGATCAACTGACGATTCGTCCATGCAAAATTCGCCGCCGCCGCCATTGCCTGGAGGTATCGCTGCCCTTCAGGAGAGTGAATGGGGGCGCACGCGAGCTGACGGTCGGGCAGATGCAGGCCGTATCGTCGCATCGCCTGGTCCAACTGAGCAACGAAGTCCGTGCAAACCTGATGACCCAGGCCGCGCGAACCCGTGTGGATCAACACCACGATGCTCTCCTTGGAGAGATTGTGCTCGGTTGCGGCTTTTTCATGGAAGATCTCATCCACATACTGCACCTCCAGAAAATGATTGCCCGACCCGAGCGTTGCAAGCTGAGGTTTCCCACGTTGTTTGGCGCGCGCGCTGACGGCATGAGGATCAGCCCCGGCAATGCAGCCGCGTTCTTCTGTATGATCGAGATCGGCCTCGGATCCCATGTCGTGTTCAAGGGCCCACTGGGGACCCTTTTCGAGGACACGATTGAGGTCATTGTCGGAAATATTCAGCCGGCTGGACTGGCCGATTCCGGTTGGAACGTCGCGAAACAGTTGCTGCACCAGATCGCGAAGCTTGGGCCTGACTTCCTTCAGTGTCAGATTACTGCTCAGAAGACGAACGCCGCAATTGATATCAAAACCGACGCCGCCGGGAGAGACAACGCCATCCTGCTCGTCGACCGCGGCAACACCTCCAATGGGAAAGCCGTAGCCTTGATGAATATCCGGCATTGCAAGGGCTCGGCCGACGATGCCGGGAAGCATCGCAACGTTGGCTGCCTGTTCGAGGGACTGATCGCGGCGGATGGCCTCGAGCAATGGCTCGCTCGCGTACACAAGAGCGTCCGTGAGCATTCCGGCTTTATAGGTCCTTGGAATCAGCCAGCGATAATCGTCGATCTTTTCCAAGTGCATATCAAACGTCTACGAACACCCGGATCTCCCAACCATCCGGGGCCGGATGACTTTCGAATTGATGATACGTCGCGGCTTTGACCGCCGTGCGGAACTCATGCCGGCCGGCATCAAATCGCTCCCCTCGGGCGCGGCCTGTGATTTCGCCGGCAGTCCAAATGTCGATTTCAAACTGGACGAACACAAGCGCTTCTGTATCGAAGAAGAAAAGAATTTCGTTCAGCCAATTGATGATCTGCGCCGTCTCATCCGGACCCGATGCTTTGAAATAGCGTTCTTCCAGAGGCCGAAATGGAGCTGGATCCACCAGAATGCTGACCAGGCCCTGAGAAGCTGAAATGAGCGCTTCTTCTCGAGTGTCACCTGTGGCACGGATACCGACATCGGAAGTGTGTTCCAGTAGTTCAAACATGGGATGAGCGGGGAAATTCGGTGTCTGTCCCCGAATTTCCCGCCGTCCGCTTAGATATCCAACTCGATATTCCAGTATAGATAATCGCGCCAGCTATCCGGGGGCGATTTCAAGCGGAAGGTAACATGGAATGCGGGCAGCCAATGCGGCTCGGTCGGCTGTCGAATCAGGCGCATTCCGGCCTCTTCCGGCGTGCGGCCGCCCTTCTTATGATTGCAGCGGAAACAGGCAGAAACGATATTATCCCAACGCTTCTGTCCACCGAGCGCAACAGGCATGACGTGATCGAACGTAAGGTCCTCGGAAGGAAACTTCTTCCCGCAGTACTGACACGTATAATCGTCACGCGCGTAAATGTTGGCGCGCGAGAACTTCACACGATTGAGGTTCTTGACGCGCACATATTTAAGAAGCCGGATGATTGACGGCAACTTGACAGCGAAGGTGATGGAATGCACCTGCTCGTCATACTCTTCGATGACTTCGACTTTTCCGGAGAAGAATAGCGTGAGTGCCTTCTTCCAGGAAATAATCCGAAGCGGCTCGTAGGAGGCGTTAAGCAGCAGTGTTGCATTCATCTTAAAAGCTGATTTTTCAGATTAGGTGAGGCTTTGTCAAGGGCTTTCCACGCTCAAACGCTTGTCATTACTGGGTTTTAACGATCTGTTAAAATATTTGGATGCTTCAAAAGGAACATCACCTCAGGCGCATTCTGCGCGACATGGAATCCTGTATCGTGGCATTTAGCGGGGGCGTGGACAGTTCGTATCTTGCCTTGATTGCCCATCAAGAGCTCCAACTGAAGGCATTGGCCGTGACAGCCGAAAGCCCAAGCTATCCCAGCCATCAGCGAGAGATCGCTCTGGATCTCGTGAAACGCTACAACTTTCGTCATGAATTCACCGCATCGCAAGAAATGGAGGACTCCAATTACGTCGAAAATCCTTCGAATCGCTGCTACTTCTGCAAGCATGAGCTTTATTCCCGGCTTCAAGAATCGGCCAGAATGCGTGGGTTCCGTTATGTCATTGACGGCAATAATGTGGATGACACCAGCGATTACCGTCCGGGCCGTCAGGCAGGGCGTGAACTCGACATCCGCAGTCCTCTAATTGAAGCCGGTTTGAACAAGGCCGAAATCCGCGAACTCTCACGGCGGCAGGGTCTTCCGACATGGAATCAGCCGGCATCCGCATGCCTCTCATCACGAATTCCGTATGGTTCCCCGGTCACGCGCGAGAAGCTGCGCATGATCGATCAGGGCGAACAAATGATGCGGATTCTCGGTTTCAGCCAAACGCGCGTCCGCCATCATGGGGACATTGCACGTATTGAGATCGCCCGGGAAGAAATGCCCAAAGCCTTGAACATCGATGTGTTCGATCGGCTCAGCAGCGAGTTCAGGAAAATTGGATTCCGTTTCGTCGCCATTGACGTTGATGGCTACCGAACGGGCGCGCTCAACGCAATCCTGACGCAGATCACCCCGTCGAAATGAAAATCCTCATCGTCGGTTCCGGAGGGCGAGAGCACGCTGTCGTCGACGCACTGGCACAAAGTCCCGAGGTTCGCAAAATATATGCCGCGCCGGGCAATGGCGGGATTTGCGAGCAGGCAGAACTTGTTTCCATTGACGCGAATGACCTTGACGGGCTCGCACGGTTCGCCACGGTAGAACGCATCGATCTGACGTTTGTCGGTCCGGAGATGCCGCTGGGCAACGGTATCGTCGATGCGTTCCGCAAGCGCGGCCATACCATTGTCGGTCCCACTGCCGATCAAGCGCGTCTGGAATCGAGCAAAATCTTTGCGAAGCGGTTCTTCAAACAAAACGGCATCCCGACCGCGGAATTTGCCGAAGCTTCAACGCTGGCTGAGGCCCACGACGTTCTGGAACGTTCCAAATACCCGATCGTGATCAAGGCCGATGGCCTGGCTGCCGGAAAAGGAGTTGTGATCGCGGAAAACCCGGTTGATGCGCACCGCACGGTTCAGCAGTTTGTGGAATCGAGGACTCTTGGAGAAGCGGGGTCGCGATTGGTGATCGAGGAATTTCTCGAAGGCGAGGAAGCATCCTTCCACGTGTTTGCTGATGGCCGGTATTTCCAGCCTATGGTTGCGGCGCAGGATCACAAACGGCGCTTCGATGCCGACACGGGCCCGAATACCGGCGGCATGGGCGCGTACTCCGTCGACACGATTCTCTCCAAGCGACAGCAGGACACTATATTGAGTCGAATCATCAAGCCCACTCTCGAAGCTGCGGAATCGTACTCCGGTATTTTGTACGCAGGTCTTATGCTCACGGCGGAGGGACCAAAATTGCTCGAATATAACGTCCGGTTTGGTGATCCCGAGACTCAGGTGATTCTGTCGAGATTGAAGACGAACTTGCTGGACGTCCTTATCGACACGGCCGAACACCGGCTGCCGTCCAGAAAATTGGATTGGACGCCGGACGCTGCGGCCACCGTCGTCCTTGTTTCCAGGGGCTATCCCGGGAAAGTCGAAACCGGAAAGCAGGTCTTTGGACTCGAGGAAGCGAAGCGTATCGAAGGCGTCAAGGTCTATCACGCCGGCACACGTTGCGAAGACGGAAAGGTGTATACGGCAGGTGGCCGTGTACTCAATGTTACTGCTCGCGGGAGCACGCTGGCCGAGGCTTTGGAGCGGGCGTACTTTGTCGCGCAGATGATAAAATTCGAAGGGAAAGATTATCGAAAAGACATCGGAAAGAAAGGACTCGCAAAGCAAAGGTGAAACCGCTCGTCGGCATTATCATGGGCAGCGACTCGGATCTTGCGGTCATGCAAGAAGCCGCGAAGGTCCTGAAGCAGTTCGAAATTCCATATGAGATTGGGGTGTATAGCGCGCACCGTTCGCCCCATCGAACTCTCGAGTATGTAAGATCCGCACGCGAACGAGGATTGAAGGTGATTATCGCCGGCGCCGGAAGTTCCGCTCATCTCGCTGGAGTCACCGCCGCCGAAACCACGCTGCCGGTCATCGGAATTCCGATCGACAGCTCGCCCCTTTCGGGTCTGGATTCGTTGCTATCAACAGTGCAAATGCCACCTGGCGTTCCGGTCGCTACAATGGGAGTAGGAAACTCCGGTGCGACCAACGCGGCTGTGTTTGCAGTGCAGATTCTGGCGCTTGGTGATGAGAGACTGGCAGGGAGGCTGGCCGAGTACAAGGATCAGCTCGAGAAGAGCGTGGCGGAAAAGAGCAAAAAGATACAGGAGGACTAACTGTAGGATCTACAGTGGGAAGTGCAGAAAACGTTTTCCATTACCAACTTTGGCTGCCGGGCTTCGCAATCCGAGGGTGCGTCCATTCATCAGGAATTGTTGGAATCGCATGCCGTCGAGTCGGAATCCGCTTACGACGCCAACGTCGTCGTCGTGAATTCCTGTACCATTACAGCCGAGGCAGACCGCGACGTCCGCCAGACGATTCGCCGCATCGCTTCTCGCAATCCTAACGCTCAGATCATCGTCACCGGCTGTTACGCGCAGCGCGCGCCGGAAGAACTGGCGTCGCTTCCACAAGTACGTTTTGTCTTGGGCAATTCACACAAGCCCCTGGCTGCGCAGCTTGCTCTGAATCTTCTGCAGGACGATTTTGGCGCGCACGGCCGAGGGGAAATTCTGTGCAGCAGCATTTTTCTCGAGCGTGACTTCAGGCCCGCCTCATACGTGGGTTCGGGTGGACGCACGCGCGCGATCCTGAAAGTACAGGACGGCTGTAACGCCAATTGCTCCTTCTGCATCATTCCCTCTGTTCGCGGGCGCAGTCGCAGCATCGAACCGGAAGCCGCAATTGCGGAAGTCCGGGAGCTCGTGGCTCGCGGCTACAAAGAAGTCGTTTTCTCGGGAATTCATCTAGGAACATATGGCCGCGATCTTCGGTCGAAAACCAGCTTTTACGAATTAATTTGCCGGGCGCTGGAAGTGCCCGGGCTCGAGCGATTGCGGTTGAGTTCCATAGAGCCGCTGGAAATCATTCCCGAATTGATCGATTTGATCGCGACGCATCCACGCGTCGCGCATCATTTTCACATCCCGTTGCAAAGCGGCTCTGCGCGAATTCTGCGAGCCATGTATCGTCCGTATTCGCCCCAGTACTATTTCGATCTTGTCTCACGAATTCGCGCGCGTATCCCCGATGCCGGGCTCGGCGCCGATGTCATGGTCGGTTTTCCCGGTGAAACCGACGCGGACTTCTCCGCGACGTATCAGTTGATAGAGGCATCACCGCTGACGTATCTTCACGTTTTTCCGTATTCCTCCCGGCCCGGCACAGTGGCCGCCGGTCTTCCAAATCACGTTCCCGAACACGTATCGCGTTTCCGCGCAAAAATGCTGAGGAATCTCATTGCGCGTAAGAACGAGACATTCCGCCGCAACATGATCGGCAGTGAAATCGAAGTTCTGACATTGGAGGACGGCACTGCACTGAGCAGTAATTTCGTCCCCGTGCTGATTTCAGACCCTGTCGCTGTGAATGAATGGGTGCGTGTTGTCGTTACAGGATTACATGGCGAACGGGGACTTCACGCTTCGAGAATGAAGACCGCGCACACACCGGCTGATCCTGCCTGACCTTCGACAAAGTTGATGGACTGATCCGACAGACGGTGTGCGCGTCAGACCGTCCGGCTTTGTGCAGCCAAGCAGTTAGCGATGGCAAGGCGCGTGCCTTACTCCTCGCGGGAGGTCCCATGAAGACGACATTTTGGAATTGGGTTGACGTCTCGCCAGATGGCTTCAGCCTCGGAAAGGTTCAGATTTCATGGAGGGCTCTAATGGTTCTCGCAGGGGCATTTGTGCTCGCCTTCTGCGCAACGGTTGTCGTTCTTCTGATGTTTCCTTGAGTTCGGAAATTTGGCCACTGGACTTCAAACAGAGGCGGAGGTTACATGATGGAATCGAATCAAAATCTGATGCTCAAAATAGCGGCGGCCGCAAATTTCGTGCTGGTCCTAGCGCTCGGTTATGGATTGTCTTCAATTAACGGCACACTCACGGATCGCATTGCCAAAGTCGAATCGGCCAATGAAGAGACCCAGGCGGAAAACGAGAAGACTCTAGAAGTGCGAGCGTTGGAAAACGACAAGACAATTAAGGGCCTGCTCGCTGACCTGGACCAAGTTAAAAAACGCGTCGGTATGACTGCTGTCGAGCTGAATCATACACAAAAACAGGCGCAGACCCTGAAACAACAGCAGGAGCTGTCCAGTAAAGAGTTCGCGACGCAGCTCGCCTCGAAAGCAAGTTCGTCGGATGTCGATGTGTTCCGGCAAGAAGCGACCAATCAAATAGCGGAGGTTCAACGAGACTCGGACGCGAAGTATGGAACGGTATCTGGCGAAGTCACGGGGATCAAGCGTGATCTTTTGGCCACACGAGACGATTTAGGCCGCCAGCTTACTGATGTGACCAACGTTCTGAGCGAACGTATCGCGAAGAATTCCGGCGAATTGGCTGAGCTTCGAAAGAAGGGTGACCGGGATTATTTCGAATTTGACATACGCAAGAACTCAAAGCAGCCACTTCATCGCGTGGCCGACCTACAGCTTGCACTGCTCAAGACGGATCCAAAAAAGCACAGGTACAATGTAGCAATCCAAGTCGACGATAACCGGCTGGAGAAGAAAGACCGAACGACAAACGAACCGGTCCAGTTTCTTGTCGGACGTGAGCAACTCCGGTACGAAGTCGTCGTCAATTCCGTCGAGAAAGATCGGATACGCGGGTATGTGAGCGCGCCAAAAGACAAAGTGCTATCCGCAGAAGTTCCACGATTCCGGCTGCAGTAACTCGATCCAGCAGGCTGCTGCAAAACCATTCGAAACGCCGAATTTCGCTGTAGGGGCGGTCTATGACCGCCCGCGATGTCTCGTTTTCGACACTGTGGGCGGTCATAAACCGCCCCTACAGTAGCCGGCCCGATGTATCGTCAGCCGCGTGCCCAGAGGCGATTGACGAGACGGCCGGCTCTTTGTTCAATCGCGGCCATGGCATCGAGGATCACGTCCTCGCGGAAACGGCGCGCCACAAGCTGAACGCCGGCAGGCAGATCTTCGACGAGGTCTATCGGCACAACACCGGCCGGCAGCCCGAGATAGTTCACGCCGTAACTGTAGATCGATGCATCGAACAGGTCTTTCGTCTGCATCCGTCCCTGTGCGTCATAGTTCCATGGATAGGTCGGCCGCATGAGGAAGGGCGTCAGCACGAGCGGATAGGCATCGAAGAACACGTTCCACGCGCGCATCATCCGCGTTCGGTCGGCAAGCCCCAGGCGATAGCCATCAAGATCGAGAATCGTTCCGAGTTCGTAGTACCAGGCAAAGATCTGGCGCACCTCGTTGGTTCCAAACTGCTCGACGGTTGGACCAAGCGTCCCCTTGAGCTCCGTGAGCAGCACAGTGAACCAGCCGCGCGCCGGCTCCATGATGGATGGCGGTTCAGTCTCGACCACCTCATATCCCGCGTCGCTCAAATAAGCCGCAGTCCGGTCGATTAGCCGGCTAATGCCGGGGTGGATTGGATATCCGTGACTGTTGCGTGTGACCGCAACACGGATCGGTTTCTCCAGAGGCTCGCCGTCGAATGGCACGGGTACCCACAATGGATCGCGCGGATCGCCGGCCGCCATCACGCGCGTTGCGAGACGCACATCTTGCACGGTACGGGCAATCGCCCCTTGTACCGACGTGAGCTGGGCAAGAAACCCGCGCTCGACGGCGGCCGAAGGATTGAATGCAGGGATCCGGCCCGGCGTGGGCTTGAGCGTAGTGACGCCATTGGCAAAAGCCGGGAACCGTAACGAGCCACCGATATCATTGCCGTGATGGATCGGGCCGAAGCCCGCGGCTGCGGCGGCGCCGGCACCGCCTGACGATCCGCCCGGGGAAGCGTCGGCATGCCAGGGATTCCGCGTGCGGCCGTGCAACGGGTTCACCGTCGTCACTCGCATCGAGACTTCGGGCGTGTTGGTGCGGCCGACGATGATCGCACCGGCCCGGCGCAAATTGCGGACAAGCGGCGAGTCGCCGGGCGCAATGAGGTTGGCGAAGGCCGGCACGCCGTTCGTTGTCGCCTGTCCCTCAACGTCGATATTCACTTTGATGGTCACCGGAACACCGAACAGGGGTCCAGGCGCGGCAAGACCCTTCAACGCGCGATCGGCAGCGGCCGCTTCAGCCAGGGCTTGATCCGTAAGGTTCAGGATGATCGCGTTCAGTTTCGGGTTGAGCGCACGAATGCGCTCTACCACCGACGTCATCACCTCCGAACACGAAAATTGCTTCTCGCGTATACCAGCAGCAACCTCGATCGCGCTGGCTTGCCACAATGGTCCAGTCATATTCGTCGATCAACTCTCGAGAATGACGACGGCGCATGAAACCAATTGATCGTGCGTGAGCGAGACGTAAAATCTCTTTGCCCCCATCGCGGTCGCCTTGGACAGAGCTTCGCCGTGCAAACGGAGTTCGGGTTTTCCTGAAGGCAAGCGCTCGACTTCAATGTCTTTCCACTTCACTCCCTGGGCCCAACCGGTGCCGAGGGCTTTGAAAGCAGCTTCCTTTGCGGCGAAGCGGGCAGCATAGTGGAGCTCCGAGTTCACACATTTCTTGCAATAGGCGATCTCACCTTCCGTATATATTCGATTTAGGAACCGGTCACCAAACCGCTGAACGGAATCGCGAAGGCGGTCGTTTTGAATAACGTCGATGCCGATGCCGGTAATCATCAACTTCTATGTTACAGATAAAACGGCGGGATCAAATAACCTTCCTTCAATCGGAAGTGCTCGGCCGGGTGCCGGGCATCATTCATGCGTTTTCGACCCGGCGGGGTGATACGAGAGACCTGAACCTGGGGCCGCATTCATCTGCCAATCCAATCGTGCAAATGAACCGCGTCCGGTTCCTCGCGTCTGTTGGCCTGCCCGGCTGGCCAATGATGAAATTGCGACAGGTCCACTCGGATAGGGTTGTCAATATACAAGACACATCCGCCGCAACCGATGCCGTCGAGGGTGATGCGGCTGTAACAGCCCTGAAGGGCGCTGTACTGGCTGTTCAGACTGCGGACTGTGTGCCGATTCTCATCGCGGACTCTCACAGAACGGCTGTCGCAGCCGTTCACGCAGGCTGGCGGGGCACTGCGGCACGTATCGTTGAATCAACTGTCGCAAGACTGCGCGAGGAATTCGCACTCGATCCGCAAGACCTGGTCGCCGCGGTCGGTCCCCATATTGGAGTGTGTTGCTACGAAGTCGGCTTGGAGGTAATCGATGCTATGGCCGATCCCGCCTTGTTTGAACACAAACCGGAATGGATGAAACCGCATTTGAATCTCGGCGAGGCCAACCGGCGACAGCTCATAAATTCAGGGCTACGTGAGGAGGGAATCGAAGTTTCATCGTTGTGCACTCGATGCCGCGAAGATCTGTTTCACTCTTATCGGCGGGATGGCAAGAAAATGGGCCATATGCTCTCCATAATCGGCATTGTTCCATGAAAAAGGCACGCGCCACTTTGGATCGAGTTCTATCCAAAGCAGGCATCGCTTCGCGCGCGACCACGCGCGAATGGATCGGGGAAGGCCGTGTCAAGGTTAACGGCCGCGTGATCCGAAATCCGGATCATTGGGTGGAAACGGTAAAAGATGTTGTTCACCTTGACGGGCTCAAGATTCGCGAAGAGAAAAAAATTTACGTTGCATTGAACAAGCCTGGGGGCGTGGTTACTTCATTCGGCGACAACCGAAATCGCCCGACTGTTTACGATTACATCAAAAAGCTGGATCGCTGGGTATTCCCGGTCGGCCGTCTGGATATGGATACCTCCGGGCTTCTGATTCTGACCAATGACACCCAATACGGCGAGGCCCTGCTTCAACCGGAATCAAAGATACCCAAGACCTACTATGTAAAAGCGGCGAGTGTGTTCGCTGCCGGCGATTATTTCGATCTTGCTTATGGCCTCGATATCGGCCGTGGCGAAACGAGTGGACGAGCCATTGTTCGTGAGGTGCGTGTCAACGACAAATACACCTGGTTTGAGCTAACCATAACTGAAGGGAAGAATCGTCAGGTCCGGCGCATGTGTGACGCCATCGGCCATGCCGTTCTCAAACTGGTCAGGATTCGTATCGGAGATCTTTCGCTTGGGGATTTGCCGGTTGGGCAATTCAAAGTTCTTAACCATGAGGAAGCGCAAAAGGCGCTTCAAAAATAGCAATTATTAAGTGCCGCTGTGTGACGACCACTTACTCGCGTGGAGTCGATGATTATCCGTAGCGGGACTTAGTGAGTTCCGGTAGGATGTGTACCTATGAAATCACTCATTGTTGCTTTGCTTCTGGCGATGCAGGTTCAAGGCGTGGCTCCAAATATCTCCGGTTTTTCGATCCAGGGCACGACGATCAACCTGAATTCGTTTAAAGGCAAAAAGACCGTTCTGGTCGTCTTTTACCGGACCCAGGCTTGAGGGTTCTGCCGCGCGCAGCTCGGTGAGCTGCAAAAAAATTATCAGAAGATTAAAAGCCTCGGGGCGGAGATGGTCGCAGTGAGTGCAGATACCCCAGCCGATGGTCAAAAGGTAGCGACCGAGTTGAGCCTGACGTATCCGATCCTTTCCGATATCTACAAAAATTTCATCCGGCAGTACGGGGTGCTGCATCCGACGGAAGGCATCGCGCGACCTTCAATGTTCATTGTGAACAAGGAAGGCAAAATTGTTTGGAGATACGTTGGAGCAGAAGCCAACGACCGCCCGCCTATCGATACGGTGCTCCAGCAACTAGCTGCGGCGAAATGAAATTCGGGGTGCGTCCCCCGAATTTCCTACACGAGTCTGCCGGGGCTTTTCTTGTAGCGATTCACGATCGCGTCGGCACTCATATAAGCAAGCGCTTGAATGGTCAACGTTGGATTGAAGCCGCTCATCGTTGGAAATGTCGAGCTACCGATGATGAACAGATTCGGAATATCCCAGCTTTGGCCGTAGCGGTTTACGACCGACGTCTTTGGATTATCGCCCATGCGCGTGCCGCCCTCGTGGTGCGCACCGGGAGCTCCGGCGCCCATGGGCGCACGCCAGACTCGTGTCGCACCCATGGCTTTGGCCAACTCTTCTAACTTCACCAGCATGAACTCGATCCGCGCAAGCTCGTTGGGCCGGCGCCAGTCATAGGTCAGGCGCGGCGCGGGCAAACCCCATTGATCGCGCACGTTCGGATCGAGATCGATGGTCTGGTCGGTATAGGGCAGGTTCTCCGTTTGCGCGACCACGGCGGCGTACCGTGTAAAGTATTTCGCGAGGAAGTCGCGGTAGGCAGCGCCCCATCGCGGGATTCCGGGCGGCGGATTGATGCTCATGGCGGCGCCAATCGGACCGGCCTCCAGGTCGGCGGGCGAGACCGAAATCTGGGCTCCGCGGATGAAGTTCAAGCCGCTATGGTCGAAGTTGTCGGCGTTGAAGTCATCGAGGCTATGCTTCTGGGCGCTGGGGCCCATGTAGATGTTGACAAACCGGTCGTCGAACGTGGCAAACACTCTGGGAGTGATGTGAGCCATGAGATGCTTGCCGACTTGGCCGCTCGAGTTCGCCAAACCATTTGGGAATTTCCGGGTCTTTGAAAGCAGCAGCAACCGCGTGTTGTCGTAAATGAAAGGTGCAAGGATAACGAGTTCCGCCTCGATCGTATTGCTGGAACCATCCGGCCCGTAGTACGAAACGCCGGTCACACGCCCGCTGTTGTCACTATTCACTCGGAAGCACATGGTACCGGTCAGCAATTTGAAGTTGCCGGTAGCATCGGCCTCAGGAAGTTTTGTGACGAGAATGCTGGATTTTGCGCCGACGTGGCAGCCGAACGCCTGGCAGAAGCCGCAGTAGGTGCAACTCGCCCGCCCCCCGTACGATTGTGAGAGGATCGCGCGAGGCGTCGAAAACGGATGATAGCCCAGCGTGCGAGCTCCCTCTTCGAAGATCACGCCCGACTGATCCGCCACGAGCGGCGGCAGCGGATATTCGCGGCGGCGCGGCGCTTCGAACATGTTGCCGCCTTCGATCTTGCGTCCCTGAAGGTTTCCAGCTTTGCCGGACACGCCAAGCTCGTATTCGGCACGATCGTAGAAGGTTTCCAGATCGGCGTAAGTCAAGGGCCAGTCGGCGAGCGAGGAATCCTTGGGGATCGCCGGCACTCCGTAACGTTCAATCGTGTGCGACCGCACGCGGAAGTCGTCTTCGTGAAACCGCCACGACACGGCGCCGTAATGCACCGTGCCGCCCCCTGCCTGGTTGCCGTAATTCAGAATCGGCAACGGTTTCGCGGGCATATTCGCGTTCGGCCGCCAGGTCACTGGTTGACGTTTCGCGTTTGGACGCAGATCTTGCCGCTGGAAGTATCGCAATTCGTCCTGTCCACTGAAATCGGCGGTAGTCAGGCGTGGGCCTCGCTCGAGGCCAATGACTTTCATGCCTGCTTTCCCGAGCTCGGCAGCAAGTATTCCGCCTACGGCGCCCATACCGACAATAACCACATCAGTTTTTTCGATCGCCATAGTTCGTCCCTCCGTCTCTACAGGCCAGTGATTGGCGCACGCTTGAACGCTTGTCTGCTCTCCATGTCGGTCCTGGTGAAAATCGGCTGTGCGCCTGGAAAACCCACCAGTCGCCACCCGGCAAAATCCTTGTTGCCGCCATAGATCGGGTCGGCAAACATGCCTTCCATCGTGTGCGTGCGGATCGTATTGAAGAACTCCTGCGCCGTGGGCCAGGTGAACTCTGCAGCTGTCGTTATAGGTCTTGCGGCAATACGCATCCAGCTGTGCAAGACCGCGCCTATAGAAATCCTGAAGATCGGCATAGGCGCCGGAGAGCGCAAGATCAATGTAATTGACCACTCCAGCATCGTGCGCGCCCGCTTTGCCCGGTGCACCGGGCATCAGCCGCTCAGCGAACGCCGCAACTGTGGCGGCGTCGCTGCGGTTGAAAAACGCACCGTGCCGCTCGGTTTCCGAATGGAGCTGAGCTGGGGCGTTTGTCTCCTTCCGCGCTTCGTTATTCTGGGCCGGCGCGAGTTCCGCGCCCGCCATCGCTCCGGTACCAATGAGTGCGCGCACTAAAAAAGTGCGGCGCCCGGGATTGTGCTCGGTCATCTCCTTCCTCCCTTCCGCCCAGCACCATATTCCAGCTGCCGAACCGGGTCAATGTAAAAGCCGTATGCCTTGCCGGGCGTTGCCAAATACCCTTTTGCGGAATCGACACTACGTTATAATGCCCCGGTTATGGAAACAGTCGGTACGAAGCCGGCGCTACGCGCCACGGATCGTTTGCGTCAAACGGTAGCGGCATTGGCCAAGCTGCTGGATCAGACAATGATTGATATTCAGGCGCTCGATTCCGAATTGCAGGAGCACAACCAGGTTTCGAAAGAATTGGAACAACTGAGACAAGCCGCCGCCGAATGGGGGGTCGAAAGAGCAAAGCTCCTCGCATTGGTCGATCATAGCAGGACTGAAAACGGCCGCGATGTGGCCGAGACCGACGAGGCAGCGGCAATCGCTCTGGATCGGCAGGTCACTAGTGCGGTCGAACGCATCCGCGCCGACATGAAGGCACAGTTGGACGTGGAGCGGGCGAAGCTTGCGCCCGAGCACCTTCGCGCCGCCGAGGAGGCTGTTCAGGCCGAAGCTGCCCGCGTCGAAGCTTTGATCCAGGAGATCAATAGCATGATCGACAATCCGGATACCGAGTTGTCGGTTGTTATCCGGAAAAACGCCGAGCGCGCAGAACTCGAATCCTACCTCAAAGGTCTTCGCTTCAGGATTGCAGATCGGTAGGTGTCCACCACTAGAGAGCGCTATTGGCCTAATTTGAGCGCGAACGTGATTTCGGTGTCGACACAGCGGGGGCCGCTGTCGTCGCGGACCGGCGTGAACTTCCATTGCGTGACGGCACCACGTACCGCGTTGTTCAGGAGCGGATTGCCGTCGGTGATTCCGGTGACGGTCACGTCCCCGGCTTCGTTGATTCTTGCTTTCACCCGGACAACAGCCTGCGGATTGATCTTCAGGTAAAGCCGAAGCTCACCGGTGATCGCGGGATCCACTCGGGACCTTAGACGCGTCATCGCAAGCTGCGACTGCATCGTCAGACAGGTGCCGTCGTTGTCGCCTTTCGGCGCGATGTCGATATTAGCGTTCTTCGTTTCGTCGCACGAGACCATTTGAGCGCGGAGGTCTTCTCCGAAGGAAGGCTCGGGCAGCAGTTCCGAAATTCGGCCGCGAAGAGCGCTCATGGCCGCCCTATTACCGCCGGCACAGGTCCGGTTCCACTCCTCCACAAGACCAGATAGCGCTTTCCGGTATTCATTCCTTACATAAGCCAGCGCGGTCGTGCTTCCGTTATCCTTTGCTTCGGCGAGGCGGTTATAATCGGCGGCTGCTTCCTTGAAATGTTGGGCGTCGAAAGCGCGTTGCCAATCGATCAGTGATCGATCCTGTCCCACTTGGATTTTGCCCCGGGTAAGGTCAGCGTATTCCTGAGCCAACTCGTGTTCGGGCGAGAGCGCTAACACCATCTCGAAGTTGGACAGCGCCTTGAAAAGGTCACGGTATTTGTACGCGGCGGCACCCATTTTATACGCGATATCCGCCGCCTCGGGTTTCAGGGCTTCCAGCGCGGCGCAGTTTGGTCCCAGCGACCGAAGCAGGGTGAGGAATGATTGGATCTGCCCACCGTCCACGTGCGCGCGGGCCTCTGTTTGAGCCGTGGAACACCGGGCTTTGAATTGTTCCGCTTTTGCATCGGAAGCGACTGCGACGACCTTTGGCGAGAACAGGTCCGCATCGAGCGCATAGGCGGGATTCAAAGCGTACACTTCCATGAAGTATGACTTCGCTTTGGCCGTATCGTTCAGACCAATGTGGGCGAGCGCCAATCGCAGTTTGGTGTCGATCTTTTCCGGTTGCTTGCCGGGCTGTGTTTTGAGCAGATCATCGATGCGTGCCAGCAACGCGATCGAGTCGCTGAACCGTGCAGCATAATAAAGGGCTTCCGCATGAGCCAAAGCATCCTTGACTTCGTCCTGCGGCGCTGGCTGGGCGGCGGCCTGGACCGTCGTCAATAAAACAAAAACAATTCCGAGCATCTGAGACCTCTACGGAAAATTCACCTGGATCGCTGTGTCCTTTTCTGTGATCCGGTGGCTTTTTGCTGGGAAGTTGGGATTCTCGAAGACGAGAACACCTCCAATGGGAACGCTAATGTCGCTTAGCGGTGTCTGTCCGAGTGGACGTCGCTGCGCGCCATCGAGAAATACCTGAGCCCAAGGTTTGGCATTGATCTGTAGGGTTACTGAAAAGGCAACCGTTGCTGTCGCCGTTTCGTCGGGCTTGATCTCGTGGCTGACAGCGGTACGAAGATCGCCGTGGCGGTACTCCAGTGTCTGGCGGCCCGCGGGTAACTCCAGAGTCGTGGGGGTTGATCCGATATATCGGTCGCCCGCATAGATTTCAGCTGGTATGGGCGAACTCACGGCCAGCTTTCCCACTGCAGTAAAGGTCGCTATGGGTGGCGGCGCGGGAGCTCTTACCACTAAGACTTGCCTTGCCGGAGTCGGTACCGGTACGGGATCAATGGCCGGTACCGGTACATTTGATGATACGGGTGATGATACGGGCACGGGTTGCGGGGTGAGGGATAAAGCGGGGCGGAAATCCGATTCGCGAGGCCGCGCCTTTAGCGCAGCTTGAGCGGCCAGCGCGTTGGGATTGAGGTGGTGAGACTGGGCGATCCGGAGAATTCCCCCTCCGGCGGCAAGCATTGCGATCAACATGAACGGCAGCTTTAAGCGAAACTTTCTCTTGACGTCTTTTTTGGGAGAACCGGTCCGCGGCGTAACAATGAATGGAACATCCTCTCGGCTTTGCTCGGGCGCCGAAGCGCGAACACTTTGCAACAGAGCCCGTGCTCCGGCGTTTTCCGGATCGAGGTGAAGCGTTTTCAAAAGGATGATCTCGGCTGCCCTACGATATTTCTTCCGTTCATCCTGAGTGCCGGATTGTTCCAGCAGCATACGCGCATCCTGTAAATCCTGCCGGATTTGCGCGGATAGTTCTTGATTGAGCATACGGCGCTGGAAGGCACGCCAGAGACCAAAAAGCGGACCTCGTTGGTTCCAGGAAAGATAGCCTTACTCAGGGTGGATCCCGTCAACAAAGTTTGTGTAAACGACGTATAATCTGGACACCATTTGAACCATCTCGATTGAATTTCGTGGAGCTTAGCGTGCGAAAAGCAGTCCTGTTGATAATCATCAGTTCAATTGTCGCCTGGGCGCAGACATCACCGTTGTCTCCGGAACAGCGAGCGACCTTTCACGGAAGACAGAGTGAAGCGATCGAACCGTTCCATATTGTCGGCAACATCTATTACGTTGGCGCAAGGAACATCGCGTCATACCTGATCACCACGCCCGAAGGACACATCATGATCGATACGGGAACAAAGGAGATGCATGACGTGGTCCGGGCGAATGTCGCCAAGCTTGGTTTCAAGTTGCAGGAGATCAAGATCCTGCTGTCCGGACACGCCCACTTCGA
Source organism: Acidobacteria bacterium 13_1_20CM_2_55_15 (assembly GCA_001920875.1). GTDB lineage: Bacteria > Acidobacteriota > Terriglobia > 20CM-2-55-15 > 20CM-2-55-15 > 20CM-2-55-15. Next base: position 19,356 of record MNKP01000114.1, read on the forward strand.
TCACGTGCAGGGACATGCGGCCATGAAGAAAGCAACCGGCGCAAAAGTCATGGCGATTGGTGAGGATGCCCGAGCGCTGTCGGCTGGAGCCGACTTGTCACCCCTTGGCGATGAAGGCTGGGAGCCCGTCAAAGTCGATCGTGTGCTGAAGGACGGCGACACTGTCACGCTCGGTGGAACCACATTGCGAGCAGTCTGGACACCCGGCCACACGCCGGGCTGTACCACGTGGACTACCAGGACCGAGGAAAAGGGCAGGGCCTATTCGATCGTTTTCCAGGCCTGTGGGGGACCCAACGCCGGCGTGAAGTTGATTGGCAACACGAAGTTTCCCAAGCTTGTGGAAGACACACTCCGGACGTTTCAGACTCAGAAGGCGCTGAAGCCGGATATTTATTTGCCGATGCACCCGGAGAGTTACTTTGCAGGCAAGGTCGATAGGATCAAGTCCGGCGAAACACCGCATCCTTTGCTCGATCCGAACGCTTACGCAAAATTGATTGCGGACACGGAAACAAATTTTCAGAAACGCCTCCAAGAAGAACGCGCAAAGGCATCGACCTCCGGAAAATGAAGGAAATAGCGGTAGTATAAGCGTATGGGTGGCACCAACCCCTACGTCAATCAGGAGGCGCCGGCTCCGGCGACTCAAAAATTTACGATCACCTTTCTTCCCATGAACGTCACGGTGGAAGTCGATCCGGAAAAGATCCCGTATGGCGTGACGGGCCTTCCAGGCAGCATTCTGGATATTGCTCTCGCGCACGGAATCGCCATCGATCACGCATGCGGTGGCGTCTGTGCCTGCTCGACCTGTCATTGCATTGTCCGCGAAGGTCTCGAAACAATTTCAGAAATCAGCGACGCCGAAGACGAAGAACTGTCGTTCGCGCCGGGTCTTACTCCCAACAGCCGGCTCAGCTGCCAAAGCGTTCCGAATGGCGAACGAAGTCTCGTGGTGGAAATTCCGAATTGGAACCGGAATGTGGTACGCGAGGGGCACTAAGGCCGGCTAGAAAATCCTCTTAGTGCCTCACCCAACCTGGGTATAAAATGGGTCCGTATCCCTGACACTGGTACAAAATGAACAGGCGTGCGACAACAATGCCGCCGAAGAGTGAGCTGACGATGAACGCACGAAATTACGTTTGGGTTTTCACTATTGTTCTTCTATGCGTCTTGTGTGCCGGAGTTGTATCCATTGCCGCACACCCCCAGCAGAATCCGCCTCAGGAGAATACGCAGGCGCCACCTCCGCCAACCGATCCCCAGGATCCTCGATTCAAGCTGAATGTCGAGGTCGAGTTGGTGAACATTACAGCCACAGTGCTCGATGAGCAAGGCAAGTACATGGACGGGCTGAAGCTCGAGGACTTTCAGGTCTTCGAGGATGGGGAAGAGCAAAAGATTTCCTTCTTCTCACACGACCTGCGCGTGCCGATCAGCGTCGGTGTTCTGATCGACAATAGCGGTAGTATGCGGCACAAATTGCAGCAAGCGTTGCAGACCGTGCGAGAAATCGCAACTGCCCTGGGTCCACAAGACGAAATGTTCGTGATTTCTTTCAATTCCGATGTGGATGTCCGCCACCACTTCACAACAAACATGCAGGAGATTCAACGTAGCTTCAGAGATCTCAAGGCGGGCGGCGAAACCGCGGCATACGACGCAATCGAGCTGGCCGTGAACGAGGAAATGAAGAAGGCAAAGCACAACAAGAAAGTTTTGCTTCTGGTCACGGATGGTTTCGATACCAAGAGCCACATCAATTCGACGCAGGTTGAAGACGTCTTGAAACGCGCTCAAATTCTCGTGTATGCCATCGGAATCGATGATGACGACGACGATCCGCTCGTGTTAAGACGGACGCGCTACCACATCTATCACTATATGCTCGGCCGCCTCACCAGCATAAGCGGTGGACGCGCCTTCCGGCTCTTTACGGGCAGAAACTACGCTCTGAACAGTCTGGCTCAGGTGCTTCTGGAAGAACTGCATCAGCAGTACACGCTCAGCTATTATCCGGCATCGGGACGGGATAAGACTGCCTGGCGTCAAGTCGAGGTGAAGGTCAAGAAGGCGGGTTCGCAAATCCGGCATCGCACCGGATATTACGTCAACCAGTCCAATAAGGCTTCAAATTAGAGCTTTTCATTTGCAGTCTTGTTCCTGAACGTTGCTTTCATAGCAGGACAACCAATCCTTGGCGAGGATCGCCTGACGGTGCTTTCACGTTATACCGCTGTCTGGATGGTAGATTGAGTACTCCCTCTCTCTCTCTGTTGGAACGTCTGACCGCGCATCGAACGCTCAGTGCCGCGCCCCAAGAGCAGATCGCATGGCTTGGGGCGCACGGTGTACTCCGTCATCTGGATTCGGGCGCCGTGTTGACTTCGATGAAGGGGCAAGTCGAAGGACTGCATGTTGTACTTTCAGGACACCTGAGCATTCACGTCGATCGAGGGGCCGGGCGCCGGAAGATCATGGAATGGCGCGGTGGGGACGTTACGGGTCTGATGCCGTATTCGCGGCTGGTTGCTCCGCCCGGAGATGTGGTGGCCGAAGAGCCGACCGAGGTGGTCACGGTATATCGCGAAGACATACCAGAAATGATTCGAGAATGCCAAGAACTCACCGCGATATTTGTCCACATCATGGTTGACCGTGCGCGTCACTTTACGTCCAGCTATCTCCACGACGAAAAACTGGTTTCTCTCGGTAAGCTGTCGGCTGGACTGGCGCATGAACTGAACAATCCGGCATCGGCGTTGGCCCGAAGCGCCAACGCGTTGCCGGAGAGCCTGAGGGGAGCCGATCTGGCAGCCTGGAATTTGGGCGCCGCCGGACTCCGCAAAGAGCAGATCGCGGCTGTCGAAAAAGTGCGCGCGGCCTGCCTCGCCTGCGGCATCCCTTCGGTGCTCCCCCCTCTGGAACAGGAACAACGCGAGGAGTCGATCGCCGGCTGGTTGGCCAGCCATGGAGCAGAAACCGCGTTCGCCGAGGCGCTCGCCAGTACTGAGATTACGTTCGAAATGTTGAATGAACTGGCGGGACTGATGGATGGGCAGTTGCTCGACACCGCCGTAGAGTGGATTGCAGCGGGTTCTACCACACGCCGTCTGGCCTCCGAAATTCATGAGGCCGCCTCACGGATACACGACCTGGTTGGCGCCATCAAGGAGTTCACTCAAATGGACCGCGCTGCCGTCCCCGAGCCCGTCAACGTGGAGAGAGGTTTGGCCAGCACGCTCGTTGTTTTGAGGGCCAAGGCAAAGAGCAAGTCGGTCCGTTTGAGTCTCAACATCGAGAACGATCTGCCCCCGGTCAAAGGATTCGGTGGTGAACTCAACCAGGTATGGGCAAACCTGATCGACAACGCTATTGACGCTGTGAGCGAGGGTGGGCGGGTTGAATTGTTCGCCAACCGTCGGGACAGCGATGTCGTGATCCGTGTAATCGACGATGGACCGGGCGTTTCAACCGACATTCGCGATCGCATCTTTGATCCGTTTTTCACGACAAAACCCGTAGGCCAGGGTACAGGACTTGGACTGGACATCGTGAGGCGGCTGGTCCAGAGGCACAACGGACAGATTGAACTCGACTCCAAGCCGGGACGCACCGAGTTTCGCGTAACGCTCCCCGCAACCGAGGTTAGTTGAAGGAGGCGTTCTTGGCCGAACCCATCATTCTCGTCGTCGATGACGACCCCCAGGTGTTGGCTGCGATCCGGCGGGACTTGAGATCACGCTACCGGGCAGACTACCGCGTGTTAGCCGCGAATTCCGGCGAAGCGGCATTGGATGCCGTCAAGGAGCTAAAAGCGAGAGGCGACACGCTGGCGATGCTGATCAGCGATCAGCGCATGCCTGCCATGCTTGGCGTAGATCTATTGACACGATGCCGCGAAATTTATCCGGTTGCGCGGCGCGTGCTGCTCACCGCTTATTCGGATGTTAAAGCCGCCGTACGGGCGATCAATGAGGCGCATCTGGACCACTATTTTGAAAAACCCTGGGATCCACCAGAGGAGCATCTCTTTCCCGCAATCGACGAACTGCTGGCGGCCTGGCAAGCGGAATACCGCCCGGAAGTGACCGGCTTGAGACTCGTCGGACATCAGTGGTCACCGCGATCCCACCAGGTGAAAGACTTCCTCGCAAGCAACCTCATACCGTATCGATGGCTCGACGTCGAGCGAGATCCGGACGCACGGCAGCTTCTGGAAGCGTCGGGCGTGGCGCCCCATGAATTGCCTACTCTGCTTCTCGAAAATGGAAGGGCACTGCGAAACCCGGACCGGCAGCAACTCGCCGAAAACCTGGGGCTGGCCACGTCGGCGGCTCACGAATTGTATGACCTTGTGATCGTGGGAGCAGGACCTGCCGGCCTGGCGGCGGCTGTTTATGGGGCATCCGAGGGAATGCGGACGCTCTTGCTGGACGGACATGGGCCGGGAGGCCAAGCGGCGGCGAGCTCGAGAATCGAAAACTATCTCGGATTTCCGTCGGGCGTGTCGGGGAGCGAGTTGACCAGGCGCGCTTTGGCCCAGGCGCAACGTCTTGGGGCCGAATTTCTTGTCCCGGTTTCCGTGACGGGATTGTCCGTGGACAGAGGTTACAAACGTCTTCGGCTGGATGAAGGGCGGGAAATCGTGACGCGGGCAGTCATTGCAGCCACCGGAATGAGCTATCGGGAACACGAAGCTTCAGGGATTGCCGATTTCACGGGCGCAGGCGTGTATTACGGGGCTGCAGTCACGGAAGCTCATTCCTGCCGGGAACGCCGCGTGGTGGTCATCGGCGGCGGCAACTCCGCTGGACAGAGTGCAGTGTACCTGTCCCGTTTCGCCGCTGAGGTTGCTGTTGTTGTTCGCCGCAGCGGCTTGGCGGAAACGATGTCGCGCTACTTAACAGACCAACTTGCGGCTCTACCGAATATTCGAATACGGCCTCGAACGGTTGTTGAGCGCGTCGGGGGAGAAGGCCGGGTGCAACATGTCTGGCTACGGTCACTCGAAGACGACTCGGTCATCAACGAGACGGCCGACGCCGTGTTCGTTTTTATCGGTACGCGCCCGCATAGCGGCTGGCTGCCTCCTTCAGTTCTTCGGAACGTTAAAGGATTTGTTCTCACCGGGCGTGATGTGGCCCTGGCAGACGGGTTTCCCAAAATGTGGAAGGAGAGCCGCGAACCGATGCTGCTGGAGACCAGCGTCCCAGGCGTTTTCGCAGCTGGAGATGTACGCGCAGGCGCAATGAACCGCGTTGCGTCCGCGGTTGGTGAAGGATCCATGGCTGTAAAACTCGTCGGAGATTATCTGGCGCGTACCTGATCGTTCCGGCTTATTGCGGCGGGCCCGTCGCGGATTGAAGTGGCCGCTGGAGTGCCGTGTGTGCGCGCCGGCGAGCTCGCCTTTCCTTCGGGTCTGATGGCGGTCGGGCGCGACGGCCGCGTACCTGCTGCGGTGGATGCGGCAGCGTTCGACGCCATCAGCCTTGGCGGGCAGGCCCAAGCCGCGCTGATCCACTCCTATGCGGGCCGTCTGCAAAGCCGTCGGCGCTGCCATCGGGAACGTGGTGCGCGCCCAGTATTTCATGACCGATATTCGCGACTTCTCCGGCGTTGCCACGGCTTGGTCAGATCGCTACGGCAAACAACCGCAGCCGTTTGCCGCCGTGCAAGTACCGGGACCATTACCGCCGACCGGCGCCGCGATCATCGGCGACTTCTGGATTTACGCCGGATGACGGCAGCGATTGTTGGAGATTGCCACGCATGATCGCGACACTCTGATTTCTCAAATGAAGATGTGATCGGGAAGTGACTCCCGCTAACGGACCTTTGTCAACGGGCGCCCGCTGCCCGCTGTTGCGGCAGGCTCCATTCCGCTGGCTCGAAGAATTGCGGCGCCTTTATTGCCACTGATGAATTCGACGAGCGCCTTGGCACGGTCCGGTCTTTCCGATCGCGTACCAATACCAGCGGCAAAGACAACGGAAGTTTGAAACTCCTCCGGCAAAAGACCGAGAAAATCTACGCCTGGAACCGGCACG
>MNKP01000206.1 GCA_001920875.1 Acidobacteria bacterium 13_1_20CM_2_55_15
CGAAGCTGGAAGCGTGCCGCCTTCGGCCTGTTAGCCTTACCGCCCTCGAGATGGAACATTGTCCTCGTTCCAGAGGTGGACCACAACGACTTGCCTTTCCAACCGGCGTTCGGATCGTCGATGCGGCCATCCACATTTTTGGGGAAGAAGCCGCTGGGGTATGGGATACGGAAGGTAATGAACTTGCCATCGACCAGGGCGTAAATGGAATCGCTCAAATTACCCATCGCAATCGGCACATTGCGCCCGAGACCGAATGTGTCGAACCGATCGATCCAGGTGTAGTAGCTCGCCTCGCCGCTTCCGGGATCTTTCACGTCCCGCAATTGTGGCCCAGGGAACTGATAGAACGTCCAGCCTTCAGGGCAGTGTGCGCCCGTCGCGGTTGGTCCATTGAGGACTTTGCATTTGCGCCGATCAAAACTTCCGAGGTGACCGCTCGCCAGCGAGGCCCAGTACACACCATTTGAATCGACATCTCCGCCACGGGGCCCGAAGCCGGGAGATGGAACCTCATATATCTCACTCAATGCGGTCTCGGCCGGATTGAGTCCGGGTTGTACTCGTACGATTGCGCCGGGATATCCCACCACGGTTCCCCAGACGGTGCCGTCAGAGGGGCTGACGCCGACGGCATAAATATTCACCAGGACGCGCTTGTCCTTCGTGGGATCGACCGGTTGATCGGGTCCGACGAAAGCATCGCGCTTACCGTTGCCGTTAGTGTCGATGACGAATGGCGTCCATCCCTGCGACTTCATCTCGTCGCCCGTTTCTTCAAACATCTTGCGATTCAACCACCCTAGGACTCCGGGACCTCCGATGCCGGTGCTGGTCCATAGCGTTTGATTGGCATCGTTGCCGAAGTTGAGATGGTGGGTTTGGAAGCAGGTGCTGATCAGGGTGAACTTTCCGGTCGCCGGATCGTACATGGACAGATGACGGTCCGCTTCTTCGATCGGCAAGACTTTGGCCGAGGGATGATCGGATCCCTGCTTGCACACATCCGGATTTTTGCCTGGGCGAACGCGCGATGTGAACCAGATGCGTCCCTTTTCATCCATCATCGGATTGTGATCGAGCGTCTTGCTATCCCATATCGGTTCCGGTCCCCAGTAAGCAGACGCAGCGTACGGGTTGTTCTTCGAGGACGGTGTATTTGGATCACGCACTGGATGCAAGACTTCAGCTGCCGTGTGCGTTTTGGGATCGAGAACGGGTATCAGATCCGTGCTGTCCTCGGTCGAGGCGTAAATCTTACCGTTGGCATTCACACTTGGATTGCGCCGGTCCGTCGAGACCTCATCGTGGAGATACGCGGTCGGGCGGCTCCAGTCCCACAGCGTGACCACAAAGTTGCGCTCAATTCCTTGAGGCCGTTCGGGTTTCGCAAAAGGCAACTCGCCGCGTGCAATACGGTCGGTCCAATCGGCGAAATATTTCAGCGCGATATCGGTGTCGAGCCTCGTGATATCGCGAGTCATGAGGGCCCGCGCGCCTCCCGACTGAAGCCGGCGCCTCCACGCTTCCACGGAATTCGGAAATGTGCCGAGTTCTTTCGGAATCGTGCGCATGCCCTTCGTGCCGAGGGCATGACACGATTGGCAGGCGCCTGTCTTGACGATGTTGAGCCATTCACCCTGGCTCTTTATCTTCTGCAAAGGGAATTCGCTTTTCTCGGGCACCCGAAGCAACGAGAACCAATAGAGCGCGGGATAGTATTCGGCCGCTTGCGCGGGGGTCGGGGCGGGAACGGCCTTCAGGTCTAAAGTCTTGCCCAAAGCGGTGCTCACTTTCGGCGAGTCGACAAGCCCGTATCCGCGCACCCAAACGTTGTAATTTGCCTTCGGCAGGTCGGGTATCAGATAGCGGCCCTGAGCATCGGTGACCACAATTTTGGCGAGTTTGGTTGGAAGATCGGTGGTTTCGGCAATCACCCAGACACCCGCTTCAGGTCCCTTGGTGCCCGTGACGACTCCGCCGAGATCGCCGGCGCCGACTGTTACGGCGCCTGCCGTATCGCGCTGGCTTTTCACCTCAACAGGTGAAAAAGCGAACAGAATAGCAACGGTAACTGCCACCACGCCGATATGAACGGGCCATCTTGCGATCATATGTAGTCTCCTGTGCGCCCGGATAACCGGGGCGCTGTTTGCATATTCCCCTCCTCTGCGAGGAGGGGAATATGCACCTACGGCTGCGCAGCCTTTTGCTGCTCGGCGAGAATCGCGTGAAACATGGCTTCCTCGATGTCCGCCTCGAGCTTGCAGCTTGCCGGGTCGATGAAGGGATTTCGGCCGCCGCTTCGGAGCTTCGCATACTTCGTTTGCATGTCGTACTGCGCCGGATGATCTCCAACCTGGACATCACAAGGCAGCGAGCGGACCCGTTTGAAGGATCGATTGAACTCATCAGTGATGGGCGGCGTTAAGACATTGGGAGGGCGCAGGCTGCAGTTGATAACAACGTTGTAGGTCTTGCCTCCCTCCTGGGCCTTCGTCGTCCAGGTAGTGCAGCCGCGCGTGTGGCCGGCCGTCAAATGCGCGACCAGCGTTGTACCGCCGAGAGTCACTGATTCTCCGTCGTGGAGTATCTTGTCGATCGGGTGCTCTTTGCCGCCCGGCTTCATTTCCCGGAGCGCCGGCACATCTTCCGCCATCATCATCACCTGTGCTCCCGTCAACTGCTTCACCGCGGCATCGCCTTCCTGGTGATCCCCATGCGCATGAGTCCCGAGCAGGATCTTAATATCGGAAAACTTGAATCCCGATTGCTGCACCGACTTCTCAATTGTCGGCACATTCCGCTCATACGTGCTGTTGATCAGGATGTTTCCCTGCGGGGTTACGATCAGGAATGAGCTCAGCGTACGCGTCCCCACATAATAAATGTTCCCGATGATCTTGTGCGGTGGGAACTGGGTTGTCTGATCTTCCGGCGTACCCATGTTGCGCGCCAATATAGAACGCGGCGTATACGTGCGACCCTGCACTGTGACCGACGGATGGTCCGGTGGACCCTGGCCCGCCGTTTGTGCGTAGCTCAAACTCACGCTCAGAATCAGAACGATCATCGATAGTTTCTTCATACTGCCTCCCAAGCCGGATCGTGAATGGATAGGCGGATTATACCCTCGTCATCCCTGTGCTACTATAGGTTTGCCCTAGACATGCCGCATCGAAATAAATCCGTTTTCCATTTCGATATCAGCGTTCTGCCAGATCGGCGCGCAGGGCTTCTTGCTGCTCGTGTTTCAGTTGAGTCTCATTCCGGAGGTCGCCGAGATCGACGCCGGCGGCGACAGGTACTGAACCGTTGGTTTTGAATTTCAGGTACTGAACGGAACTGAGCCGTCCTTCACCACGCTGCCGTTCGTCAAATGTGGCTGCGATACGAGTTCCATTCTCGCGCACTACATAGACTTTTTCGGGCAGGTGCCACCACTCTCGCAGCTTCCGATCGCGCAGTGCGGGGTCTTCGATCTCGATCAGCAGCGTGCAGCCAAGCTCCCCTTCATCGCCCAAGAGTTCGTTGTAGGTATCGATTTCATAAACGATATCCGACTCCCGGACGATCCGCTCCGCGCGGACCATTTCCTGAATCTGATAGCGCACAGTCAGGTGATTTTCGAAAAGCAAGGTGAGGTATTCGCCGATATGGATGCGGCGAAGTTCCTTCGCTTTCATGACCTCCGCGCGAAATTGAGCTCGCATGTCCTCATATGTGACGTAGTCGACGATTTCGGCCCGCTTAACCATTCAACTCTTCTGAACTCCGCCGGACGGCTCCTTGGATTCGACGTCGCCCGTGGCAGGACTGAAACCGTTCTCGCGGTATGCACGCGCCAGGATGCTCATGGGATGCATCGGGCGGACTCCGGCGTGTTGCTGAAACTGCAGGGCGGCCAACGGGCAATCCGTTGCCCAGATTTCCGCCGCCTCCTCCTTCATGCCCTCGAATGCTTTTCTCCCGATTCGTGCCGAAGGTTCGAAACCTTCAACTGTCATCGCGTACGTGCCGTCGTGGCCGCAGCATTCCATGATGGTTGATAGCGAAACTCCGGGAATCTTTCGCAACAGGTCTCTCCCTTTGAAACCGATGGCCTGTGCGCGAAGATGGCACGGCGCGTGGTAGGCGACCTTCTCTCCCGGCGTGCTGCGGAAGTTCGTATTGAAACGCGCTTGGTCACGGATGGACCAGAGGAACTCGCTTGGATCCATGACAGCAGCGGCGACCTTTTCCGCGGCTTTCCGGTCTTCCGGTCCGACGAGCGTCGGGTGTTCTCTTCGCATCATCATCGAGCAAGTCGGGTTGATGGCGATGACCTTTGCTCCTCGCTCGATGAACGGCAACAGGATTCGCAGGTTCACCTTCACGCGGCGGCGAAGCGACTCCAGGTCGCCGCGCTCCCACGCCGGCATGCCGCAACATTCGAGACCGTTGGCGCAACGGACATCGACACCGTTGCGTTCAAGCACCTCGATGGTATCGCGGCCGATCTCCGGTTCGTTGTTTTGCACATAGCATGTTTGAAACAGGACGGCTTCGCCGCCGGCCTCCGGTCTTATTTTTCCGGCGTGCGAAGCCCATCGCTCGAAGGTCGTGCCGGCAAACTCGGGAAGCAACTTGTCGCGATGAATGCCGAGAACCTTCTCCAGGAAGATTCGATGCAGGCGGACGCGATTGGCCACGTTGGCGATACCGAGACTCGCGCGCGCTGCAGCTCCAGCGCTGTCCGGATTGCCGAGGACGCGATCGCGCAGGCCGAGTCCTTCACGGCGCGCTTTCTGCGCAACGTAGCGCTGCACCAGACGTGGAAAATCCAATTTGAACTCGTGCCCATCGCGCTCGCTGTAGGGACACTGGACCTCACAGAGCTTGCACTGAAAGCAAGAGTCCATCACTTTGGCTGTCTCGACAGCGGTGATCTGCCGAACATCGCCATCCTTCCCGTCGATGGAGGAAAAAAGACTCGGAAAGCTGTCACAGTATTTGAAGCAGAGACGGCACCCGTGGCAGATCTCGAAGGTCCGCCGGATCTCCTTGTCGAGCGCCTCCGGATCCCAGTATTTCGCTTCCGAGGGAGCATAGGAGAGCCCGTCTGTGGGTTGGTAGGCGATGTTCTTCGTTTGTTCCATCCTCGCAGCCGATCACGAAATCGATTTCAGAAGACTGCTGAATCTGCCGGCATGAGATTTTTCCGCCTTGGCCAGAGTTTCGAACCAGTCTGCGATTTCCGCAAAACCTTCTTCGCGAGCCGTTTTCGCCATTCCCGGATACATATCCGTGTATTCGTAGGTTTCGCCGTGCACCGCGGATTTCAGATTGAGCACGGTATCGCCGAATGGCTGGTCCGTAGCGGGATCACCCACTTTGCGTAAGTAATCCAGATGGCCATGAGCGTGGCCGGTTTCGCCTTCGGCCGTGTCGCGGAAGTTGCCGGCAATCTCCGGATAACCCTCGACGTCGGCGACCTTCGCAAAATAGAGATACCTGCGATTCGCCATGGATTCGCCGGCGAATGCATCTCGTAAGTTTCGATGAGTTTTGGTTCCTTTCAGTTCAGCCATATTTCTCCCGTCTCCTTTCTCAGTGTTTCTAGTTTCGCGTCGGACAGCCTGAACTGTCTAACACATTGTCTCTATCTCAGCGATAGGCTATTCCTATCAGGATGAAGACCTATAACTTCACGCTCCTGAACTCCCAAATAATAGTTGGATTCGGTAGTTCAGGTGTGCGCCCCTTCAGTGGACGAGGCCGAAGACGACCAACAGCGGCACGATGACGGCAACGATGGCTTCCCCGGCGATGAACCCGGAAGCAAGCGGCACCATATATAACTCGTGCGACCGGCGGTCAGCGCGCCACCAAAGACGTTCCACCAAACTTCCCAAGAACATCACGAAAATCACGGCTGCGGGAACGAGCATCCCGATGCCGACGCCTGTGGGCGAAGGAACCCAGCGGGCGTTACGGGTTTCCAGGAGCGCAAACATGATGCCGAGAACGGCGGCGATCACCACCGCTTCAACTGCGCCCGGCGGCAGAGCACTTAATCCCTTGGAGAGAATTTCTGCGAATCCGGCCCACCTTCGGGAAATCGGCGAGGAAAGCCCGGCGTTTTCGCCAACGATACCGTACGTGTCGCGCAACAGCGGATAGGTCCATGAAACTGCGGCAGCGCCGATAGGGGTGGCCAGGAGTTGCATGATCGTCAAGTTCTTCGGTGAGGATCCGATCATGTGACCCGCTTTATAGTCCTGCATTAGCGCTTCCGATTCGACTGCAATTGTGCCTGTAGTTCCGCTTGCGACCATATTGGCTAGAATGTGGCCGGGAGCAAGGGCGCCAAAGATGACTTGCATCACGTTCGAAAGCGAGCTGATTGGCCCCCAATTTGTTTCACCCAGCACGCGGAGTCCCACGAGCATCATGGGAACGGACAGCACGATTGCGGCAGTCGTCATCCATAGATCGAGACCGAGATTGAGCTTCTGCGTGACAATCAGTGCAATAGCCGTGACGAAGACTCCGGTGACGACCCACTTCATCGGAAAGCTATCTGCTCCCGCACTCGCCGTCGAAAGGTTCCGGAATGTCTTCACGAGAATTTTCCAGCGCAACACGAGTGCAGCCAGCCCGCTGGCCACGAGCATGGCTGTCGCCGGCCACATCACCCAGAACAACACATCGTTTTTAGTAAAGTTCGCTTTGATCACGCCGTAGTGGAGCAGAGCGTAAGGTGCGATGATCCATGAAATAACCATACCGAGCAGCATGCTTACGTTGATCCGAAGACCGACCAGCATGCCCGATCCGAGCGACAGCAGGCTCCAGTTCAAGCCCACACCTGTTGTCATCATCACTGCGGTGCCGGCAAGCGTTATGGAGGGAAACCATGCCAGGACGCGCGCATCTTCCGTCATCAACATGACAGCCGCGGATGCGATAGCTCCGATCGCAAGAGCTCGGGCGGCCAGGCGCGCACCCGCGCCCCTGCCATCCAAGACGATGAGCGTTTCGCCGGCGGCCAAGCCGTCGGCGTATGTGAGTTTCTCGTCCACAACGAAATGCTGGCGCATCGGCACGGCTAACAGAACGCCAAGCAATCCGGCGGAGGTCAGCCACATGAAGGATTCGAGCGGCGTCAATGAAAGGTTGAACGATACGGTCTGGCTGGCCGACAACATATCGAATGCCGCCAGCAGCACGCACATGAACGCTGTTTGAGCCGCGGCCGTGCCGGCGGTTTGAACGATGTTGTTTTCCCACCGGTTGTAGTCCTTGAAGACGATGCCCAGCGCGAGATATCCGAAAAACGCTGCGACGACGGAAACGTTCGGTCCAAAGCCGAGTTTCAATACGATGTACGGATACGACGCCCCCATCACCGCCGCGACTGCCAAGCCGCAAAGAACCGACCGTAAAGACAATTCGCGGACACCCGCCGGCTTTGCCGCGGCGGCATGTACGTGATCAGGGCCACCTAATTCATTAGCGATATCACGGGCCATATTCTTCAGGATTGAAGTCCGCGCGTATTCTACTCGGAAACGACACAGTCTAGAAGTCTGCTTTTGTCTCTTTCAAAATTTCGAAAATCGCCTTGCGATCGGTTTCGGAAAGACGGGCGAAGTCGGAGCTCGTGTCTTGACCGGATAGGATCTCTCGGAACCGGCGATAGACGTAATCTTTCAAGCCACCCGGCATGGCATCGAATGATTTGGAATAAACGAGGTAGCTCAGCGGGTAGCGCAACAGCCGGCGTTGGAGATCCAGTTCCCGGAGCGAGCGGCCGCGCTTGTCGCGCGGACCCTGGCTTTTGAATTCTGCTGCAAAACTCGACGTGCCCAAGACCGGTTCTGTTAAGGGTGTTTCACCGGCGAACAGCATCGCTCGAACAATTCGCTCGCCCGCGTCTTTAACGATGTCGTTCATTTTGCCGGAGAGGCCCTTTTCCTCTGCATCGCGCAGCTCGTACACACCGGAGGTGATCATGTTGTGCACATGAGTCTGGTGGCCAAGGACCATCAAGGCGACGATGTCGCTATGGGGTGAAAGATATTCCTTCGTGTCGAAACGTTTGCTGAGGTCGGTGAGGTTCGCACCGGCGCTCAGGTCCATGCGCGCGATGAACTTCTTCATATCGTCGATGTCGTCGGCCCGCGCCCGCACAATCGTGTTTCCCAGATGCTGTTGTTTGCCATGCGTGCCGGTAACGTACCATCCGCCCCACCGCTCTCGAAAAGGACTTTGATCGTTGGTGATCAACGCTGCGGCCTTCAGCGCATTGCCGTCCGGATTCGGCAGCACCGAAAGCATGAGAAGACGCGGAACGGGTGTGTTTGTCTGGAACGTGTCATGGCACACCAGACATTGTTCCTTCTGCGGCTCCAGGACTGGATAATGGTGATCGTCCTCTTGGCCCAGTGTATAGAACACGGGGCCCGTCTGCGGATCGACAGTCGCAACCTCGATATACTGGCCGTGATTGACCCAACCGACATAAACATCATCATTGAAGTAAATCGCGCGGGGCGCATCCGGTGCGATTTGAGTGAGTTGAAAGCTGGACTTCGAAAAAGCCAATGTTTGCGAGGAAATCGGGATGTTGTAGTGCTTCAAGAGAGAGGGAAGATACCCCCACTTTTCGGTGTACTCGAGCTTCAGCTCCCCGGGCATGTCGGAAGCTCGCCGATCTTGCCTCAACGCGAGAGCTAGAACAGGAACCAGCGGTACAAGGGCGGCTATTAAGATCGGTTTGGATACGCGAAGATGCATCAATTTTCAATTCTCGTTTGCAGCTCGCAAAATCATGACACAGAAGGGCTTCAAGTTTGAAATATCACTTGGCGTTGTTATATTCTTTTTGGCGTTAATGTTGTTGTCTTCTTAGGCTGTTCAGCTTCCTAGACCGGAGCCTCCATGAAGAGAAGAATTCTGACGATTGGTTCGTTGACCATTTTGTCTCTTCTGGTTCAGGTGTACGGCAAGACAGGCGGCCGGCAGAGCCAATCTGCGGTGGCGTCATCGGATCAGGCCGCCGCTCAACGCGCAATCATTAATCAGTATTGTTCGACCTGCCATAGTGATAAGGCAAAAGCCGCCGGCATGGATTCGGCGCGCAAAATTGATTTCGACAGGTTGGATATCGCCGGCCTCAGCCGCGATGCGGAAACATGGGAGCGCGTAGTTCGCAAGCTTCGGGCGGGAATGATGCCGCCATCCGGCATCCGGCGGCCCGATCGAGAGACATACAAGGGCCTAATCGCGTGGCTTGAAAACGAACTCGATCGCAACGCGGTGACCTATACTCCTCCGCCGGGCCTCCACCGTCTGAACCGCACTGAATACGCCAACGTGCTGCAGGACTTGTTGGATCTGAATATCGATCCCGCGAAGTATCTGCCCTCCGACGACTCGACCCGCGGCTTTGACAATATTGCCGGCGCTTTGGGTGTCTCATCGACACTTGTAGAAGCTTATGTCTCGGCGGCTCAAAAGATCAGCCGGCTCGCCATCGGCGAAGCTGCGACACCGTCGTTGACCGTTTACAGAACTCCGGAGGACACATCGCAGGATTACCACATCGAAGGATTGCCCTTCGGAACGCGGGGCGGAATGCTGATCAGACATGTTTTTCCGTCCGATGGCGAATACCAAATCACGATAACGCCCATTTTCGGTGACAACATGTCGCCGCAGGGTTTTGGCTCGGTTCCTTGCGAAAAACTCGAAGTGCTTTTGGATGGCGAGCGGATCGAACTTCTGGATTGGCAAGGCGGCGGTCGAACGCCCCCAGCCAATTGCGGCGGTCGTCGAGTCGCGGCGGTGCAAAGTGGACAGACGGGTCAAGACCTGGGTCGCACCTCGATGAAGATCCGAATTTCGACAAAAGCCGGCCTGCATGACTTGGGGGTTACCTTTTTGCAAACGAACTTTGCTCCAATCCTTGATCTGGATCAGCATTTCATGCGCGATACGGTGCAGACAGGCCCCACCCCCGGCTTCACCTATTTCCCGCATGTGGGGACCGTTCGAATTGAAGGACCATACAACGCCAAGCAAGCCGAAGACTCGCCAAGCCGCCGCAAAATTTTCATCTGTAGACCAACGACTCCGGCTGACGAGACCGCATGCGCGCGAAAGATTATTTCGAACCTGGCGACGCACGCATTCAGGCGGCCCGCGATTAACGCGGATGTGGATTCGTTAATGGCTTTTTACCAAGAGGGTCGCCGGGAGGCAAAATTCGAGGATGGCATTGAGAACGCGCTAGCCCGTATTCTGACCGATCCCAAATTTATCTACCGCATCGAAGCCGAACCGCCGAATGTAAAGCAGGGCGAAACGTACCGAGTCAGCGACATCGATCTCGCTTCGCGGCTGTCCTTCTTTTTGTGGAGCACCATCCCCGACGACGAATTGATTCGGGTCGCGGGTCAGGGAAAGCTGAGAGACCCGGTCGTGCTGGAACAGCAAGTGCGGCGCATGTTGAAACATCCCAAGGCAGAAGCACTCGCGGTCAACTTTGCCGGACAGTGGCTGAACCTGCGCGGTTTGCAGGCTGTGGGTCCAATCCCGATGCTCTTTCCGGACTTCGACGATCCTTTGCGGCAAGCGATGAGACGCGAAGTGGAGCTGCTGTTCGACAGTATCGTTCGCGAGGACCGAAATGTGACGGATTTGCTGACTGCCGACTACACTTTCATCAACGAGAGGCTGGCCAAGCATTACGGTATTCCTAACATTTACGGTAGCCAGTTTCGCCGCGTCACGCTCGGTCCTGATACGGATGTCCGAAAGGGATTGACGGGGAAGGGCGCGTTTCTGGTGACAACGGCAAAACCTGAAAGAACTTCTCCGGTGACTCGCGGCAAATGGATCATGACCAACATTCTTGGTATGAGCCCACCGGATCCACCACCGAATGTTCCGCCGCTCCCTCCGCGAATGACGGATGCGGCCGGTAACGCTAAAGAACCGTCGATGCGCCAGAAGATGCTCGACCATCGCGTCCGCTCCGATTGCGTTCAGTGCCACAGCATGATGGACCCGATTGGCTTCTCACTCGAAAACTTTGATGCGATTGCATCCTGGCGAACACACGATGAAGGAAATCCGGTCGACCCGGCTGCGACAGTATTCGACGGGACCAAGATTAATGGCCCCACCGGCCTTCGGACCTGGCTGGCAACATACTCGGACCAGTTCGTTGAGGTCGTCGCGGAAAAGCTGCTGACCTATGCACTGGGGCGCGGCGTCGAATATCAAGACATGCCGCTCGTGCGTTCGCTGGCGCGAGACGCGGCAAAGAACGGCAATAAATTTTCAGCGCTTGTTTTGGGTATCGTTAAGAGTAAACCGTTTCAGATGAATATGAAGATGCAGGAAACCAGCATCCAGCCCAATAAAGAGAAAGGAAATTAGTGTCGATTGCTGGAGATTTTCTTACTCAACACTAGAATGAGTCGGGAGAGCATGCAATGTTTATAACTAAGAAACAACTTCCGCGCCGCACCTTCCTTCAGGGCGCAGGTGTGACGCTGACGTTACCGTTACTGGAAGCAATGGTGCCGGCTGCGACTGCTCTCGCTCAAACTCCGGCGAATCCAAAACCGCGATTTGTCGGTGTTTTTTATCCGCACGGTATGGCGCCGGGTCACTGGGAGCTCGAGAAAGAAGGGCCGCTTCCCGAGAAGCTGCCGTTTATCACGGAGACACTCGAAAAAGTAAAGGATCAGACAGTCGTTATCACCGGCCTGTGGTCCAAATCGGCGGAACCGCCCGAGGGCACGACCGGTTCGGATCATTGGGTGGCTGCAGCTTTCCTGACTGCAATCAAGCCGAAGAAGACGGCAGGTTCGGACGCGAGCGTGGGCAGCCCGACGATCGATCAGGTCATTGCTCAGAAAATTGGTCAGGACAATCTGTTACCTTCAATGCAACTCGCTGTTGAAGATCCCAATTCCAGTTCCAGTAACTGCGGTGAAGGTTATAGCTGCTCGTACACGAATTCCATTTCGTGGAATACACCGACAACGCCGCTGCCGATGGAACTCAACCCTCAGGTGGTCTTCGAGCGCTTGTTCGGAAGCGGCGCGACTCCCGAACTACGCGCCGCCCGCATGAAGCAAAGCCGGAGCATTCTGGATTCGCTCATGGGCGAACTGCAGAGCCTGAAAAAGAACCTAGGCGCTTCGGACCAGCGAACCATCGATCAATATACGGAAGAGGTACGGGAGATCGAGCGGCGGATTCAGCTGGCGGCGAAAGCGTCCACCGAGGTTCCGTCACTCGAAGAACCGTCGGGGGTACCCGAATCATTTGATGATCATATCAAGCTGCATTGGGACTTAACGGCGCTGGCCTTCAAAGCCGACATCACGCGAGTGGTCACACTGCTGGGCGCCCGCGATTTGACGGGCAAGAGCTATCCGTTTCCGAAAGATCTGTATCCGGAAGGTGGCGTCAGCGTGAGCTTCCATGGTGGATCGCATCATCAGGACGATCCGCAGCAGATCCGGA
>MNKP01000063.1 GCA_001920875.1 Acidobacteria bacterium 13_1_20CM_2_55_15
CGCGCCGAAGGCGTGATTGACGACAGAGACACTTCGCACGCGCTGCGGGAAACTGATAGCGAAATCTAAGGCGACCCCGCCGCCGGCCGCGCTCCCGACCACATGCACGCGGTCGACGCTGAGGTAGTCCAAAAGGGCATTGAGATCGTCGGCGGCAGTGCCGGGCTGCGGACCGGTCGTTGGATCGATGATCGTCCGCCCGAAGTCCCTCCGATCGAAAGCAATGAAGCGGTAACCTGCGGCCGTGAACCCCGGGATCTGGTTTTCCCATATACGCACGCTGCCGGTAGCGGGGTGGAGGAATACCACGGGTACTCCGCTTCCGCCGGTGTCCACGTACCACAATTTGGCGCCTCGAATAGTCGCAAGGCCTTCGCCGGCGGAAATGTTCGCTCGAGCGGATCCCGGCGATGGAGGAGGGGAGTGCTTCGTAAAAAATTCCAGGACGAGCCGGTTAAAGACTTCCGGCTGTTCCCAGTTGGCGGAATGCCCCGCTTCGGCAATCACACGAAGCTCGGAGCCGGGAATATGAGTCGCGAGGATACGCATGAGATACGGTGGCGCCGTCAGGTCGTTATCGCCAGGCAGCAGGAGCGTCGGTGCCTTTATGGTTTCCAGCATCGGCAGAGTCTTTTGGATCAGCGGCGGCTGGGCGGGCGACCCAGGTTGCTGGGATCGCGAATTGATGTCGAGCCACTTCTTCACACCATCAGGATTCGTTGCCAGATAGCTGAAGTTTATCTCCCGGAACCGGACTGGCAACGCGTTGTACTCCGCGGGACGAGTTCTTGCGATCATTTCCGTCAGCACGGGATCCATAACCTGTCCGGTGGTCGCGGCGAGCACGAGGCTGATCAGGCGTTCCGGATGGGCTAACACATAATCGAGCGCGACGAATCCTCCGCCGGCGATGCCCACCAGGTGGAATTTTTGTAGACCCAAAAAATTCGCGAGTGCCTGGAGGTCTTCGGCGACCGAGCCGGGCTGAGGACCGGAAGAAGGCTCGGCCATACTGCGGCCCCAACCTCGCCGGTCAAATGCGATCACCCGGTAGCCCGCCTTCTCGAAGGCTGGAATGTTGTATTCCCAGCTGTCGCTGTTACCCGTGTTCGCGTGCAACAGAATCACCGGGATGCCGCTGCCGCCGGTGTCCGTGAACCAGAGTCGAACTCCGGGCAGCTCGGCATATCCCTGGCGCGCGGGAGCCGCCGCTGCCCGTTGGAACGCAATGAGACTGCCGGCGCTCATGCCGAGCAGCGCAATCGTGATGACCCCAGTTATCCCGGTACGGAATCTATGCATCACTTTTTTCGAATCCGGCATGAGAATACCATTCTTGTGATTTTTCACGAACATTGCCCCCTTTGGACAGTGGATTTCAGGAACTTTGACCGACCCGTTTTCAGGAACTTTGACCCACCATTGTCCGCTGGCCACGCCCGCCAGACATTCAAACAGTGTCCTCTTGCCTGCTCCGTTAGGACCAATCAGCCCCGAGATTTCTCCAGCTCGAAGCTCAAAGCCGACAATTTGGAGCGCATAGAAACGACCGAAGCGTTTCGACAAACCACCCACTTTGAAAACCGACGAAGAATCCCAGAGCCTCACGGTGAGGCCCTTACTGTCGGCTCGAATCGGCCGTAACGCAGCGCCAGGGTTGGCAGCACGAGCAGGTTGAGGGCGGTCGAAGTCACCAGACCAGCGAGGATCACTATCGCCATCGGGCCTTCGATTTCGCGGCCGGGATCCCCGCTGCCAACAGCGATCGGCAGCAATCCAAGTGCGGCAACAAGCGCGGTCATCAGGACCGGCAGCAGGCGCTCCGTAGCTCCACGGAGAGCGGTTTCGAGGCCCCACGACTCACCTTCGGTCGCAACCAGGTGTTCGAAATGCGAAATCATCATGATCGAATTGCGGGTACTGATACCGAACAACGTGACGAGCCCTACGAGTGAGCCCAAAGTCAGCCAGCCGCCGCTGAAAAAGATGTGAAAAGCCATTGCCAGCAGCAGGAGTATGGCAACTCCGGCGATAAGAGATGAAACGAGTATTTCCTCTTGGGATTGAGCCTGTGCCTCCGCAGTTCCGGTGAAGACGGGATAAACACCCACTGGGAAATGAACATCTCTGCCGATGCGCTGCTTCGTTTCCGCGACGAACGAACTCACGTCGCGGCCGGCGACATTGGCCGAAACGGATTGGCGTCGCCGTGTCGCCTCGTGAAGGATGACATAGCGCCCGGTGGCGGGATAAACCTCTGCAACTTGCCTCAGCGGTATTCGCGTCCCTTCGGCGTTCTGGAGCATGAGGCTGCCGGCTGCTTCAGGGTTCCGGCGCGCGGTATCGTCGAGAATGACAGTCACATCAAAGACGCGATTCCCGTCAAACGTCTGGGCGACGTTGGTTCCCTGATAAGCGGTCTGCACTGCATCCATGACGGATACCGGCTGAAATCCGAACTGGAGAAGGCGTTCGGGCTTGAGTTGTACAACCATTTCGGGCAGTCCCGGCTGGGATTCGACCTGCACATCGGCTGCTCCTGGAACCGTCGACACAACGCGAGCGACGTCCTGAGCGACTCGGTCGATCTGATCGAGATCCTCGCCAAAGATTTTGATCACGACCTGTCCTCGAATACCCGTCAGAATTTCTTCGATGCGTTCCGTCAGGAATGGCTTGATCGCGAAATACACCCCCGGAAATTTCACCAGCACATCACGAAGCTCGGATTGAACGGACTCGGCTTCTTCTCCGCTGAGTGGAACAAGATCGACGTTGATTTCACTGTAGTGCGTTCCCCACGTGTCATCCGCCTGCTCTGCCCGGCCCGCTCGTTGGGCCACAGATCGGATGTGCGGATTCTTCTCGAACTCCTTCGTGATCTCTCTTCCGAGCCTGAGAGATTGTTCGAGCGACGTGCCCGGGACCGCAGACATGTGAACGATAAAATGTCCTTCCCGGAGCTCCGGGAGAAACGCGCCGCCAAAGAATGGAAGCATCGCGAGCGCGGCCAGGCACAACGCCGCGACTGTCGTAAGAACCGCTTTGGGGTGTCCGGATATCCGTTCCAAAACCGCACGGTATCTGCGCTTCAAAAATTCAACGTAGCGCGGTGTGCGATCGACTTGAGCGCGTTTCGGTAATAGAGCTAAACACAAGGCGGGCGTGATCGTCAACGCAACGATAAGCGACGCCAGGATCGCAAGGATGTAAGCGATTCCCAGCGGCGCAAACAGGCGTCCCTGAATTCCGGACATCGTGATTACGGGCAAGAACACCAACGCTACGACGAATGTCGCGTAAACAACGGCGCTGCGAACTTCGAGAGAGGCATCGAAAACAACCTGGAATACGGGCCGGGGATCAGGACGCAGTTGATTTTCGCGAAGCCTTCGCAGGATATTTTCAACGTCGATGATGGCATCGTCGACCACTTCGCCGATCGCGATCGCGAGACCACCGAGCGTCAGTGTATTGAGACTGACGCCAAAGCGGTTCAGGACGATGATCGCGCCGAGCAGAGATAAGGGAATAGCCGTCATCGAAATGAATGCTGTTCTGACGTCGGCGAGGAAGAAAAAGAGAACAACCGTCACCAGGACTGCGCCAATCAATAACGATGACTGGATATTACCAATGGCGGTTTCGACAAAGTTGGCTGGGCGGAACAGCTTCGGATGGATGGTGATTCCTGAGGACCGAGCCGCAGGTTGCATCTCCACAAGTGCGGCTTCAACCGCACGGGTGACCTCCAGCGTGTTCGCACCGTACTGGCTGGAGACGACGAGTACCGCACCCGGAACGCCCTGAATGGCGGCAGCGCCGATCATGGGTTCGGGACGTTCTGCAATCGTGGCGACGTCTTTCAACCGAACGCTGCGGCCGTCCTTGTGCCGCAGAACAACGTCGCCGAGTTGGTTTGGCAAGAGCTGCTGTCCTTCGGTTCGAAACACCACACGCTGATTCGGAGTATCCACGAAACCGGCTCCGCGAACACCGGTTGCTCTTCGGGCGGAGTCCAGCACTTCATCAATCGACGTGCCGAACTCGAGCAGCCGGTCGGGACGGACCTGGATCTGAAGCTGGCGCACCTCTCCGCCGAAGACGACAATCTTGGCCACACCGGGCACAGCCAACAGCCGGGGCCGGAGAGTCCAATCCGCAAACGTGCGGATTTCCATCAGCGATCGTGTGTCCGATGTGAGACCGACCTGAAGCACGTCGCTCGTCGCCGAAGTCAGAGGCGCCATAGTTGGCGGTCCTACACCCTGCGGGATGCGGGAAGCGACTTCGATGAGGCGCTCGCTGACCATCTGGCGGGCTTGAAACACATTGGTACCTTCTGCGAATACCGCCGTGATAATGGCAAGGCCTTGAATCGATTGCGAACGAATCGATTCGAGACGGGCAACTCCGTTGACTGCGGTCTCAATCGGCCGCGTGACGAGCTGCTCCACCTGCTCCGGCGACAATCCGGCGGCCTCGGTTTGAATGACGACTTGCGGCGGAGCGAATTCAGGAAACACGTCGAGCTGAGAGCGCGATGCGGTATAGATGCCGTAACCGAGTACGACCAGACCGAGTGCGATGACGACTCCACGGAATCTGAGCGAGAAATCAACAAGCCATCGAAGCATGCGCGTTTACCTCTGTTCCGCTTCTTCGCCGACTTGGATTTGCGGCTTCTGCTCTTCGGAAAGCAGGAGCTGCGCGCCTTCCACGACGATGCGGTCGCCGGGTTTCAGGCCTTCCGATACAAGGACTCCTCTATCGATCGTGTGATCAACAGCTACCTCGCGGCGGCTGAACCGGCCCGGCTCGAGTTGCTGAAAGACCCATGTCTTCCCACCAGAGCGCACGATAGCGGAATAGGGAATACTGACCCCGTGTTGCGCCGCGCCAGGGGCCTGCAAGTAGGCAACGACCGCCGCGCCAGGCCGTAATGACGGCGAAGCGCCGGCAACGCGAAAGAGGAATCCCTGGCCCAGTGTGGAGGGGTCGACAGTGGACGCCACGCTGACACGTTGACCTGTGAACGGCCGGTCCTCCTGTCCAACAGCGACGATTCGGGCCATTGTCAGGCTGCGATCCACCGCCTCGCCGGCTGGTACATCTACGCGCACGAGAAGCCTATCAAAGCGCGCGACGCGGAGGATGGGCTGGCCGCTCTCAATCGTTTCGTTTGGTCTGGCCAGAATTTCCACGACTTCTCCACCCCGTGCGACCGGTAGCGGCATTGGAGTTGTCCCGGCCGCCTGACGCGCTGCGGCAGCTTCGAGTTCCGCAACGTTTCGGCGCGCTGCGGCAAGCCGGGCTTCTTCGACCTTCAGAGACGCCTCCGCTTCCTGTAGCGCGCGATCCGAAACGTTCTTGTTATCGGCGTTGAGGATCCGCGCACGTTCGAAACCCGCCCGCGCCGCGTTTACACGCGCCTCAGCGGCTTCCACGTCCGCGCGCGCATCCGATATTCGTGTGACAAGGTCTACGCGTTCGATCGGTGCCAAGCGCGGCTCAATCGTTCCGATAGAAACGCCATCGGGAACGGTCTCGCCAATCGAAGGCCAGTTGCGGCCGGGCGAGGCGCGAAGAATGCCGGCGATCGGGGCGCGGACTACAAAAGCTGCCTCGGGATCTTCCAGGACGCGACCGTACGCCGCCACTTCCGGGCGAACGGTATACGCAATGAGCGTCGCCGTTTCGAGGGCGATTCTTTTTTGCGTCTCCGCATCAAGCGTGATGACAACATCGCCCTCCGCATTGCGCGAGATCCGCGGTGCAACCTTAATTGGGGCTTCCCGCTCCCGCTCACGTGCGATTTCCTCGCGACCCTCCATGAAGGCA
Source organism: Acidobacteria bacterium 13_1_20CM_2_55_15 (assembly GCA_001920875.1). Taxonomy (GTDB): domain Bacteria; phylum Acidobacteriota; class Terriglobia; order 20CM-2-55-15; family 20CM-2-55-15; genus 20CM-2-55-15. The sequence continues at coordinate 5,842 of MNKP01000063.1, forward strand.
AAGCTCAACGCGACAATCGCTCCCCCAGCAAGAACTACAGCAATGATCCATTTCAAGGTTCGATTCATTGAGGGACACCTTCTTTCTTCTCTTGAGGCTTCGCCCTATCGGGCTCGCGCTTCGCGTCGCGAGGATTCGTTGACGGTGGTTCCGGCATCGTCGTGCCTGGAGGAAGCGGATGCTGCACGGCATCTTCGAGCGCTCCGAGTGTCGTGTGGGTTCTGCGCAATGCACCGAGCCGGTCACGATCGGCGGCTGCTGCTTCCAGCCGCACACTGGCGAGGGCGAGCCTATCGACCTCACCGGCCTTAAATTGACGTTCGGCCGTCTGCTCGCGCTGGTACACCAGATCGAGCGTCGCCTGAGCTTGATTCAGTTCCCGCAAGGCCGACCGGTAATCGGCAAGTCCTCTTTCCATTTCAGCGATAGCGCCCGCCTGCGCGCCTGAGAGCCGCGCGGCCGCAGTCTCGCGCCGGGCATCGGCTTCTGCGATCGGACCCCGGTTACGATCGAACACGGGAAGTACAAGGGCGGGTCCCAGCAGATAGCCTTCGACAGATGAGTATGAGGGCGCCAGCGCGACGTTCGGATGCTGGCGAGCGATTTCCAATCGCAGATCGGTGTCCGCGGCTTTGTATTCGGCGAACAGGCGTCGTATATCGATCCTGTTCAGCAAGCCAGTTTTCTGAACCGACTGAATGTTCAATGCCTGTTCAGCCGCCGGTTGTTCCAAATTGGACAAAACAAATTGCACGGTGTCCAATGCGGTACCGGGCAATCCGATCACGCCGGCAATGGCTGCCCGGGTTTCGGCAATCCTTCCTTGAAGCTGCTCGATTTCCAGTTGAACGCGCGAGAGGTCCGTCCTTGCAGCCGTGACAAATGGAGTCGATGTTTCTCCCACCTCCAACCGCCGCTCATAGATTGCGACGATTTCGCGGCGGACTTGCGCTTCCGCGCCGCGCTGCTCCAACTCGCGGCCGGAAAGCAGATGGTCCACCAATGCCGTGCGCAGGCGGGATCGCAGGCGCCAGGCCGTCTCGGACAAAGAAAAACGGCTCGCCTGGCTGAGCTGTTCGGCGCGGAGAACACGATATTGCCTTTTACCGGCAGTTTCGAATGGGATTTCAAGGTCGGATCGAAAGGCGAAAGGTCCCCGTTCGGAATTGTAGCCCGCTCCGGTAAGCACGCTTGGATTGGGTTTAGTCCCGGCAGTGACAATCGCCGCTTCAGAAGCCGCTATGCGGGTTCGCACTTCGTCGAGGTCCGGGCTGAAGTAAAGCGCCAAGAGTGTCAACGCTTCAAGATCCATCGACCGCGGCGGCCACGCCTCGGAGCCTCCTTTGAAATTTGTCTTGAAGAACTGTTCCAGATTCGGATCGGCTAGACCACGAGCCCGATACGATTGCTCTAGAAGAGGCGGATCAATCGGACGTGGTACGTATCGAACGCAGCCAAAAATCAGAGTCGAAATGACGATGATGGGAAGAAATTTGAACATATCGTTGCCCGTCCATTGCGCAAACAAAGGAACACACTAGTCCTCACAAGTGACATGGCAACTGAATTAAATACGAAGACTACCGATTAGAGCTAAAAGCTCGGGAGGAGAAACAGCTACCTGGATGGGTGTATCGGCAAGCGAATGTGAAGGGGATCCGGCAACCTTTGCAATTATGAATAACTGGAAAAGAAGCGAAACGAGTTGCCTCAAAAGGATGAAAAGTCCGATCGAGACGAAGAGGGACAGGAGCATCAACACGAAATCCGTCCCTTGCTCCACGTCGTTGCTGTCGTCGAACAACTCAAATACCGGCGCCAGCAGGACAAGGCCCAATACCAGAATGAGGATAGGCCGCAGGATTCGGCGCTGCATAGTAGTATCCGCCAGGTAGCATAAAGGAACCTTACTGACATCTGCAATGTGTTTGTGAGCGGAGGCACATACTCTTGTGGTTTTTGTGCCTTTTTGTGGCTATTCCCTTACCGCTGGTTTGAGACGATGACGCCGCCCTTGATCGTGAGCTTCGTCCGCAGCATGTTCCAGTAGCCCTCGAGAGGATTACCGTCGAGGACAACGATGTCGGCCAGCTTGCCTGCTTCCAGCGTGCCGAGTTGGTCGCTCATTTCAATGTACGATGCGGTATTCGGTCCCATCAGTTTGATGATGTCCTGCATTGAGAACATCAAGTTGAGCGATTTCAGTTCGTGTTCGAGGCCGGCTTTCGGTTGATAGTTTGTATCCGTGCCGTAGCCGTAAACGACGCCGGCATCCCAGGAGGTACGGGCATTGACGGCCTTGTAGCCGGCTTCGCGCCCGCGGCCTTCTCCATCCAGGATTGCCTCCGGCCATGGTTTGCCGTCCCGAAATCGCGGCTTGTTATCGTTTGCAAACACCCCAAAGACGGGCACACCGAAACCGATCGTCGACAATTGCATCACGCCGGCGGACGCCACTCTTTGTGCGTCCTCTTGGGCAAGCCAGCCGAAATGGGGAGTATGGACGAGCTTGATGACACCGGCGTCGACCGCGGCCATCATCGCCTGCGGGCTGACCGCGTGTATCTGGACCCAAACGTTGACCTTCTTGGATTCGTCGACGATTGCTCGAAGATTTTCAAGTTCTTTGGCCGTGGGTCCCGGCTTGGGAGTGAGCGCCATCTCCCCAACAAACTTAATTCCCTGGGCAGCGAGCGCCCGCACTTCGGCGCGCGCCTTTTCAGGAGTGTTGTTAGCCAATTCAACGCGTCCGGATGGGATGATGCGCGGTCCTTTGATCAGGCCTTTGTCGATGTGCTCCTTGAGGCTCAGGTTGCCTTCGGCAGGACCGCCTCCGGACAAGACCGTGGTGTAGCCGGCATCGAGAAGCTCCTGCATCTGCTGCTTTTCACTCGGTCCGGTGTTCACATGACGATGACCGTCGATGAATCCCGGCATTGCCGTCATGCCGTGCGCATCGATGGTCTCGACCGCGGAAACATTCGGTGTCCCCGCGGCCACCGAGGCAAGCCGCCCATTTCGAATGACGATGGAGCCGCGGTCGATGACAGTGCCGTTCCCGATAATGATTCGGGCGTTCGTGATTACTAGATTCTGGGCGGACAGTCTACAGTTTCCGGACAGAATCCAGAACCAAGCCGGCAAAGTAAGCCAAACCGCTCTTTTCATTTTTTGTGTTTTTGTTTTTGTGCCTTTTTGTGGCCGTTCCTCAGTTACGCGTCTGGATGACGTCGTAGTAGTTCTCGATCATGCCCGCATTGAAAGCGGCGACAAGATCCGCGATGGGAAAGAGCACCGTGTCCCAGTGGAAGGTCGGCCGAAACTGTGGCG
>MNKP01000149.1 GCA_001920875.1 Acidobacteria bacterium 13_1_20CM_2_55_15
AGATCTTCAGTAATCATCTGATCGGCGTTCGGATCATGCTCGAAGAAATTAGAGCGGAAGGCCGGCGCAGGAAGCAATGAAGTTGTTGTTGCGAAATATCTTCAAAACCCCTGTCGTGACGGAATCGGGCCGTCCAAGTGTAGACGAACATATCGAGATGATCGGCGGGAGGATTCACGAGAAAGTGCGGAAGCAGTTCGGCCGGTCGCTACATATCCGCGAAGTCGACCCCGGTTCGTGCAATGGATGCGAGCTGGAAATCGCCGGGCTCAACAGCCCGTATTACGACTTGGAGCGGTTTGGATTGCAATTCGTGGCCTCTCCACGTCACGCCGATTGCCTCCTTGTTACCGGTCCGGTGACTCGGAATATGGCGGATCCGTTGAGACGAACCTATGATGCCACACCGGATCCGAAGCTTGTTGTCGCCGTCGGGGACTGTTCAAGGGACTGCGGCATTTTTGCTGGTGCTTACGGTGTCGTCGGGCCTGTATCGGCCGTCATTCCGGTCGATGTTGTTGTGCCGGGCTGCCCTCCAACGCCCCGAGCGATTCTAGCCGGCATCTTGCAGGCTCTCGAGTCGCGGAAGATAAGATCGGTGCGATAGATGCTCGAGTCGGCCACAATTCTGTTTTCTTCAACATTGATGTTTTTCGCCAGCGGCGCGATAGGCGCGCTCGTGTGCGCCCGTCATCACGATCTGTGCCGGCGCGTGACCCACGGCTTCGTATTCGGCGGCAGTGTCCTGATTTTTGGTCTTAGTATCCTGGGACTTTTTGGGGGGAGATTTGAGCTACTTCTGCCTGGGATTCTGCCTTTCGCTGGAGGACTGGCGCTCGGGTTGGACCGTCTGTCTGCTTTCTTTTTGCTGATTATTGCCACCGGGGTGGCGCCTTCGGCGCTATATGCCATCAGTTACACACGTCACTACCCCCAAAAGCAGTCATCAATGGGATTCATGTTAAATATCTTCGTCCCGGCGATGATGTTGGTCGTTCTCGCGCGCAATGTCCTCACGTTTCTTCTCTTCTGGGAAGCGATGTCATTGGCCTCGTATTTTCTCGTTATGACCGAAAGCGAGCATGAGGAGACATGCAAAGCGGGTTGGCTGTATCTGGTCATGATGCATGCAGGACTGGCTTGTTTACTGATTGGTTTCCTTGCCATGTCGCAGGCATCGGGAACCTTCGACATGTCGGAATGGGCACGATCGGCAAGCGGGATCGACATGGGAATGCGAAACCTTGTTTTTCTCGTGATGGCTGCCGGTTTTCTCTCCAAGGCCGGTGCTATTCCGTTCCACGTTTGGCTGCCGCGCGCCCATCCGGCCGCGCCGAGTCATGTTTCGGCGGTGATGTCGGGTGTGATGATTAAACTCGGTGTCTACGGTCTCATCCGCATTGCGTTTGAATGGCTCGGTCAGGGACCGGCATGGTGGGGCGCGGTCATTTTAATGGTTGGAGCAGTCTCTGCGCTTCTTGGAGTTCTTTACGCGCTGGTGCAACATGACCTCAAGTCTCTACTGGCCTTCTCCAGTGTCGAGAACATCGGGATTATCCTTCTTGGTGTCGGCGCTGGGCTGCTGTTTCGAGCTTATAACTTGGGATCCCTTGCCTCGCTGGCGCTTGTGGCGGGACTCTACCATTGCTTAAATCACGCCATCTTCAAAACGCTGCTCTTTCTAGGCGCGGGTGCAGTCGTGGAAGAGACCCATACTCGAAACATGGAAGAAATGGGCGGCTTGTTGAAGCGGATGCCGCATACCGGAGGCTATTTCCTTATCGGCTCGCTGGCGATCGCCGGTTTGCCGCCCTTCAACGGATTCATCAGCGAATGGTTGACGTTTCAGGCTTTGATGCTCAGCTTCAACATACCCGTACAATTCCTCAATTTGCTGTTTGCCCTATCGATTGCTGCCCTGGCAATGACCGCTGGGCTGGCCGCGGCCTGCTTTGTTAAGGCTTTTGGGATTACATTCCTGGCTCTTCCGCGCGGTGAGACTGTTGATCAAGCGCATGAAGCCAGCAGGACAATGCGGGCATCGATGGGATTGCTGTCCGTTGCGTGTCTGGCGCTCGGTGTCCTGCCTGCGTTGGTGTTACGTCCCCTAAGCAATACGATTGCTGAATTCATTGGAGACCGGCCGGAACTTTCATTCAATTGGAACAACATCTCGGCAGCTGACGTCTTTGCCGTGATTGCGCCATTCTGGATGGCAATGATTCTTGTCGTGTTGATCTTGACTGTATGGGTCGGACTGCATGCCTTCGGAACGAACTTTCATCGCCGTTATTACGAGACGTGGGGTTGTGGACGTGCTCTGCAAACGGCAGCATTCGAATACACGGCGGCGGCATTCGCTTATCCGTTCAAGCGCGTTTTTGCGCTTCTCTATCGTTCCATCGAGGAAACGGAAATCGAAGCGCATCCCGAATCCCGTTTCTTCGTGAAGACGATTACGTATCGGCACGAAACCCGCTCCATTATCGAGGATTCTGTTTACGCTCCAATTGCCGCAACGGTACGACGACTGGCGGCGAAGGCGCGCAAGCTTCAATCGGGAAATGTCCATAGCTATCTCTTTTACATTCTCGTGGCACTGTTGGCATTGGTGTTGTTTGCCAAGTGAGGAATCACGATGACCCTGGAAGTTGCAATTACGGCTCTTCAATGGCTCGTCGCGGTGCTGGGCGCGCCGCTTTTGGTTGGAATCGTAGGTAAGACCAAAGCGCGTTTACAAGGGCGCCGCGGGGCAGGGGTATGGCAGCCGTATCGGAACCTTCGCAAGCTTCTCGTCAAAGAAGTGGTGATCTCCGGCACTACGTCCTGGGTCTTCCGGCTAACACCTTACGTTGTGATTTCAACGATGCTGCTGTCGGCGCTCATGGTGCCGGTGCTGACCACGTCGGGTGCATTGCCGTTTCTCGGAAACATCATCATGCTCATGTCCGTATTTCTGCTCGGGACGTTTTTCCTGGCGCTTGCCGCCCTTGATGCGGGCAGTTCATTCGGCGGAATGGGATCGAGCCGGGAAATGGCCATTGCGGCACTGGCCGAACCCACCGTGATGATCGCGATATTCGCGATTGCTCTTCGCGCCGGAAGCACGGACCTGAACGAAATGGTGCGCCGTTCGGTTTCCGATCCATTGTTGCTGCTGAATCCCGGACACCTTCTTGCGTTCCTTTCCTTCGTGATCGTCGCGCTCGCGGAGACCGGCCGGCTGCCGGTGGACAATCCTTCGACACATTTGGAGCTGACCATGATCCATGAGGCCATGATCCTGGAGTATTCGGGACGATACCTGGCACTTATCGAGTGGGCCTCGTCCATAAAACTTTTCCTGTTTCTGACCTTGCTCGGAAACATTTTCTTTCCCTGGGGTGTAGCGGTGACGCCGGAGCCGGTAGCGTTGGTTATCGGAGTCGTTGCGCTCGCGATTAAACTTGGCGTCCTTGCCTTGGGTCTCGCCATTCTTGAGACTTCCGTGGCGAAGCTGCGCCTTTTTCTGGTTCCGGAGCTTTTGAGTGGCTCATTCCTGCTCGCACTCTTAGCCGTGATTTCATTCTTCTTTCTGAGGTGAGGGGCGTGGGGGGACCGGCCAGTAGTAAAAAGGCCGCCGCGCGCAGCGCAAGCGCGATAGCGCGCAGCCTCAATGAAGGCGGTGTACCGAAGCGATCTGGCCGGTGGGCCCGACGCTAAAGGAGGTGAATCCAGGTGCCTTTTGCCAGAATCACCAACCTGCTGTCATTTATTTTCTTGTTAATGTCATTTCTCCTTCTCATGCAGAACAGCTTGGCTGCTCAGGTCCGGATGTTTGCCGTGCAGTCGGGCGTTCTGTCCGCACTCGCAGCTGCCGTTGCCTTTTTTGGCGGAAGCAAGGAACTGTTCAGTGTGGCCGTCGTATTTGCTCTTATCAAAGTCATTGTGATTCCGAACGTGCTGAATCGAGCGGTCACCAAGATCGGTATCCAACGGGCGGTCGCGCCGTATCTTGGTACTTCTGCGACGCTGGGTATTTGCGCAGGGCTGGTCGTGGTCGCATTTTACGCCATGGCGCCCGTGACCGCATTGAAACGGCTTCCAACGGTGGATGGCATCCCGCTCGCTTTTGCGGGAGTTCTGATCGGGCTCTTCACTACAGTCAATCGCCGGCGCGCGCTGACTCAGATTTTGGGCTTCCTTATGTTGGAGAACAGTGTCTTTATGGTCGCATTACTTGCGACTTACGGCGTTCCGCTCATTGTTGAGATGGGTGTATTTCTCGATGTCCTTGTAGCGGTCTTGATCCTGGAAGTATTTGTTTACCGAATCCGGGAGAACTTCGAATCTATCGATGTCCAACATTTGGGTTCGCTTCGAGGTTGATTGAATGATCCTTCTCTTGCTTCTTTCGATTCCTTCAATAGCCTCCGCCGCCATCATGGGCACGCGGCGACGTCGAACGATGGAATGGATTCATGCGTCGGCAACCGTTGTCGCTTTGATTGTCGGCGCAAGTATCGGCACCCGAATATGGGCGGGCGAACCAGTGGTCTCGTGGAGTTTGTTGCGTGCGGATGCGCTGTCCGCCTTCATGATTGGGATCGTAACCTTCGTGGGTGCCGTAGCCGGGCTATACTCAGTGGCCTACATGCGGTTGGAATTCGATGACAATCACCTGTCTCAGGTGCGATTGTTTTACGCCCTGTTTCAGTTGTTTATCTTTACGATGCTGCTTGCGGTGGCAACTGACAATCTTGGACTCATGTGGGTCGCCATTGAGGGCACAACGCTTGCGACCGTTTTCCTGGTGAATCTTCACGACAACCATACGGGGCTGGAAGCGGCATATAAGTACCTGATTATTTCCTCCGTCGGAATTGCGCTGGCGTTCATGGGTACCGTCCTGGTGTTTTACGCTGCATCGATCGAAGTGGGCGAGATTGGCCTGAGCTGGACAATGCTGATCAGCATCGCCGCCCGGTTGAATCCGAACATCGTCAAGCTCGCGTTCATATTCATCTTGATCGGATATGGCACCAAGGCGGGTTTGGCGCCGATGCACACGTGGCTGCCGGACGCGCACAGCGAAGCGCCCGCCCCGATCAGCGCGCTCATGTCGGGCGTTCTTTTGAACGTTGGTATATATGCGTTGATCCGGTTCAAGACAGTGACCGACATTGCCGCAGGTCCGGAATTTTCCTCGGTCTGGTTAATGCGCTTTGGACTACTTTCGCTTGGACTCGCCGCCGCATTCCTTCTGTCTCAGCGTAATTACAAAAGGATGCTGGCATATTCGAGCGTCGAACACACGGGCATCGTGGCCCTTGGATTGGGCTTCGGCGGGTACTGGGGCCTATTGGGCGCCTTGCTGCACATGATCAATCATGCGCTGACGAAATCGATGCTCTTCCTGGTTTCAGGCAACATATCGCTGAGGTATCACACAACGGAGATTTACGGAGTGCGTGGCCTGCTGAAGACCGCACCGTGGACAGGATTTGCTTTCTTATGGGGGACTCTCGCTTTGATAGGCTTGCCGCCATTTGGGCCATTCATTAGCGAGTTCATTATCTTTCGTTCCGGTTTCGCAGCCCATTCTACGCCTTATGCCGTCACAGGTATCGCGTTGTTGGTTGTTGTCTTCGCAGGAATGCTCGCGAGCTTGAATCACATGCTCTATGGTCAGCCATCCGGACCAATGGAAGCGCGAGATCCGTTGCGCTGGTCGATGGTGCCATTGGCGCTGAATGCGATCTTGCTGCTTGGATTTGGACTGACCTTGCCGGCCGGGGTCCGGGCGTTTCTTGGTCAGGTATTGAAAACTGTCGGAGTCTCCCTGTGAGTGCTCAAGATCGTGAACGCGTCGTTTCGGCGATGAGAGAATTCAGTTGGGTGGGGGTGCGCTTCGATTCCGATTCCGGCCACAACGACGTGCGTGTCGCTATTTCGCCCGCCGAATTCCTCGGCTTTAGCGATTATCTCCGAAATTGCTTTGATGCCAGGCCCGAATTGATCGTCGCTGAAGATAGTCGTGCAGAGTGCGGCGGGTTCACCCTACGTTACATATTTGAGTTGCCGGGTTGCGATGTATTTGTACTGGTTTCGACGCTGGTGGATAAGGAGCAGCGTTGGTTTCCTTCCCTTGCCACGCGTTGGCATTTGGCGAGCCTTTTCGAGCGGGAAATTCACGACCTTTTCGGTCTAATACCTTTACATCATCCGGATCTTCGGCGTCTGCCGCTGCACCAGTTTTGGCCGGCAGACTATCATCCACTGCTGAGAGACGCCGAACCTCCGGCGGTCTTCGAAGACGATGGCCGGCCGTTCCCATTCCAGCAAGTGCAGGGTGAAGGGATCTACCAGATAACTGTCGGCCCCGTTCATGCAGGGATCATTGAGCCGGGTCATTTCCGATTCAGTGTGGATGGCGAGACGATTGTCAATCTCGAATCGCGTCTTTTCTTCTTGCATAAAGGTATTGAAAAATTATTCGAGTCGATGATTCCCTCGCGAGGCGTCGAATTGGCGGAACGCATCTCCGGCGACTCCAGTGTGGCGCACGCGCTTGCGTTTTCGATGGCGATTGAGCGATGCGCCGGGGTTGAGGTGCCGGAGCAAGCAGCATGGCTGCGTGTCCTTCTTCAGGAGCTGGAGCGCCTTTATAACCACATTGCGGATATCGGCGCTATCTGCACAGATACAGGATTTGCCCTAGCCAACGCGCACGCCATGCGCCTTCGGGAAGACATACTGAGACTGAACGAACGGCTGACCGGTCATCGCCTTCTTCGGGGGGCTATAGTGCCGGGCGGCGTATCGATGAATCCTTTATCGAATAAGCAGATTGCGGACGTGCTGAACACTATTCGACGGGTTCAACACGATTTCGACGAAGTCGTCGCGATGGCATTGGACAATGGGTTGGTGATGAACCGCTTGCATGGGACTGGTGTCCTTAACAACCCAACAGCTCGCGATTTGCAGGTAAGTGGCATCGTCGCTAGAGCCAGTGGCATCGATGCGGATACACGCCGTGACCACCCTTATGCCGCCTACAATAAACTGAGATTTAAGGTTCCGGTCTTTCAAGACGGTGACGTGCTGGCGCGCTTGATGGTGCGCGTTGAGGAAGCACGCGAAAGTTTCAGCATGATTGCTCTAGTTCTAGAAGCATTACCATCCGGGGAGAGGCTTCACCCCATCACCACGTTAAAGCCAGGAGCAAGCGCTTTTGGTTTGGTTGAAGGATGGCGCGGCCCAATATGGCACTGGGTTGTCGTCGGTCCAAACGGGACGCTTTGGCGCGTGAAAGTCAAGGATCCCTCATTTGCCAACTGGCCTGCGCTGAATTACGCCATTCTGAAGAACATCGTTCCTGATTTCCCGCTTTGTAACAAAAGCTTCAATCTCTCCTACGCGGGAAACGACCTGTAAGCCGTTCAGGACATGCTATAATCCGCCAAATTTCTTGGAACCAATTATGCGCTTATTGGGATCGCTGTTTTTGGCAGTGCTTGTCTCAAGTCAGACCACCAACATTCCTCCAGATCCGTTGCAGGAGGTGGTCCGCCGTCTCGAACTCGACCGGTACAAGGCGCACATCAAGGGGCTCGCGCAGTTCGGCGATCGCCTACAGGGAACCCAGCGCAACCGCGCTGCGATCGACTGGCTCGAGAAACAATTGCGCAGCTTCGGGTATACGAATGTCGTGCGGCATCGATTCATTTCCAGCAGCGGACCACTTGAAAATATCTACGCCACCAAGACCGGAGCAACCACGCCGGGGGAGATGTATATCGTCTCTGCACACATGGATGGGCGCGGCGGGGGCGAGGCCGCGGACGACGACGCATCGGGTTGCGCGGTTGTTCTCGAACTGGCCCGGGTTCTGGCAATGCCCGACCTCCGGACGAATCGCTCCGTGAGGTTCATCTTTTGGAACAACGAGGAATTCGGGATGGACGGCAGCGGGACCTATGTGAGCGAGCGGGCTTCATTACAAGGCACGGCAGCTGAACCGAAATGGCTCGGAATCATCCAGCACGACATGATGATGTTCGACCACGGTATGCCTCCGGCGCCGAAGCAGAGTCCCAAGGCCGACATTAATGTTGATTACCAGAGGAGTTCGGCCAAGGCAGCCGACTCCGCGAAACTGGCCGCCGCGCTCCAGGCAGCGAACCGGTCGTATGCGCAGGATTATCCTGCAACCGTCGGAACGAATATGGCCGGGACTGATTCGATACGGTTTGAAGACGTCGTCGCCTCGGTCAGCGTGCGGGAAAACGAAAGAGTGACCGGGATTGTCATGGGCTCGAACCCGAATCATCATGAGCCGACCGACAAGTACGAGAGTTACGCCGAAGAAGACTTTCGTTTCGGCTTTACTGCCGCGAAGACGACTCTGGGTGCTTTGGGACAATTGGCCGGGATCACGTTCATGCGCGGCGGGAAAAATTAGCCACAAAAAGGCACAAAATTCACAAAGACATCTTTTGTGTCTTTTGTGCCTTTTTGTGGCTAGCTCTCTTCTTCACAGCTTCACCATCTTCCCATCCGTAACGAGACGGTAGCGCTCGTTGCGCCAGGTGATCTCGTTGCCGGCAAAGCTGGCGCACCAGACAAAAAATCCGATGAGATCGCGGACCGGATACAGCCAGCAGAATCGCAGGGCTTGCGGATCGCCGATGAAAGCCCAACCGATTGCAATTGATTGAAGCATCCGATTAAGGAATGCCCATGCGAGCAAAGCGCTTCCCAGTTGCCAGCCGTAAAGGGCGGCACCTGCAAACAAGCCGAGCAGACCAAAGGGCATGGCGTATGTGAGACCGGTGCCGATATGTGCGGCGCCCCGGGAGAAACGGGTGCTTCTCATCCACCGGATCTGGTGAGCAAGCGATGATCGTGCCGACGTATTCATGGCCACGTGATCGATGAAGTGATGCGACAGCACCACCTGCTTTCCCGATTGAAATGCAAGGTTTCCCAGAACGTAGTCATCTGCGCAATAGCATCCCAGCAACCGAACGCCGCCGATCGATTCAAGGATGTCCTTGCGCGTCGCCATCGTCGGCCCAAGGGCGAATCGCATGCCTTCTAGCATATTTGCGATAAGCACTCCGGATGTCATCTCCACCGACATGCCCTGGGCCTCTAACATCGACCAGAAGCCGCCGGCCGCGACGCCGCGATAAAGACAGGTGACGACGCCGACTGCCGGGTCGAGCAGAGGCATCACGACGTCCTTCAGACAATCCAGCCTGACGTAAACATCGCTGTCGGTGATCACCAGGCAATTTCCGTCGGCAGCAGACATCATTTTTTCCAAAGCAAAGACTTTCGCATTCGGGTATTCCGGCTCACCCGACAAGACCACAGAGGTTCTCACTTGCGGATATTTGAGCCGAAGTCCCTCGACGATTTGAAGCGCGGGATCTTCTCTATGGCGAGCGCCAAAGACGATTTCAAATTTCGGATAGTCCTGACGGAAAAAACTTTCCAGATTACGTTCCAGCATCGGTTCCATCCCATGGAGGGGCTTCAGGACACTGACAAACGGTAGCTGCGCTACGGTTCTCCGTTCATTTCGAGATTCTCTGCGAAACCGCCGTGCCGCGACGATAGCCAGGAGCAAGTAGGTCGTGCTGGAGAGGAGTCCGAGAATCGAGCAGACGAAAAGCACGCGAGTCATGGACGCCGGTTCGAAAGCAAATATTTTCCGCCGCTTTCCGCAACCACGTGGACGGCAGAGGGACCGGCCAGTTCATCAATGCGCGGCAGATCCTCGTGATTAGCGAGCAAATAATAGCGATCAGCGCTCCTCCATAGCGCTTCGAAATCGGCATCACCAATGAACATCTGGGCAGCGCCAGGAGCGTAGGATCCATACTCCAGATTGTCCTTTCTGCCGTTCCAGAGCAGTGCCTGCCGATTTGTGTAGAAGAAAACGGACGAGAAGGCGTAATACGCATCAGCCTCGATCAATTTACCGGGAGGGGCGTTGCCGAGAGCATCGGCGAGAGGTTTCGAGCCGAGATAGGGATCAAAAACGATCATGGCCAGGCGTGCGGCATGAAAGAAGAGAATCATCGTTGCGGCCATCACAAAAAAACAAAGGCGCTGGCTGGGCCAACAACGCGCAATGGCGATGGCTCCCGTCATCACGGCCACCCCTGCGACGACTAGCGGAAGCCGCAAGTAGGCAAACGACGAAAGCGTGAGATCACCAAGGTGTCCCAAGGACAAGGTGTATAGATCCGGGTGCTGGGTGAGAGCTGCGGAGATATCTCCCGGCGCCGGCAAAGTCCGAACTTCCCAAAGAATGACTGCGATTACGGCAGTAGCGAGTAACAGCACGGTGCCCCACGCTTTCGTCCCACGGGTGATCCAAACATCTTTAGCGCTCATCGCAGACCCGAGCAGCAAAGCAAGAGCGGGATAGATCGGCAGCGAGTAGTATTCCTGGGTCGTTGAAAAGCTGAAGAAGGCCATCACAAAACCTGCCCAACAGAGCGCCAACAGCCGCGTGCGGCCTGCTCTATCGAAACCTGTGTAGCGTAGCCGTACGGCGGCGGGAAAATAAAAGCTCCACGGCGACAACCACACAATGTGCAGAGTCCAAAAGAGAAAGCGAGGCACGGTGTTGTAATCGCGCGGGTAACGGAGATTCAAAAATCGTAGCACGTGTTCATTGATGAAATAGAACCAGAAGAAACCGTGATACTGGCCCGGCATGCTGCGGAATGTAAAATCGAACACCGGCGGGTTTCTCAACGTTGCCAAAATGATCCACGGAGCCGCAATCAGAATAACGATCCCGGCGCCGGAGAACGGATGAAGGCGCCGCCACACCGCTCGCGAAAAGAGCTGGCGCGTCACGGCCATGTAGACGAATGCGGCTCCGGCCGGGAATACAATGGCGATCAGGCCTTTCAGAAGAAAGCCGATTCCAACGAACACCGCAAATAGCGTTGCCCACAAGCGTGGGTGGCGCTCGTCGGGCTCGAGCGTGCGCAGAAAACACCACATTGCCATTGTGATTGTCAGAGTAAGCGTTGCATCTGGTATCAGAATCCGCGTGAAGAGAAAAAGACCGATACACGTGCTCAACACCAGCCCGGAGTAGAAGCCGGCTTCGGTTCCAAAAGCCCACCGGCCGAAGCGGACCGTGACCCAACACAACAAGACGACGGCCAAGACGAGGGGCAAACGGCCCGCCCAGTCGTGCACGCCAAAGAGACTGAACGAGGTTGCGATCATCCAGTAGTTCAACGGGGATTTTTCAAGATAAGCGATGCCGTTGAGACGCGCCGTAACCCAATCGCCGGACTGAAGCATGTTGCGGGCGATCTGCGCCTGCACGGCATCGACATCATCCATAAGATGAGGGGGGCTGAATGCGCAGCCAAGAAAGATGGCGGCGGCGATAAGGACAACGATCAGGTCAGGCTTGAAACTGTTTCGGGCGATGGCGAAACTTCGTACTCGGGCGGCGTCGACGGCGATTGAATCTTCCACTTCTTCATCCACAGAAACAGGATCATCAGACCCCATAGGTGATAACCCGAGTTCGCTCGTCTTTCAAGATGATCTTTGACGAGGGTTTCGACCTCCTTCCAGCGGAATAGCCCCGTGCCCTTCACACACTCTTCGGTGAGCGCATCCAAAAGAAGCGGCTTGAGTCGTCCGCGCAACCATTCATGAGCAGGTATATCGAATCCCGTCTTGCTCCGCCGCAAGATTGCGGGAGGCAACTTGTCCTTCATCAGCTCCCGTAAAATGAATTTCAAGCTCGAGCCGCGAATCTTCAACTGTATCGGAAGTGATTCGGCGAATTCGCAGATCCGGTGGTCCAGGAAAGGCGGCCGTACCTCGAGTGAATGAGCCATGCTCATGCGATCCACTTTACAAAGGATATCGTCGGGAAGATAGTACTGCCGGTCGAATCGCAGATGACGGGCGAGTGCGGGACCACTCTCTACCCGATCGAACAAGCCGCTGAGCGCGTGGCCCTCGGATTTTAAAAACAGCCGCTGTTTCTCGTCTTCGGAGAATGTCCCCGCCCAAAACACATGCGCGTCGTCGGGCGGCATGAACGATCCGTGAACGAATCGTTTCAACTTGTATTCCAGGCTGATTTTCTCGTCCGATACCGGCCAGCGGCGCAGGAGTTCCAAACCTCGAGACCGAATAGTCGCCGGAACGGTTCGCAACCAGCGGGCGTAACGATCAGCGATGTAAGTAATATAGCCCCCGAATAATTCATCGGCTCCTTCGCCGGAGAGCGCCACGGTAACATCTCTTCGGCTCATTTCCGCCAGAAACCACACCGGCAGCGCACCCGCATCCGCGCAAGGGTCATCAGAATAATAGGCGAATTGTTCGATTGCGCTCGGCAGATCGAGACCCTCGTTCAGGTCGAGTTCCACATGATCTGTCTCGTAATGCTTGGAAACGGCAGCGATGTATCGGCTCTCATCGAAGCTGCGGCCGTGGAAAGTAATCGAAAAAGTCTTCAGGCGGCCGGAAGCTATGTCCGACGCATAGTGAACGATCGTGGAGGAGTCGATGCCGCCGCTCAACCAGATTCCAACCGGCACATCCGATATCAAATGCTCGCGGACGGAATCCCGCAGCAGGCGATCCAGTTCGTCTTTGGCATCTTCCAAAGTTCGGTGCCGGATTTCGGTTGGGGGTTGCCAATAGGCGTGAGAGCGGGTTTGTCCATCCGTCCATTCCATCACATGACCGGGAGCAAGCTTCTCTATGCCGCGAACCATCGTATATGGAGCCGGTACGTAGTTCAGCCGCAGAAAGCAATTCAACGCATTGATGTCGATTTGCCGCTCGACGACCGGATCCTCAAGGATAGCTTTGATTTCGGACCCGAAAAGAAGATCGCTGCCGGCGTGACAGAAATAGAGGGGCTTGATTCCCATTCGGTCTCGCGCCAGGACCAAACGTTTTTGAGACCTGATCCAGATCGCGAGTGCGAACATTCCTCGCAGCCGGTGAAAACAGTCCACATCCCATTCACGAAATGCATGGAGCACGACCTCCGTGTCACTGGAAGAGACAAATCGGCGGCCCCTGGCGCGAAGGGAATAGCGCAATTCCTCGTGATTATAGATTTCACCGTTGAACACCAGGACCACATCGCCGTCTTCGCTGCTGAGGGGTTGGTCCCCGCCGGTGAGATCAATGATCCTGAGGCGCACGGCGCCCAGAGAAACATCGGCCGACTCGTAGACTCCTTGCTGGTCCGGACCGCGGTGGATCAGCGCCCGGACGGCGTTTTGAATACAGTTTGGGCTTACGCGATGGAACCTATGCGTGAAACCAGCGATTCCGCACAATCAGTCACTCCGCTCAGACAAAAATAGGCGCAACCGGAACTCAGGAAGGAAGTCGAGTCCGAATGCAAAAATAGCTCGAGCCTGGCCGAAATTAATTTTCTTGTTCGGGCGCCAGATTATAGCCTATTCACTGATGTTGAGCAAAAAGCCAACCGACCAGGTCGGGTTCGGCAAAAGCGGGCACCCAGATGTCGTGGGCGAGATTACGGTATTCGGTGTAACGGGGATGTCCCCCCGCCTTTTGGATTGCAGCGATCATTTTTCGTGATTCGGCGACAGGAATTATTGGATCGCGGGCTCCATGAAAAGCCCAAATCGGCATCTTCGCGAGCCGGTAGGCTTGTGACGGATCTCCTCCGCCACACAAGGGAATTGCCGCGGCGAAAAGATCGGGCCTTTGCGTGATCACGTTCCATGTACCCACTCCACCGTCGGACTGTCCAGCAACGTAAATGCGGTTCCGGTCAATATTGAACTCTGCCCGGACGGCCTCGAGTATTTCGAGGACCAAAAGCATCTCAGGACTGAGCGATTCGACACCATCGGAAATCCAATTCGTCGGGCTTTGGGGTACAAGCACGAACGTGGGGAACTTTGCCTGGTTTTGCGGCTTCGTCCACGTATGTGTGCCGGGAATCTGATCTTGAGAGATCTGCGCCCGATTGTTCGTCCCTGCGCCGCCGGCGCCATGCAGCCACAAGACGAGAGGATACGGTTTGCTCTTGTCATAGCCCGGAGGAATGAACAGGCGGTAGGGCATCCTTTGCCCTGACGGATTGGTGTAAATCCGTCCGGCGAAACCATCGATCAATTGGGCTGCGCATGGCAACGCGAGCATCAGTACAAATGTAGGTGTAAGGAACCGCATGCGAAACGAATATTTGGCCACAAAAAGGCGCAAGAAACACAAGAAATTGGAATACTTTTGTGATTTTCTGTGCCTTTTTGTGGCCATTCCCTTTTAGAATTTTCGCCGGAGAAACTCATGAAGGCCATACGCGTTCACAATTATGGTGGTCCCGAAGTTCTCGAGTACGAAGATGCGCCCGCTCCTGTTGCCGGAAAAGGTGAGGCCGTGGTGAAGATCGCGGCAGCCGGTTTGAACTTCGTCGACATCTACTACCGGACCGGCTTGTATAAAGCGCCGCAACTGCCATTCATTCCAGGACAGGAGGCGGCCGGGACGGTTGCTTCAATCGGCGAAGGAGTGACTGAGGTAAAACCGGGCGATCGTGTTGCCTACGCGATGACGCAAGGCTCCTATGCGGAGTTCGCGGCGGTTCCGGCGTGGAAGCTCGTGAAGCTGCCCGAGAATGTCGACTTCAAGCTCGGCGCAGCAATCATGTTGCAGGGCATGACCGCGCATTATCTGACCCACAGCACGTTTCCACTCAAGCAAGCCCAAACGGCCCTCGTGCACGCCGGCGCAGGCGGCGTCGGCTTGTTGTTAATACAGATTGCGAAAAAGCTTGGCGCGACCGTCTATACGACCGTCGGCAATGAAGCTAAGGGTGAATTGGTGCGGGATGCCGGTGCCGACGAAGTCATCGTCTATTCCCGGCAGGATTTCGAAGCGGAAGTCAAACGGCTCACCGGCGGCCGCGGTGTCGACGTAGTTTATGATTCGGTCGGCGCCTCGACGTTCGAGAAGAGTCTGAATTGTTTGCGGCCGCGCGGATATCTGGTCTATTACGGCCATTCGAGCGGGCCTGTGCCTCCCCTGGATCCTGCGATTTTGGTCGCGAAAGGATCGCTCTTCCTAACGCGTCCATCGCTCGCGCATTATGCAGCGACGCGGGAAGAGGTGCTCTCTCGCGCAAATGATCTGTTTCAATGGCTCGGGAAAGCTGAATTGAAGGTGCGGATCGGCCACACATTCCCTTTGGCCGAAGCTCGAAAAGCCCACGAAGACCTGGCCGGCAGGCGGACCACCGGCAAGGTCTTGTTGTTCTCCTCCTAACTTAGGAGGAGAGTGACCTATTTCAGCGCCTGCAGCTCCGGCTTCTCGCCCGGCGCAAGTGGATAGCGGTCCACGTTCAGCAGCATTGATACGAGCTGGTAGTAGCCCATCACGCCGATCAGATCGACTACACCTCGCTCTCCGAACTTCTCGACAGCGGCCTTGAACACAGGATCACTAACCTGTTTGCTGTTCAGCAGTTCATTGCCGAAATTGTAGACAACCGTTTCGGCGGGATCCATCGAGGACGGGCGCTTACCCGCGGCAATCGCCTGAATGATGGATTCGCTGAGCCCCGCTTCG
>MNKP01000035.1:0-2851 GCA_001920875.1 Acidobacteria bacterium 13_1_20CM_2_55_15
CGGCATCCGGCGCTCCAACACTTCCTCCTTGATCGCGGTCCGCCAGGGAAAGGCCTCCTGGTACTGCATCAAAGAAAATGCGGAACCGCCTTCGCGATGACAGGCCACACATCGCGAATAGAAAATACGGGAAATCTCGCGATCCCAGGTCACAGGCGTCGTCACGATATCGTGCGCCTCAGCCGCCGCGCACATCCCGATCATGACAACGCATGTGAAGAGGACCGGCCGTTTCAAGGTTGCCCGCCCGAGTTATTTTTTAGGACCGTAAGTTTTCGCCAGATAATCGACGAGCATGGGGACGTCCTTGTTCTCGACACTGGCGCCCTTCGAAATCATCGAGTTCACAAGCATTTGCCAATCCTCTTTGCTGAGGTGCTGATCCTGGACAAGATCGAGATCATGGCAAGCGGTGCAGGCCGTCTCCAGCAACGTCTTGGCAGCCGCATCGGGTCCTGAAGCTTGTGCTCCGTCGGCTTTCGCACCAGCGGGTCCAAAGTTCTTGACGAGGTAGTCGACCAGAACAGGGAGATCTTTTTGGTCGATTTGAGCGCCATTGGAAACCATCGACGCGATCAGTCCTTCCCAACCGTCCTTATCGAGATGCAGTTTCACAACACCATCCAGGCTGTGGCAGGCCGTGCAAGCATCCTGAAGGATTTTCTTTCCAGGCCCGTCAGGTAACTGAACATCTTGCGCCGTCGCATAAGCCATGGTCGCCACCGCGATGGTAGTCATTAACCACATCGCTGTTTTTCCGAACGTCCAATTCATATGAGTCTCCTTAATCGCCTTTCTCATCGCAGTAAGTCGTCTATGAGCGTGGAGCGTTCTAATTTAAAACCGTATTCTGGTTTTTTTCAACTGGTGCTAACATGCGACCCTCAAAAGACCGTTCATCCGGAGGATTGATGGGAGCCAGGACCCTTTTTATATTCTGCATTTTGGCCTCTCTGGCCACCGTCGTGGCCGCCTTCGCACAGGAGGGACATCCGCTCAAAGGCAGTTGGATAGGCGACTGGGGTCCGAATAAAACCGACCGGAATCAGATCACGATCGTGATCGACTGGGACGGCAAACAGGTCACCGGCATCTTGAATCCCGGTCCGGGCGCCATTCCGATTCAAAAAGCATCGCTCGAGCCCAAAGGCTGGATTGTCCACTTCGAGGTCGACGCGAAGAACGCCGCGGGGCAGACGGTGCACTACGTCGTCGATGGCCACATCGAAAATCTCGGCTTGTACAATCGCTCGATCGTCGGGACCTGGAACCACGACAACGTGAAAGGCGATTTCAAGATCACCCGGCAATAGCTCTCATCACTGGTTGGCGTGGGTTGCCCAACTGTAACGCGGTCTATGAATCTGCGAACGAATCGGAGAGAGTAATTTCTTGTTGAGCTGCTTTCCCGCACTATCCGCCGCTACCCGTGGGAATCCGGCTTGTGATGATCTTGTTCGGATTGACATCCTTATCGACGACAACTCCGAAGAATCCACTCATCATTTCTTCCCATGTCATTTCGCCGTAGTAGACCGTCCTCCTGGGATTCGGATTGAACTTGTTGTTGGCAGAGTTGTCGTAGTGCGCGTCCACATGCAGCTTCGTGCCCTTGGGAACCTTGATTGACGTATCGTATCCGAGTTGCCAGTTGAAGTCGTAGTGCGGCACGTTCAAGATGACCTGCTTCCTGCCGTCGGGATATTCGAGCGTGTAGGTCATGTCTTTGCCCCGGACATGCATATGGGGCATCATGAATACCAATTCCGCGTCCACGTTGAACGTCGCCTCCGCCGGCGGACTTTGCCAGTTGCCTTCGTTGGGCGGAATGCGAAAGCGTGCCGGATCCTGAGTGGCCGATGTCAACAACGAAACGTAGCGGCGTTGCGGCGGCTCTTTTGCGAGCGTGAATCCGATCTGCACGTGATCCGTGACGCCCTTGCCGTTCGGCGTGTAGTGCAGATTGAGCATCATGTCCCATCCGGCGGGAATGAGTTTCGCGGCGCGGTGGATACTGTAGTCATCGGCAATCATTCCAGGCAGATAGCAATCCTCCAAACCATTGCTTCCTGCCAGAAAGTTTGTTCTTCCGCCGAATGTCGGCCCCGCGGTTGGGATAGCGGATCCTTCATCATCGCGCTCCTTCGGCGCCCATACAGGCTCGAAGTATTTCACATCGGGAGTGTGCGGCTTGAAGGCCAGACACATGTGATGCGTAACAGCCGTATTTTCGGGACGAATTTGGATGGCGGTTACCCAGGTGTCTTTGGTGAATCCGGTCGGGAGAGTGACCCACATCCATTCGATCACATCGTTTTTCGGCTGAGCGGGAACCTCAAACGTCGGCCCCTGAACAATGACGTCGGGCCGGATCACCCAGCCTTCGGGCGGGAACTCGATGGGCGGTGGCGCATCTTTTGCATCTCCTTCGAGAGCCCCTCCATCAACCCATTTGACAATCGTGTCGATGTCGTTTTGCTTCAACGACCGGTCATTGGTGAAATGACCGTATTGCGGATCCGCAAACCACGGTGGCATCTTCCGCGTTGCCACCGCCGTCTTCATCGCCTTGGCCCACGGCCGCGCCTCTTTATAGCTTAGTAGCGACATCGGCGCAATTTGGCCGGGGCGGTGACAACCCTGGCAGTTCTTCTGCAGGATCGGCAGAACGTCCTTATTGAAAGTGGTCGGCGAGGAAGGGATTTCGGCAGCCATCGCCGTCCCTCCCAACATCAACATCGCAAAGCAAAACTTTGTGAACATGGAACTCCTCCAGACGCGCTTTACCAAGTTGCGAATGCGTTCACTATAGGTCCTTATGATGTGATCAGTCAAATCGCTGGGGAATGCC
>MNKP01000035.1:2980-8522 GCA_001920875.1 Acidobacteria bacterium 13_1_20CM_2_55_15
TTTGTGAACATGGAACTCCTCCAGACGCGCTTTACCAAGTTGCGAATGCGTTCACTATAGGTCCTTATGATGTGATCAGTCAAATCGCTGGGGAATGCCCCGCCACGGGCGTCATTCAACCATCAAAAATTACGAACCGTCCGTCCGCACCGGGATAAAATTGGGTCGCGTTTCGATACAATTGGCGCATCGACGGAGCTCTTATGAAGAAATTTCTGCTGTTTATATTCCTGGCTATGGCTCCACAACTCTGTGCCCAGACGGCCGATACGGTCCTGCTCAACGGCAAGGTTCTCACGGTTGATCCACAATTCTCGATTCAGGAGGCTATCGCGATACGCGACGGCAGGATTTCAGCCGTCGGTAAAACCGCGGACTTGCGTAAGCTCGCAGGACCGCGGACGCGTGTCATCGATCTTCAAGGACGAACGGTGATTCCCGGATTGATCGACTCCCACCTGCACGGTATCCGCGCTGCTTTGAGTTTCAGTACGGAAGTGAATTGGATTGGGGCGCCTTCGCTCGATGATGCGTTGGGCAAAATCCGGCAGGCCGCTCGAACGATTAAGCCCGGAGCATGGCTGATTGTCGCCGGCGGCTGGAATGTACAGCAGTTCAAGGAAAAACGAGTGCCCACGCAGGCGGAGTTGATCGCAGCCGCACCGAACAATCCCGTATATGTTCAGCTTGGATACGGATGGGCACTGATGACGCCGGCCGGCTTCAAGGCCCTCAACATTTCGAGCGAAGCGGATCTTCCGCAGGGCGCGCGTTTCGAAATGAGCGCCGCCGGAAAACCGACTGGCGCTATCACCGGCGGTCAAAATGCAATCATCGCTCTGTTCGACAGGCTGCCCAAGCCGTCAGCGGAAGATGAAGTCGAGGGAACAAAACTCTTCTTCCGCGAACTGAACCGGCTCGGAATGACCGGTTTCGTTGATCCCGGCGGAAATAATCTGTTTCCCACCGACTATCCAGCCCTGTTCGAGCTATGGCGGGGCGGCCAGATGACCGTTCGCGTCGATTTCGCTTTGAATGGACAGACGCCCGGCAAGGAATTTGAAGAGTACCAACAGTGGACTCGCCTGCTGCCGATGGGCTTCGGCGACGACATGCTGAAGTTCAACGGCATCGGAGAGCGCATCACGTGGGACATGAATAACAATGAAAAGCCGTCCGAAGCTCAGAAGGATCGCTACTACGAAATCATCAAATGGGCGGCACAGCAGGGGATGGCTTTAACCATGCACTGGACCCGCGATGCGTCCGTCGACGAATTGCTTTCCCTGTTCGAGAAACTCAACAGGGAGGTTCCCATTGCCTCGTTGCGATGGTCGATCGCGCACCTCAACGATGCATCCGAGAAAAGTCTCCAACGCATGAAGGCGCTCGGCATGGGCTGGACCGTGCAGGACGCGATGTATTTCGGAGGCGAACAGTTCGTTCAACAGAACGGCGCCGAGGCGGCACGTCGCGCGCCACCGGTGAATACGGCAAAACGAATCGGTGTCCCTGTCGGCGCGGGAACGGATGCCCATCGCGTGGCTTCCTACAATCCTTTTACCGCGCTGCAGTGGTTCCTGGATGGCAAAACCGTCGGCGGCGCCGCTATTCGCGGTCCCGAAGAAACTCCAAATCGGGCCGATGCCCTGCGCTTCTATACGATCGGCAGCGCGTGGTTTTCCTTTGACGAAAACAAACGTGGATCTCTCGAAGTGGGGAAGTTTGCCGACCTGGCCGTACTATCCAAGGACTATATGACCGTGCCCATCGAACAGATTGGCTCCATCGAGTCTCTGCTGACAATGGTCGGCGGCAAGATCGTGTACGCCGCCGCGCCTTACCAGAACCACTGAAGGCGGCATACCGAGCTCATCAAGCGATACCGCCGGATTGCTCACCAGGCCCAGGCATACGCATCGTTTCGTGGATCGGCGCCGGCATGCAGCACACCGGTTTTCGGATCGATGACGATCACCGCCATTTCGCTCATCGACCACGGACCATTCACTCGCAGCTTGTGCCCTTTGGCGATCAGCGCCTGCTGCACTTTCTCGCCGATACGCGACTCGACCCCGAGGTCACCCGGGTACATCGTGTGCGGGAATGGCGACGCCGGGAAACTGCGCGTCGACCAGCGTGGGGCTTCGATTGCCTGCTGGACGTTCATACCGAAATCGACCATGTTCAGAAGGGTTTGAACTGTGCGCATCAGTTGATCGTCAGCGCCGGGACTTCCCATCAATCCGTAGGGCTGGCCATCCTTCATGATGAGCGTGGTTGCCAATGTGCTGCGTGGACGTTTGCCTGGGGCGAGGGCGTTGGCCTCTCCAGGAACTAACGAATAGTAATCGCCTCGGCAATTGAAGATAAAGCCCAAGTCGGCCATCACAACGCCCGTTCCCCAGCCGCTGTGAAGGCTGGGCATGAAGCCGATCATGTTCCGATTGCTGTCGATAACGGCAAGATAGCTTGTATCGCCGTCGTGGCTGGCGTTGCCGTCGAGGTTGATAGTCGGGTCCTGGAACAACGCCGCTTGCGATCCCTTCATGAATTTCTCCGGATTCCCCGGACGCAGCTCTAGTGATGCGTTATTCGGATCGATTAGTTTTCTCCGCTCCGCCGCATATTGCTTCGAGAGCAGTCCCTCGAAGGGGATCTTGATGAAGTCCATGTCGCCGAGGAACTTCTCGCGATCGGCAAATGCAAGCTTGAGCGCTTCGGCGGTGGTATGAATGTATTCGGCGCTGTTGTGTCCCATCGCCCTGAGATCGTAGCCTTCGAGCATGTTTAACAGAATCAACTCGGCAGGACCCTGGGTGTTCGACATGTTTTTATAGACACGATACCCGCGGTAGTCCGTCGAGACCGGCGTTTCCACTTTGGCCGTGTAGTTCGCGAAATCTTCGTATCTGAACAATCCGCCGTTTTCTTCAGAAAATTTGGCCATCGTTTGTGCAATGTCGCCCTTGTAGAAACGGTCCCTGGCCGCTTTCAACGCCGCATGACGTCCTTTGCTCGTATTTTGCCTTTCCGTTTCGACCAGTTTGCGCAACGTTCGAGCGAGATCGGGATTCTTGAAGAGTTCGCCTTCCGTGTAGCGTTTGGATTGATAAACCTTCTTGCTGGTCGGATACTTCGCGAGTTTGCTGGACGCGAGGCTACGCGCGAGATTGGCAGGAAGCGGGAACCCGTTCTCAGCGATATCGATGGCTTGCTCGAGGACCTTCTCAAAGCTCATCGTGCCCCAGCGGTCGAGCAGAATGTACCAGGCGTCGACGGTGCCGGGGATCGATCCCGAAAGAAGACCGTCGTTGGTGGGAATCTTGCCGCCGTTGTTCTTGTTGTACCACTCGATGGTTGCAAGTTTCGGTGCTGGTGCTTCGGCGTTGATGGAATACGGTTGCTTGGTTTTTGCATCGTAAATGAGGATCTCGGCGTCGCTGCCGATACCGTT
This sequence comes from Acidobacteria bacterium 13_1_20CM_2_55_15, assembly GCA_001920875.1. Taxonomy (GTDB): domain Bacteria; phylum Acidobacteriota; class Terriglobia; order 20CM-2-55-15; family 20CM-2-55-15; genus 20CM-2-55-15. The sequence continues at coordinate 6,438 of MNKP01000035.1, forward strand.
ACTGGCCGGATCGACGAGCGCCAGGACTGCTTGACCTGCAACTGCCGCGTCAAAGGCGTTCCCCCCGGCACGCAGGATGTTTTCAGCGGCGCGCGTGGCTTCCGGTTTCATCGAAGACACAGCGGCGTGCGCGCCTCGAATCACCGGCCGCATCGTTCCGCCGGTTTGCTGCTCGTCCGGATCAGACGGGCGCGCTGTCCGTTGCGTCTCTTGAGCACCCGTTTGGAACACATATACGATTGCCGCCAACAACGCTAATGCTGGTATACGCCGTGCGCTTTTCATGGCCTCACCTCAAATGAAGATGCGCATAGCATATCCGACAGCCGGCGTAGACGGCTACCCTTGAATCGATGCGCGGCGTTGTGAGTCGCGCGTGTTAGAATCCGGCGTTCAGACAGCCAGAATGGTTAATAACGACTGCTGTGCGAAGGACGCGTCGAAATGGGGGGTTGCATGAGAACGCTCTGCGCTATGGCCATGTTGAGCTCAGTGGTGCTGTGGGGTGCACAGGGCCAGCCACAGATCATGGTTGAGTGGAACCATACCGGATCCGCGCCGTCTCAGACAAAGTATTCAGCGGCGGCGGATATCAGTCCGTCGAATGTCGGCCGGCTGGACCTTGCGTGGCAATGGCGGCCCAAGGAAGTGCCGCTACCGGATCAGACCCAGCCCGGGAATTTTCAGGCGACACCGCTCATGGTCGACAACGTCCTATATTTGAGCACGCCGTTCAACCGCGTCGTGGCTCTAAATGCGGAAACAGGCAATGAACTCTGGACCTTCGACCCGAAGGCCTACCTGGACGGCCCGGGGCTTAACCTCTATTACCAACATCGCGGGGTCGCGTTCTGGCATGAGGGCAACGAGTCGCGCGTCTTCATGAACAGCCACGACCGTCTCTTCTCGGTCGACACCAGAACGGGTGAGTTGGTAACTCGTTTTGGGCAGGGCGGCTACGCAATGCTGAGGGAAGGACTGAGAAACCACGACAACAAGACCGAGATGCGGCAGAGCTCGCCTCCGGTGATTTACAAGAACCTGGTGATTGTCGGGAGCAGCATCCCGGATCGCTTGCAGTACAAAGGCGATCCTCCCGGTACGATTCAGGCCTTCGACGTGCGAACCGGAAAACGCGTCTGGGTTTTTTACACGATCCCGCAGCCTGGTGAATTTGGGAACGAGACCTGGGAAAACGATTCGTGGGCGGTGACGGGACATGTGAATGTCTGGGGACCCATGACTCTCGACGAAACGCGCGGATTACTGTATGTGCCGACGAGCACGCCAAGCAGTGACTACTATGGAGGACGACGGCCGGGCGCCAATCTGTTTGCGGAAACGTTGTTGTGCCTGGACGCGGCGACAGGCAATCGGAAATGGCATTTCCAGGCGGTGCACCATGGGCTGTGGGATTACGATTTTCCGGCCCCTCCGAATCTCGTGACGATCACTGTTGACGGCCGAAGGATCGACGCGGTGGCGCAAGTGTCGAAACAAGGGTTCACCTATGTCTTCGATCGCGTGACGGGTCAGCCCGTGTGGCCAATCCAAGAGCGGCCGGTAGATACGTCAACGGACGTGCCCGGTGAGAAGCCCTGGCCGACCCAGCCATTCCCGGCCAAGCCTCCTGCCTTCACTCCACAGGGAGTCACCCTGGAGGATGCGAACGATCTGACGCCAGAAATCAAGGCTCTTGCACTCGAACACATGAAAAAGTTTCGGATCGGCCCGATATTTACACCGCCGAGCTTACGAGGCACGCTCATGCGGCCCTCCAACACAGGCGGGGCGAATTGGGGCGGCGCTGCCTTCGACCCGGAAACGGGCGTCTTGTACGTGAAAACGTCCAACTATGTCTACATCAATCAAGTGTGCAAGAACGATGGGAGCGATCCTCGCATCGATGGTGAATACCATAACTACTGCACCGGGATAGTTGATACGCCCACAAGCCCGCTCGGCCCGATTCCCATCACCAAGCCGCCATACGCCGAGTTGGTTGCGATCGATCTCAATAAGGGGGAGATCGCATGGCGCGTGCCCTTCGGTGAGGGAAATCCGGCGATTCGCACACACTCGCTG
>MNKP01000127.1 GCA_001920875.1 Acidobacteria bacterium 13_1_20CM_2_55_15
GTCCGGCCAAACTTGCGTGGGATCCTTCACCCAGTTGTAGATCCAGCTCTGACTGACTTTGCTTCCCTGATTCTCGAGGTTAAATCCGTGCCTGCGGCGGATCTGAGTCTGGTTCGCCGCCTCTTGGATTGGACCAATCGCGTGGCAGCCGAAACATCCGACGGTTTCGACAATCTGCTTGCCGGCTGCCGCATTGCCATTAGTCCGGCCCGGGGGCAACTCCTTCGGTTTCGACTTCGACCAGAGATACTCGGTAATGGCGTTGATCTCGGCGGCATTCCTCTTGTCCCAATCCGGCCTGCCGCTGTTATTCGAGTTCCACCAGAATTGGGGCATGCGTGCTTGCGATTTGAATTCTTTCGGGTTCTCTAACCATTTCCGTACCCACTGTTTCGTAAGTTTTCCGGAAACGGTCGAAAGATCGGGACCAACCTTGCGGATGTTTTCGTAACCCGGAAGTTTGTGGCAGCCGAAACACCCGTAGATGCGAATGAGATCGCGCCCGCCATTCAGAGCAGCCGCTTGAGGAACTTCGGGACTGGCATTATGGCACTTATAGCAACCGGCCTCGATGTTGTTCATCGTCAGCATTGGCGTTTCGAGGAATTCCTGTTCGTGCCACGAGTACTTCTTCTGCCATTCCTTGCGCTGTTCCTCGCTGCGCGGCATGTGTCCGGCGTTCTGGAAGCTTGTTGCGCGATCCAGGCCGGCATGACAGGTCGTGCAACCGAAAGATTCCATGGGATGCGGTGATGAGGACGCCAGGTAGAGCTCCAGATTCGGGTGTGTCTTAAACGGCTGGGCCGCGTCCTGATAGGTCTTCTGATCGATACCTAAATGACATGTGGTGCAACGATCTACACGCGGAATCGCCTTGAATGGCTGATCGTTGTAGAGGTTATTAACGATGATCTGATTGATGCGCTCGGACGGATTCATGAAATCGAAAACCGGCGCATTCCGGAATGACGTCACGATAATCCCGGGGTTCAGAGTGTACAATCGGGTCGTTAGCCGGGTGTAATCGGTCGACATCGTGTCCAGATCTTTTTGGATCTCATTCCGCTTGCCAACATACTTGTCCAGCTCGGCGTTCGCTTGGCGGATGTCCAGCGTCAGTTTTTCCCCCTGCGCTTTGTAATCGTTCATCCGCTTCCCGGTTTCCTTCAACTTTTCGAAAAGTCTCTGCGCGTTCGAACGTTTGTAAGCGGCTGCTTCTTCGTATTCGTACTTATCGCTGTCGTAGACAGCCTTCGCGAAACGGTAATTTTCATCGGCCGCATAGTACTTCGCGTTCAGATCGCCCAATTGTTTCTGGATTTTGTCGATCTGCGCTTCGTTTTGTTGCTGCTGGGCACGAGCCTGCTGGAGCTGCTGCTGCAGCTGTTGAAATTTAGCGCGATCCAAAGAAGATAAGACCTGCTGTCTATCCCTTTCCGTCCGCTGGATCTGCAAACGGACGAACTCGCGCTGATACCTCTTCCATTCGCGCGAATAGTCCACCAGCACCATTGCCACGGTGAACAGAAAAAGCAAAATGCTCGAAATCGCGAACCACTTATGCAGATAAATGACTTCGTAAAGACGGTCGCCACGCTTCTCGATGTTTAGCGCGGGAATCCTCTTTGCTGGTGTAGGTATGGGCGGTTTCTTGTGCCCGCCCTCGTTGGGAGTTTCGCTGCTCACAATTTGCTCCGTTGCGTGCCGTCAGATGTTGAAGAAGTACTCGGGAATTCCGATGATGTACTTCAAGTTAAAAAGCCATCGCAGCACCATCTTGATGGGCAGTGCTGCCATTGCCAACAGAAGGAACGTCATCACGTGGAACCGAACCGGTCCGAGCGTCGGATAAAAACCTTTGAACCACTTTTTGGCCAGGAACGGTGGAATCAATAGAAAATAGCCCAGAACAACGATGAACCCAAAAATCTCACGTAAGAAAGCATTTTGGGGCAATCCTCCGTTGTACCCAAGCCATGGGAGGCCTTTAACCCAGATGTATTCGGACAGGTTTACATTTACGAGTGCTTCGAGCTTGTGAATATCCCAGAACTCGTAAGGGCCGAAGAAATTCCAATTGGGACCACGAAGAAAGGTTCCAAGAATCACAAGCAGAATCCAAAGAATCAGGAAACCGAACAAGAATGTCGTAATTTCCCAGCGGCGCTCTCTGAGAGTGAAGTACCCATTTCCTTTCGGATTCGTGTCGATGTACGGAATGGCCATCAACCCGACGATGATGAGTCCAGGGAAAACGACACCTGCCAACCAGGGATCGAAGTATACGAGCATTTCCTGCAATCCAAGGAAGTACCAGGGCGCCTTGGACGGATTCGGTGAGCTGGATGGATTTGCCGGCTCTTCAAGAGGGGCCTGCAATGCCATCGACCAACCGATCAAGACAACCGTTAGAACCACCATGCAAATCAATTCGGTGTACACAAGGTCCGGCCACGTCAGCACTTTGTCAGCGGTTTCTTCCTGTTCGACGAGCGGCTTGCCCTCCGCGATCCGTTGATCGTTTCTTACCGCTTCACGCAATGCGAACCAGGTGAAAAATGGCACAAGGAAAAGCATGCCGACAATCGGTACGTTGTCGGGCTTTGTCACAATCAACCGGAAGTTCGGGTCCAGCATGCTGATCCCGAGGAAAGCGAACATGCACGCGAACACGATACCTCCTGATTTGCTCGTGTAGAACCTGTCTGGGTATTTCAGCGAAACCAGAAGCAGAATGGCCGCCGCCGTGATCAGAAAATATGGCGCGGTAATCGCATTGATGATCTCTTTAATGAACATTTTCGTTCTCTCTATAGTGGTCCGGAAATACCGCCATCACGCCGGATGCGCCAGAAGTGGATGGCCATCAAGAACCCTGCCACCAATGGCAATCCAACGCAATGAAGAACGTAGAAACGAAGCAGCGCCGCTTCGCCGACGAAACGGCCGCCCAGCAAAGCAAATCGCGCGTCACTCTGATTGTTGACGAAGGCGATGTCCCCCAATTTCATAAGAGCGGAACCCGGTCCTTCGTGTCCAGCGAACGGCGTGGCCCGAGCCATATTGCTGCCCACCGTAATCGCCCAGATGGCAAGTTGATCCCAGGGCAACAGATAGCCCGTAAAGCTCAACAGCAGAGTTAGAACGAGAAGGATCACGCCGACATTCCAGTTGAACTCGCGAGGCGGTTTGTAGGAACCGGTCATGAACACGCGATACATGTGCAGCCAGACCGCGATGACCATGGCGTGCGCGCCCCACCGGTGGATTTCACGCATGATGCCGAGCGGAACCTGTTCGCGAAGATCGCGGATATCGACGTAGGCGTATTCCAACGTCGGACGGTAGTAGAACATCAGCAAGAGTCCCGTGAACGTCAGTGAGAGAAAGAGGAAAAAGGTAATACCGCCCATGCACCAGGTGTAGCGCATGCGAATGCCGGACTTGCGCACTTTCACAGGATGCAGGTGAAGAAACACGCTTCCCAGCATCACCAACATGCGTTTGCGGTCCGAATCCGGCACACCCACACGGAAGACGGACCGATAGATCTGACTTTCCTGGATGTATTCGCCAACTTTCGCGGGCGATAGAGCTTTGAAAATCTCTTTGAGCCGATCTGTGAAATTAGCCATAGGTTTGAGAAACTCTTACAGTTTTAAAAACGCAGCCGGATTGGTCCATTCACCCTTTTCCGCCTGGAACTTCCTGCTTTTGTCCACGAGAATCTGCCCATCATCGGCCAGTGCGATTGCATACCGTTCCAGCGGCCGCGGCGTAGGGCCTTCGAAGTTAACGCCCGTTTTGTAATAACCGCTGCCGTGGCAGGGACACTTGAACTTTTGTTCTGCTTCCAGCCAATTTGGCGTGCAGCCCAAGTGCGTGCACACCGTAGACAGCGCATAAATGCCGCTTCCCATTCCCCACTCGTCAAAAGCGCTCCGCACCAGCCAAACGGCGAAGCGCTGCTTGAATCGTTCGTCGACCTGCCCAATTTGAATTTCGTTGGGAAACCCCGCTTTAAACGTTGGCGGTGGCTCGAAAAGAACATTGGGAAACATAAATCTTGCTGTGGCTGTTAAGGAGGCGAGCATTGAGGCCGTGAAAGCGACCCAGGCTAAAGTCACCCACGACAGCAAGGAACGGCGTGGGACGGCAGTCTTCGATGAAGCGGGAGCAGCTGCCGCTTTTGCTGCAGCCGGCTTGGGCGGCGGCGTGGCCGGCTTTGCGGGAGCGGTTTCGACTGACTCTTCTTTACTCATTGGAATCTCCCAAAGCTTATGAGCTAAATAATTAAAACTTCTTCAATGCTTCCAGTGAAGCATCGCGCACGGCCAGATCAGGATCATTCTGGCTGAGCGCGAGTATTTTATCCTTAGCGCCTTGAAATTTCAGTATGCCCAAACATTTGATTGCGTTTATTACAAGCTGGCTCTTCTGTTCCGACGTCATGCCCTCCAGTTTGTCCACGTAACCGCGGTCGAGCAGCGTCGTCAGCAGTTCGCTTCCCGATGCGTCGTTCAATTGAGCGAGAGCAATCGCGGCATTCCATTGAACGTCCGGACTTGGGTCGTTTAAGGCGATCGTCAAATCACGAATCGCTCGGGGGTCCTTCAGCGCGCCCAACACGTAAGCCGCAGTCCGCCTTACAGCCGGGTCCGGGGCCTCGAGCTTCTTAGCGATATCTGGAACCGGAGCGGAGTCGCCGATCGATCCCAACGCCCACATGTTGTAAATCTGATTGTCGATGTCGCTGTCGCTTAGACCTTCGACGAGTGCCGGAATGGCGCGCGGATCGCCCAGATGCCCCATCGTAAGAGCAAGGTAGCGTCGAATTCGCGGATCCTCGGATCGCGAGCTTTGATAAACCTTCACCAGGCCATCTGCAAAATTCGTACGACGAAGTTTTTCCTTTTGCGACGAGATGATGTTGGAAAGCTCGTAAGCAGACTGCCAACGGCAGCACAGTTCTGAACCTGTCCGAACGTCGTTCAAGTACTCCTGCGCGGTCTTTTGTTCGTAGGTCAGGTACCCGAAAAGAAGAAAGATTCCGATGCAGATCGCGATGATGATCAGCGGAAACAAAAAGAATTGCGCAATGAGCAGGGAAGTCGGCTTCCTGATTTCGATCAAATCGTCTATCGGCGGGACCGGCACACTGCTGATTTTCGTTTCCATAGGAGAACACTGAAGAATATGAGATTGGCGACTGTGAAATCAAGGCGGAGGCTCTTACGAACTGATGACGCCGGCTTCGGCCAGCTTGCGGATTTCGTCCTCTCCGTACCCAAGTCTGGATAACACCTCACGATTATGCTCTCCAAACCGAGGCGACGCTTTGGCCACCTCGCCGGGCGTTTTCGACAACTTGATGGGAATCCCGAGCGTCCTGAAGGGTCCATATTCAGGGTGCGTCAGTTCGACGATCATTTCGCGAGCTTTTATCTGCGGATCCTCCAGGATTTCACCTATAGTGTTTATCGGGCCGGCAGGAATGCCAACTTCCGACATGCGCGCGATGGCTTCGGCGCGAGTCATTTTCGAAATCACCCGATCAATTACGGGTCTCAGTTCGCCGTAGTGCGTGAGGCGTGCCTCCATAGTTTGGAACCGGGGATCGATGGCTAGTTCAGCGAAACCCAACGCGCGGCAGAAGTTCTCCCACTGCTTTTCGTTGGTGACCGCAATGTTGACGAAGCCGTCCTTAGCCTGAAAGCATTCATACGGCACGATGGACGGATGGCGAGTTCCCAACCGCCTGGGCGATCGGCCGGTCGAAAGGTAGATCAGCGCCTGATAAGTCAGAGTGGAAACCATTCCATCCAGCAGACTGATGTCCACGTGCTGCCCAGTGCCGGTTTTGTAACGCGCCAGCAGCGCCAGAAGAATGCCGTTAAGTGCATAAAGGCCGGCAACGACGTCGGCGAGTGACGCTCCTAATTTTGCGGGGGGCCCATCCGGATATCCGGTGAGGTCCATGATACCGGACTCTCCTTGGGCAATAACATCGTAGCCGGGGCGGTCCCGGTATGGACCCGTATGGCCGAAGCCGGAGATCGAACAATAGATGAGCCGACGCTGGACTTTGGCCACCGCCTCATAGCCAAACCCCAATTTCTCCAGGACGCCGGGACGAAAGTTTTCAATAAAGACATCGGCTCGCTCGATCAGTTTCCACAACACACGTCGGCCTTCAGCCGTCTTGAGATTGAGGCTCAAGCTTTTCTTGTTTCTATTGACGGATAGGAAGTACGTGCTGATTCCGCCAATAAATGGCGGTCCCCACTGACGACTATCGTCACCCGAAGGCGGCGGCTCAACTTTAACCACCTCGGCGCCCATATCTGCCAGCAGCATGCTGCAGACAGGTCCCGACAGAATTCGGGAAAGGTCGACGACAAAAAGATCATCCAGCGGCTTCATGTATCGTCCTCAGAACGCTGCTGCAACAGCGTATCAACTTTTTTGGTCGAGCACACCGGCTTTGAGAGGAAATCGTCAAAAATCCGTCGCCAAATGTGACGTTTACGGCTGGTTTCTATTCAAATAGGCGGAATTCTTGGATTTTTTTAATATTGGATGGTAAATTGCTGCATCCCGGCAGGCTGCTTATGTTAATACCTGGCTGCAAACCAGATCAGGCGTGGAAGAGACGGACGTATCCCGTCCCAACACCCTCCCGTAAAGGGTTTCGCTGGAAGGCGTCAGCGCTTCGCAGACTACATCGATTCGACAATGGAAGCGGTTCCGCGCGCCCCGCAACCATTATGGTTCCTCCTCTTTACAACTTTATGCCTGCCGAGAGTGTTGCTATGGGGTGGTTGAATGAAATCGATGCCCTTGGGGCCATCCGGCAGCGAATGATTTGTGCAGCTAATATCACAGGTTGGGACATTTTCACGTTCCACACCCTGCACAATCGTGATCATTACTTCGATACAACGATTGCAGCCGTTCGCGATACATGGCTGAAGGAAGGCAATCTCTCGCCCGCCGCAGTTCTAGAGACAAAGAAGCAATTCAGCAAGCCCTACGATTATTTTCGGATTCCGGCCAGACTTGTGGAAAACCTGGTGTTCCAATCCGCGTTGTTGGAATGGGTGGGTCACCGTGCAACGGACGTCCCGCTGCGCTTTCACATCATTGGCACTGCACTGTTATCGGCACTGGTCTCGTCGGGGTCGATTCCATTCAGCGAGGCCGTGACATCTGCGCTTGCATTCGGGTCTCGATGGGATCAGACCATGGCCAGTATAGCGGAAGCGAACAGGACTGCGGAGACGGGATGGTCGCGGTTCGAAGAGCTTAGAAGACTCATCGAAGGACGCGCCGTCACCGCGCTTGCTGTCCCCCGTTCAGATCTACCCCAAGCTGCTGCGCCCTCAAAGCCGTTCTGGTATTCGCCGACCGTCAAGGATGATCCTGTTTTGATTGCTACTGCGCGCGACGCCTCCGCAGCATTGGAAACATTGAATCTGTCGTCCTGGGCTTATGCCACGCCGGCGCCTTTGGGTCATGATGAGTCGGTTCGAGGATGGCTCGTCAGTCCATTACAGCCCTTCGCCCGGCTCTGCCGATGGAGCGTGTCGAATTACCTGCTGGCCAACCCCGCTACAGTGAATCTGTTCATGGATTACATTGCCACCCTCGGCCGCGCGCCTGTTCTTTTGCTGCCTCCAGAGACCCCTCAAAATCGTTTCCGGCTGTCCAGAATGAAAGTCACCGGGCCTTGATTCATTAGCTCGATATTCATCGTCGCCTGAAACACGCCAGTTGCGATGGCAATTCCAAGGGCGTCTATTTCGTTAACGAATCGTTCATATAGCGTCCGCGCAATGTCGGGAGGAGCCGCCGGATCAAACGAAGGACGCCGTCCTCTACGGCAATCGCCGAGCAGAGTGAATTGAGAAACTGCGAGTATTTCCCCGCCGATTTCCGAAATGGATCGATTCATCTTCCCGGCGTCATCTTCAAAGATCCGTAGTTCCGCGATTCGGCGTGCCAGCGCTACAGCATCTTCATCCGTGTCCTCTTTTTCGACACCGACAAGGACCAAAAGACCACGGCCGATTCGCGAATATTCCATTTCGTTGATGAGGACCCGGGCGCTGGTGACACGTTGTATAACGGCTCGCATGAGAAATTCGGGGTCAGACGGGTGAATTCCCTATTTTGCAGTTCAAAAATAGGGAATTCACCCGTCTGGCCCCGAATTTTACTTTGCGCTGTGTAGCGCTTTCAGGAAACGCTGTTGGACTTTGCGGTCGATCTGCCGGACGTTTCGGGGCTCGATTTCCCATCGATGATGGAATTCAGTGATGGGAATGATCGCCTTTGCCATCGAGGCGTGGCCTCCGGCCGAACCCATTTCGCCGAAGGCCTCCTTCAGCACCCGACCTGCCGCCCGCACGTATCCGACATTGCGGACAGAGATGATGTAGTTCGATTCGAAAACTCCGCTGACGAACGCCCATTCTATGCCTTCGAAAGAGAGGCTGAAATCCGCCATTTGCGGAATCAGATCGTCACGCTCGATGCGTCCGAGATGGATGAATGCGACCTTGTCGATGACGCGGCGATTCTTCAACGCCAGGCTTAGCGCATCCAAGGCGGCCGGCGGCAATTCCGGGCGTTCGATGCGGCGCATTAAATTCTGGTTCGCCAGCGGGTACAAATACGAGAATGCTTCCACATCCCATTCATTCACTTCACGTGACAGCGCGAACGTATCGCTTTTGATACCGTACAGCATCGCTGTCGCGAGCCGCGTCCCGATAACGCTGTTCGCACAAAGTAAATACTCCAGCAGAACAGTGGAAGTGGCTCCGTAGCTGGGCCGAATATCTTTGATATGACTCTTGTAGTTGAATTGTTCGGGATGATGATCGATGACGAGATCGATTTCTTCGGGTGGATTGGCCATGTGCGGCGGCTGCAAGTCCACAACGGCGATACGATCAAAATTCTTCAGGGCATGCTTCGTCACTTTCTCAATTTCGATCTCGAGTAACCTCACCATCGTGATATTTTCGGGACGAGTGACGCGCCCGAAGGAACCCAACGGTGCAGTCTGTTTATTGCGTCCTAGGACCTGACGCAATGCCAATCCGCTCGCGATCGCATCCGGATCCGGATCATCCTGAAGCAATATGAGAACCGATTCGGCACCGTCAAAGTGAGCTTTCACTTCTTCGACACGCCGCATCGTCTTAGCCAGACGCACGTGCCATCGAAAATTGGATTCCAATAACTCTGGCATTGAAACAAAATGCGCGAACGATTTGTATTTTTCCGGAATCCGATCGGGCTGAGAAGTCAGCACGAGCGTGGGGACGTGCCGGCCCTTTTGGCGGACAGTCTCGAGAACCTTGGAAAGCCGTTCGGGATCTTCGGATTGGGCGAAAAATAGATCGGTGGAGTCCAGTGCGATCTGTTCGCCGATATTGCCGTTGTCCGAACGTCTCAAAAAAACTGTGCTGCCGCTGCCAACGAAGTACTGCTTCAGAAGACTGGCAACGAAGTCTTCTTCAACGTAGAAGACCGATTTCATGCGAAATAAAAATGCACCTTCACTGCTGAAGGTGCCCTCTACTTACTTTCGCAACCGTCAATCACCTTCATTCTAGATATCCGGCTGCGAGTCTGTCAAAGACGTTCTGAAAGGAGACCGGCGAGGAGAGCGGCCCGATGCGGCAGCAATTGGATATCCACCCATTCGTCAACCGCATGCGCGCCTCCTCCGACAGCACCGAGACCGTCGAGAGTTGGAATGCCGAGGGCCGACGTGAAATTTCCGTCGGAGGCGCCTCCCGTCGAACCCTCCTTCAAGGCGATGCCGAGGGTTTGAGCAACCTTTTGCGCCAACTGGAAAAGGCGAATCGTCTCTGCGGTCCGTTCCATTGGAGGCCGATTAATGGACCCGCGAATCTCTAACCGCGCACCCGGCAGTTGCGGCGACAACGCTTTGATCATTTTCGTTATCCGCTCGGCTTCTTCCATCGACGAAATCCTGATATCGATTTCTGCGGCTGCCTCGGCAGGCACAACATTTGGCCGCGTGCCGCCCTGGACCACGCCTACTGTAACGGTCGTACCGCGCACTGGATCCGTCATTTTTTGAAGCTTTAGAATTTGCTGAGAGATTTCTTCGATGGCATTAACTCCGTTTTGGGGATCGATACCTGCATGCGCTGCCCTTCCGATAGCTTTTAGCGCAAATCTTCCGATCCCTTTGCGCGCGGTTTTCAATGCGCCACCCGGCAGCGACGGTTCCAGCACAAAAACCGCGCGGCATGGCCTCGCCTCGGATTCCGTCACAGTGCGCGAAGAGGTGCTTCCGACTTCTTCATCGCTCACCAGTAAGACCGTGACGCATTTGGGAAGGCCTCGATCGACCTTCTGAAGTGCGTCGATGGCCATCGCGATCAGAAGAATTCCGGCTTTCATGTCGAACACGCCTGGCCCGAACGCTCGTCCGCCGGTAATCTTGAACGGCCGTTTCGTGATTTCTCCTGCGGGCCAAACGGTATCCGTGTGTCCCAGCAACAGAATGCGTTCGGAAGAGCTGCCGGTGAATCGCGCGATCATGTGATCGCCAAATTTGTCAGCGTGCGCAAACTCGACTTGGCCCCCCATCGCGGCAAATTGCGCGCCGACAAACCGGACAAATTCGTCGACAAGCGGCTTGTCAAAACTTGGCGATTCCAAAGCAACCATTTTTTCGAGGAACTCGATGGCCCCGGGAAGCTGCTGGGTCAGGTATGAGAGGAGGTCGCCCATTGCGTTCTGAGCATAGTCTATAATCCGGGCGCAATGAAATTGGCTATTCTCGGAACCCGCGGTATCCCTGCCAATTACGGCGGGTTCGAGACATTTGCCGAAGAATTATCCGTCCGCCTGGCCGCACGCGGACACGACGTATCCGTCTATGGACGTTCCAACAACATCCGCTATCGCGAGAAGATATTCAAGGGCGTGAAGATTGCCATCCTTCCGACCATCGGAACCAAGCACCTCGATACAGTCGTTCACACATTGCTCTCCGTGTGTCATGCGCTCCCCCGCCGATTCGACTGCATTCTCGTGTGCAACGCTGCAAACGCTCTTTTTACGATCGTACCGCGCCTGTTTGGGACACCCGTCGCCTTGAATGTCGACGGAATCGAACGTCTGCGCAAGAAGTGGGGACTTGCGGGTCGAACCTACTATCACATTTCCGAATATCTCTCGACATTGATTCCCAATGTCGTCATCACTGACGCCGCTGTCATTCGGGACTACTATTGGAAAACCTACCAGAAGCGATCTGTGATGATTGCCTACGGATCGAGTTGTGACCGGTCAGAGACAACCGCCGCACTGGATCAACTCGGAGTTCGACCGCGGGACTACTTTCTGTATGTGAGCCGCCTAGAACCGGAAAACAATGCGCACCTCGTCGTCGACGCGTTTGAGCGGGTCGAGACCCCCAAGAAACTCCTCATCGTGGGCGACGCGCCATACGCTCGCGCTTACATCGAGCGGCTCAAGTCCACACGCGATCCGCGAATCCGTTTTACCGGTGCAATCTATGGTGCCGGCTACCGCGAACTTCAATCGCATGCCTACGCGTATATCCAGGCGACGGAAGTCGGAGGCACCCACCCCGCTTTAATCGAAGCAATGGGTGCGAAAAACTGTGTGATTGCGAAAGACACTCCGGAACACCACGAAGTCGTGGGCGATTGCGGCTTGTTCTTCTGCGACTCTCGCGACCTAGCCCAGAAAATACAACTTACCCTCGCGGACGAGGCACTGGCCGAAAGATTAGGCCTCAAGGCCTGGGAGCGTGCGAAGAACTGCTACTCCTGGGATGCGATAACGGAAGCTTACGAAAAATTGTTTCAGCAACTGGTCAACGGCTCTCCACTTTGAATAATCGCCGTTTCACACGACTAAAAAAGTCGTGTTGATCGCGACAAACACCATCGCACCGCTGCAAATTCTCCTTGATTTCTATGCTTTCGCAATGGCACGGAACGTTCTATTACGCCTGTCGCCCGGCCCGACAATTCACACGGGAGAAAGAAAAATGGAAACGTTGAGAAATGAAGAATTGTTCGAAATTGAAGGTGGTGGCTTCTGGGACGGTTTGGCGGCCGCTGCGTACGCATTTGTGACCGCGCTGGTTTTCCTCTAGTCAGCCGGGCCAATTGCGCCAATTATTTTGTGGAATTGGCGCAATTGGCGGCCATAATGAAAGGAACATCGTCACCGACAGCCGGATCCACAGGCTGAATGGAAAACTCGAAGCCATACGTTTCTTGTGATGTGTGCGGGGCCGAGAAGCCGCTGTTTGTTCTGGAGTCCAACGGCCTGGACGGACCGTTGGTGCAATGCACCGGGTGTGGATTTCGATATGTCGGCAAAAGGAGATCCGACCTTACCTTTGGAAAAGAATCGCCAGAAACAACAACAGCCCGAGTCCGAAATGCGAACTGTCATTTTCGAGCTCTTCAAATGGAAGAAGAACGGCGGCTCGCGGGTTTGAACGCAAAGTGGAGACTGGATCTCATCCGGAAAGTCAAGACCTCAGGAAAATTGCTCGAAGCCGGCTGCGCGCGAGGAGATTTTCTACGCGCCGCGCGAGAATGGTTCGACGCGTACGGTGTGGAGCCGAATCCCGAATTGGCGGCCGCGTCGAGCGCGATCGCTCCAGTACATCTGGACATCATTGAGCGTTTGCCCTGGACAGATTTCGATGTCGTCGCAAGTTTTCATGTCATCGAGCATGTGAATTCGCCGCGAAGTTTTATTCGAGCTGCAGCTGAGAGGATGCGGCCGGGCGGTCTGTTTGTCATCGAGACACCCAACATCGACTCGCTGCCTTTTAAAGTCTTCAGAGCGCGGTGGCGGCAGTTTATTCCAGAGCATTATTTTTTCTTCGATCCCAAAACGATCGCGCGATTGCTGGCAGAGTACGGCTTCGAGACAGGCGAGGTCCTCAGCATCGGTAAGTACGCAAGCTTGAATCTCGTGATAAACCGGCTTTCCCGATACGTGCCCTGGATGCCTCGGGCGGGCGGTGTTTCCCGCCTCACGTTCCGAGTGAATCCGTTGGATATCATGCTGGTGTTCGCGACAAAACATGCGTAGCACCGTTGCAATCATCAATTGGAATTCAGGAGACTTGCTGAAGGTGTGCATCGAGTCGGTAGTCGCCACAACAACAGGTGTCAAAATCCTTGTGATCGATAATGGTTCGAAAGATGGTTCGCTCGACTGTGTCCCCGACTTTGCTCCCGATGCCCAATTGATCGCCTCCACTGACAATCGTGGCTTTGCGGCTGCGGCAAACAAAGCCTTCATCTGCAGCTCGACCCCTTATGTCCTGCTTGTCAATCCTGACATTCAGGTCCTTCCCGGCACCATTCAGCTTCTTGAAGAATTCATGGATAAGCATCCAGGCGCGGGCGCCGCCGGCGGTTACGTTGGCGTGAAATACCTGCCTCGGCCTTTCCCAACGGTCCGCTCGCTCGTTCTTGAGAATCTCGGACTTCAGGATTTGCCTCTGCCGGCGCCTTCAGAACCGACTCTTGTTGATCAATTGGCCGCCGCGGCCATCATGATTCGCCGGGACGCATACGAAGAAACCAGCGGTTTCGACGAACGATTTTATCCAGCATGGTACGAAGACGTGGATTTCTGCCGCCGGCTCAAATGGCGCGGCTGGCAAGTCTTTTTTGTGCCTGCCGCCGTGTTCGGCCACGCGGGAGGTTACAGTACAAAAGCTCTCGGGGAGGCCAGATTCCTGCGGGCATACTACGGCAATCAAATCCTTTACGCCCGAAAGCACTTCGGCCGGCTGAACGCTGTTCTTGTCCGGGCGTCGATTGCTGCCGGAATGATTGGCCGAATGATCTGCCGGCCGCGTCACGCGATTGCGTATGCGGCGGCATTCTATGAAGCGCTGAAGATACCGTGACCTCAAGAGTCGCAGTGAACATCGTCACATTCAACAGTGCCGGTGATATTGCGGCCTGCCTTGAAAGCGTTCGCGCACAAACCTTTCGCGACTTTCGAATTCACGTCTTCGACAACGCCTCTGTCGATGACACGCTGAAGACCATCGAGCGCTTTGATATTGATTATCTGATGCGTTCGCCCCTCAATACGGGCTTCTGTAAAGCGCACAACGACCTAGCCCAGCGATTTCCATCCGAATTTGTTCTATTCCTAAATCCGGATACCATACTCGGTCCCACATTCATCGAAGAACTTATGCGCGCTCTTGAAGCGCGGCCCGATGCAGCTTCGGCCTGCGGAAAGCTGCTGCGAATGGATGGCAAGACAATCGATTCGACCGGCATCATCATGCGGCGGGAACAACGCCATCTCGATCGGGGCGCCGGAGAGCTGGACTCAGGCCTGTTCGATCAACCGGACGACATTTTTGGTCCAAGCGCCGCCGCGGCTCTATACCGGCGCGCGACATTGGAAGATGCCGCGATTAACGGCCAGTATTTCGATGAAGATTTCTTCGCCTATCGCGAAGACGCGGATCTCGCCTGGCGCTGCCGGTTGCTGGGTTGGACATCCATCTATGTGCCTGCTGCCGTGGCGCAGCACCGACGCCGGGTAACGCCTGAGCGGCGAGGCGAACTACCCAAAGAGATCAACTACCACTCTGTAAAAAACCGTTTCCTTCTCCGCATCAACAATATGACGGGAGATCTCTATCGCCGCGATTTCTGGCAAATCACGAAGCGAGATCTCGCCGTCATCGGCTATGTCCTTCTTCGCGAATGGTCTTCGATTCCCGCCCTCTGGTACGTCGGCAAAAATCTGCCCCGCTTGGTCCGAAAACGGCAAATCATTCAAAGCAAACCGCGCTTCAGCACGACAGGCTTGCAGAAATGGTTTATGTAGCTCCTGTACCAGCTGACTAAGCACCGGTTGCATCGGCGGGCGTGCTGGTAATAGTCCTGGAGTCAAACCCGCGTTACAATTGAGACGTATGGCTGAGAAGCTCATCGGCAGCTTGATCTACGGCGAGCATGAGACCCCTAAAAAATCGCGACCGTGGCAGCAAGCGTTAAAAGTGCCGGTAACCATCGGCTTGGTTCTGATCTTCATTGGCGGGCTCGCGTATAAATTCGCCAATTTCAGAGAAGAAGGGCGCGTCCGGCTGTTAATTGAAGCTATAAGAAACGCACAGTACGATGTTGCCTACCAAAATTGGGATGCCGACGCGCGTTACACAATGAACGACTTTCTACAGGACTGGGGTAAGGACGGTTATTACACCAAGGGTATGCACGATGCGCGGGTGACCGATTCGAACGGAAAGGGGAGTTCGGTTGTGGTGTATGTCACAATCGATTCTTTAAAGTATCCTGTTGCTTTGCGGGTGGACAAGGAAACCTTGAAAATTTCATTTTCACCTATCAGCAAATATCCATCTCCATGATGATTGCTTCCTTTATTTTATTCCTGGCAGCCAGCACTGTCGATCTCGATATCGTCGCGGTCCCGCTCACAAATGACATCAAAATATTGCTAACGCCGGCCGGCCGCTCCGAGCTAAAGCGTGACGGCAACGTGAGCCAGGTAAAAATTGAGATCGACCGCATCGCTGCTCCCAAAAGTCTTGCGCCTGCTTTCAATACGTATGTGGTATGGGCGGTTTCCCCGGAAGGAATCTTCGACAACCTGGGTGAGCTGCAGATCAATGGAAACAAGGGCCAGTTCACGGCCACCACCCGATTCGGTCAGTTCGGAATTCTGATCTCAGCGGAACCGCACTACCTGGTCGATCGTCCAAGCTCGGCCGTTGCCTACCGCGGCCAGACGCCCAAAACCGACGTTCGCCGTAAAATGGTTTCGGTCGAGGTCGGCTCTTATGACTATTCTTCACTGGCAGCCCCAAGTTCTATCGGCCTTCAAGGCTGGATCGTCCAGGCTCGTGCCGCCTTCCAAATTGCCAGGAACGCGGCGGCAGACCGGCTTGCTCCTGAAGAATTTCGGAATGCGCAGGTCGCTATCGGTTCACTGGAAGAATTGATCATGCGCGCCGCTCCTGCCGACATCTTGTGGCCTACCGCCAACGAAGTCATCGGCTGGTCGCAGCGCGCGACCGTGGCGGCTCGCGCAAGAAGTAAGAATTAGCCACAAAAAAGCACAGAAGACAGAAAGACTTCTGAATTTTGTGCCTGTTTGTGGCTAATCTTCTGTACCTCGTTTGTAGAGCTCCTCGATTTGCGGGACAACGATTCGAATATCGAAATGCTTTTCCACGCGTTCCCGCGCATTACGGATGATTGTGGACCTGCGCTCTTCATCTGCTGAAAACGATTGAATCGCGTTTGCCAGAGCGCATGGATCGCGAGGTGGGACGAGCACACCTTCTAAGGGCGAAGAAATAATGTCGACGGGGCCGCCGCGATTGGTCGCGATTACGGGAATACCTGACGCCATGGCCTCCAGCAACACGATTCCGAATGGTTCTTCCCAGGACGGCACAATAAGCACGTCGGTCTTCTGAAAGAAATCGGCGAGCGACACGAATCCAACAAATTCTACACGCAGTCCAGCCGCCCTTTTTTCGAGCTTCTTCTCATACGATATCTCGCCCTTTCCAGCAACAAACAGCCGGACATTGCCGTCCAGCTGGCGCAAAGCCTCAATCGCATCGTCGTGTCCCTTATGTGGTGCGACTTGCCCAAGCAACCCGACGGTAAACGGCCGATGCACGGGATGCGGACGAAACGGAAATCGGTCGAGGTCAACCCAGTTCGGAATGACTTTCGTGGCCTTGGGCGCGAGTGGTGCGAGAGTTTCCAGAATTTGCGACGTGGGGGCGATCCAGACATCCACTCGACGATAGAAAAAATGAGGGCGGACGGGACGCAGTAAATGCCGCGTGAATACGACCTTGACTCCCGGGATGTTCCACGCCGCCGCGGCGACAATCGTATAGTCGCGAGCCACGTGCGCATGAATGACGTCAACTGGTTCTCTTTTGAGCCTGGTTCTTAACCGGATTGCAGTGATGAAGTCCGCGGAATTGAGAAACGGCAGTTGGATCTGGGCCTTTAGAGCGCCATTCGAGCGCCCGGCGACCGCGACATCGTGGCCACGTTTTCGAAGATATTCCACTAGTCCGGCGAGGTGGGTTTCGCCGCCGCCCCAATTCTCCGCCGAACTAACCTGCAGAATGCGCATTGTGAGCAACAAAATCCGAGAGAAGTTCGGACCGGCAGAGCGTCGCGGTTCCGACCTTGCCGACAACGATGCCCGCAGCATGATTGGCCAGTGTTGCGCACTCTTCGATGCTCGCTCCGGCCGCGTACGCCAAACAAAGCGTGGCGATCACGGTATCCCCGGCGCCGGTCACATCGAAAACTTCGCGCGCGAATGTCGGCAGGTGGTGGGAATTCACGGCGTTGAAAAGGGACATTCCATCTTCACCCCGCGTGATCAGTGCATAGTCACATCCAAATTTTTCCAACAGCTTGTGCCCTGCCTGCTCCAACGATGCTTCGTCGGAAATGGACGTCCCGGTGAGCAATTCCGCTTCACGCTGATTCGGAGTGATTATCGTTATCGGCCGGTAATAGTCGGCATGCTCGATCTTCGGATCGACGAATACCGGCACCGCGGCACTGCGCGCTTGCGGCAATATGCCGGAAAGAACCTTCGCGCTGACGACACCCTTGTTGTAGTCGGAAACGATCACAGCGGATGCTGAGGGAAGGTGCCGCAAAAACCTCGTCACGACTTCGGCCGTCACATCAGACGAAACCGGCTGTTTGCTTTCCCGATCTGCGCGGACGACCTGCTGGCTATGGGCAATGATTCTTGTCTTAACTGTAGTTGGGCGGTTGTTTCGAACCAGGCCGGAGATGTCGATGCCTGATTGGTGCATCAAATTGACGACCTGGTCGCCGGCGGAGTCCTGCCCGATGATGCCGATGGGGATTGGCGTACCGTCGAGCGCACGTATGTTGGCCGCCACATTGCCTGAGCCGCCCAGCCGATATGTCTCTTCTGATACTTCAACAACAGGGACTGGGGCCTCCGGAGAAATTCTGCATACTTTACCCCAGATAAATTCGTCGAGCATGAGATCGCCGATAATCAGGATGGTCTTTCCCGAAAAGCGATTCAGAATCTGCTCAACTCTGCTTCGATTCATAACGAAAAGTCAGACTTCCTGACGTGGTGAAATTCAGGATGACCTAACTGTAGGGGTTGCCCATGAAGGTGTGAAGACCGCCCCTACAGTTGTGCTGGATTTGCCAGTAACTCCTCGACAGCCGCATACACCTGCTCAACCGTTACCGATTCGATACAAAGCGGTGAATCCGCAACGAGGCAACGATAGCCCGGACACGGGTTACACTCAAAAGGATTCTGGACAACGCGGTGATCGATATTCCAGGGCCGCCATCGCCGCGAATCCGAAGAACCCCAGATTGCGACTACCGGCGTGCCAACCGCCGCCGCAAGGTGCAGTGGGCCCGAATCGTTGCCGATATATAGACGCGCTCCGCGAATCAACTCGGCAAGCTCGGGAATACGGAGACCCAACACAATAACTGCTCCCTCAATTTCTCTGGCGGCTTCGCTTACCCATGATTCCTCTCCAGGACCTGCCGTAAGGACCATCGTCAAGCCCCGCCTCGCCAAGCATCCAGCCAATTCGCCGTACCGACGCGCTTGCCATCGCTTCGTTTCCAAAACCGATCCAGGATGCATGACAGCATACGGGCGGTCATTCAATTTTTGCCGCATGTGGGCTGCTTCCTCTGGATGAAATTCGTAGCGAAGCTTGGGCGGCTCGTCGCTTTGTAGCCCCAGCCATCGCATCAGCGCCATTGTGGACTCCACTGTGTGGGCGTCCGGCGCGGGGCGCGGGACAACACCCTGGTAAAGTCGCGCCGCTTGGTAATGTTCTGCGCCGATCCGGTTTCCCCAAGCCAGACAACTGTACAGCAGACTCGTCGGCCCGCCATGAAGGTTTACGATGGCGTCGAAGCGCCTGGTGAGCAGCCGCGCCGCAAAGGACCACTTGTCCGGAGCACTCAGGATTTCATCGACATCCGGATTGGCGTCAAAGCAATCCACGAATCGCGGTTCCACGAGAATCGTGATGCGGAATGCCGGAAACTGCGCCTTCAACGCCCGGATGGGGGCCGTCAGCAGCAGGCAATCCCCCATGGAACGAAGACGAATGAAAAGGATACGGGCTCTCGGAGAAAGGCGCTGAAACAGGTCTTTAGTCAGCATCGGGCCCACCGTCCGGATCGTTTCGGTACACGGCTACGCCGCCTCATTACTACCGGCCGGTCCTCCCATGCCTAATCTTCAATCTTGGCTTCGTTGATCAGCATCACCGGGATGTCGTCGCGAATCGGATACACACGGCGGCACTGGCTGCACTTCAGACCCTCGCCATTTTCGGTGAGGTTGACCTGGGCTTTGCAAAGCGGGCATACGAGAATCTTCAAGAGCTCGGGATTCACCGCCATGGGCCAAAGATCTTAACACATGGACATTCCTCTCCTCACAGAGGTGGTCTTTACCTTTTAAGCGCATGAACTCACAGATGTTAACCGTCAAA
>MNKP01000170.1 GCA_001920875.1 Acidobacteria bacterium 13_1_20CM_2_55_15
CCTCACCCTGACGGATACCTGAGTCGACGATCAAACCGCTTTCGACTTCACGACCCACCCGGATGCTGCGGCGCCTGAACCGGCTTTGACCTTCCGCAACGAAGACGAAAGAATCGTTTCCTTCCGCAACCACGGCGCTGACGGGCACGATTGGCATGCCTTGCTGTGCTGCCGAAGCTATCTTGACTGTTGCAAACATGTCTGGTTTCAGAAGTCCGTTTTGATTCGAAACAAGGCAGCGGACGCGTACAGTTCGCGTCGTGGGATCGACCGTAGGGCTGATGAATGATATCCGGGCCGGAAAGACGCGATCCGGATAAGCCGCGACACTAACTTCGACCGGCATATTCAAACGAACCGCCGCCACATCGCTCTCGAATACATCGACAAGTACCCACAAGGTTGTCAGATCCGATATCAGGAACAACGGATCGGGCATATCGGGTTTGATGTATTGGCCGGGCCCGATTTTCCGGTCGACGATTGTTCCGGAGATCGGGGCGCGCATCCCAACACGAGGATCGACGCGCTGGAGTTCCTGCGGTTCCCGGCCAAAAAGCCTTAGCCGGTTTTCTGCGACAGCGACGGCCGCTTGCGACCGGCGTACATCGTCTTGCGCGCGAGCCAAATCGGCTTCCACCTGCTGCAGGTCTTTCGTCGACAATGCCTCTTGGTCGTGCAGGCGCTCGGCGCGCTGCTCGGCAACCTGAGCGGTATTCAATGCGATGTTCGCCTTGGCTAAGTCCGAACGTGCTGAAGCCAGATCATTTTGGGAGCTGACGAAATCCGGGGACTCGATTGTCGCGAGCGGCTGCCCGGTCGTGACGTTGTCGCCTTTGTTCGCCAGCAGTTCAACGATACGGCCGGAGAACGGCGTGAATACCGGAGTCAAGCGCTCTTCGTTGAACGCAATCTTGCCCGTCGCCTTACGATCGATGCTGACCAGGCGTTCTTTAACCACATCGGTCGAGATTTGCTGGAGCTGCTGGTCATTGAGAAGGATCACATCGGCAGGCAGACTGGGCTTCTCTGAAGGACGGTCTGCCGTTTTTGCGGGAGTCGCCATTCGCTGCCACAGAAAGAATCCGACAACGGCCGCTGAAACAACCGTTAACGGAATCCAGATGCCGCGGCCCGAAGCTCGTCCTGCCCGTTCGAGATGTTTGTCCGCGGCCGGAGACTCCGATGTGTGATGACTCGCAGTCTCGAGTGGATCAGCTATTTGATTTCTACTTGGGTTGCCGTCGGTGGGACGTTCCATAGCTCTCCTGTACGCGTAAACTTCTCAACGTTGCGCAGTGTTGGTGCCCAACCGCAACTGCCGTGCCGTCGCTTGTTCCAGTTGCCATAAGCTCAGTTGGTAATCCGACTTCGCCTGATTGTAAGCAACCATGGATTGGTTGTATGTGCGCTGCGCGTCCAGGACTTCGAACAGACTAGCCGCGCCTTCCTTGAAACTGATGTTGGATATCGTCCTTAGCTTTTCAACTTGCGCAAGGTTTTCGGAATTATAAAGGTCCATCACTCTGCGCGCCGATTCGTAAGCGCGATAGGCTTTCTCGACATCGGTCAATGCCTGGAATTCCACCTGCCGGAGTTGGGCTTCGGCCGCGCGCCGTTGCGCATCGGCCTGAGCGATAGCCGCTTGTTGGTTGTTGTACATGAAGAGGGGAAATTGGAATACGATTCCGGCGGAATGGTCGCTGCCCACGCGCTGGTACTCATAGCTGATGTCGAGATCTCGCCTTCGCAGTGATTGGGCCAAGAGCAGGCCGCGATTTGCGCCCTGAAAAGCGTTACGCGCGGCGATCACATCCGGACGTTCGGCTAGAGCGATGTCGCGCAGTTCCGAATCACTTTGGAGAAGAGGACGCGTATCGAAGGTCCCCACCACTTCCAGGACTGCGTTTCGCAGCGAACCGGGGGACCCTCCCGCCTGGGGATCGGATCCGAGACTCGTATTTTGAGCAATCGGCCCGGAAGTCACTTGCTCTGCGCGCGCACCGAGCAGATTGAGAATATCCCGAGCGGCCTGGTCATAGGCGGCTTGAGCCTGAAGCACCGCCTGTTGGAATTGAAGCTTTCCCGCGCGGACACGATAAAGCTCCAGGGCGGGAAGATCGCCATTTTCCAGTTTGATCTGAGTGAGCTTCTCTGTCTGTTCATACTGCTGCTGGGTGGTTTCTGCGAGGACGGCGTTCTGGCGCGCCAGGATTGCATTGTTGAACGCTTGCCGCAATTGAAACACTTGTGTGCGGATGGCATCGAGCATCTGCGCTTCGGAAGTCTTCACTTGAAAATCCGCTTGCTCGGTTCGGAACTCTCGCTTGCCGCCGCGCTCAACGATTTTGTCGAAACGGAGGGTGTACGTGGGCTGAGCCCCGGCATCGGAGTTCGTCTTAAAAAATCGCGGCATATCATGCAGCGGAGAATAAATCGGAAACTGTTCTGCCCCGACGGTCAGGACAGGGTTCGGCTTATAGCTCGCAATCAAACGTGCAGCCCGGCTGGCTTCGACCTGATAACGAGCGGCAATAACGGCAAGATTACGCTGGAGCAAGAGGTTTTCTGCGTCGGCTAATGTCAGTCGTGACGGAATGCTCGGCAGCGCATCCTGGGCGATGCCCGGTATAGCCAAGCTAAGGAGATATGTCCCAATAATGAACGTGCTACTCAAAAGCTTCTTCTTTCCCAAAAGCATTTCTTGATTCCTCTGATTTCAATGACAAGCCGTAGCAAACGGCTTTTGGCAATTACGTCGAACTAAAGGTATTTAGAAGAGATCGGGAAGAAGGAATCGAGGGGGAGCACGGGGACCGGTCGAAGACAGGAAAACTTCTTTTCCCGGTTGCAGTTCTAAGGACTCAACATGGCGACTCGCTGGTATGGACAATGACTCCAACGCGATCGGTCCGGCTGCCGCGATCGTGCATTTGCGGACGGGAAGGGCAGGTATGATTACAGGATTCGGCGTCGGTTCAAGCGTCGCCCGATGCCGAGGCGCCACGCGGCCATGAAGAACTTCCTTAGTGTTTCCTGGATGAAATTGGCCGCGGCCATTATTGATCCACACGCCAACCACATCATCGCTGAATGTGCGGGTCAGAATGACATCGAGGTCCTGGTCATTGTCGAAATCTAAGACCGAGAGAGTCAGCGCCGAATGTGGCGACCGAAAATGAAATACCTGACTCGGTTCGAAGGACAGGCCCACTTGCAGCCTATAGGTATAGCCTTGAGACCCAGAACCTGTCCGATCTGCGATCGCGATGTCCGGTTTCGCATCTGAATTAAAATCTGCGACCGCCGCGAAGCTAAAGGGACTGGCCGGCAAAGCCAAACGGAATGCGTTTAGAGATTTGTTACCGCTTGCGTGAGCCCAATAGGGAAGAACAATGCAGAGAGTCACAACCGCTAGCGTCACGAATACACGTTGCCGCCAACGTCTCCTCATCATGCTGTCCTCATCGACCCGCATAATCGCTTACTATAGTACCTTACCTTTCTTATCGGCAAGCCACGGATGTGCCACCCGGGACATCAAGTCTTCTGCCGCCCCCTGTGGGAGAAAGATTCCTTTCCGAATTCCAGATGTAATCGCAGGCTTGAAATCCAGACCGGGCCGCGGTCGCGGTTGAAGGCTGGATTTGCGACATGCTGAAGATCAAAAGTCAGGAAGACGCCCGGATATAGACACGCATTGTAATAGCTTTCCCAAACCTCTTCGGGACCGTAGCGTAGAGTACCGTCGCCGATGAGGAAGTCATGACCCCCTCGCGTCAGATATAGGGAATGCACTCCAGAGATTCCGCTGACAGTCAAGACGGTCGCAGTAACGTCGAACGGCCGTTTCCAGGGATTGCCTGCCATAGAAACTCCGCCACTGACGAGCCGGTCAATCGCGGTGAAGGCAAAGCTTTCCGTTTTTCCGTCGTTCCAGCCTAAGCGCAGGAACGCGCCGAGATCCTTCGTCAATTCCTGTTCGGCACTGATTCCCAATCCGTACTTGCGCGTTCCGACCCGCCGTACCGTTGTCACATCCGGGACGGTGCCGGACTGGTCCGCCAATCGAATTGCTTCTGCATAATTTCCAGAATTGGTGTGATGGATGAAACCCAACGTCCGAATTGCTCCTCGACGTTGCCTAAGCGAATACCGTTCCTCGAATTCCACCATATCGCCACGATCGCGAAATACGCGCCGGTCAAAGCGCAGGCCATTAGCGACTCTCGGTTCGGCTACGCTTCCATAACGGACGGACCAATCCTTCAGGTGGAGTTCGTGAACCCAGCCCCAGGTATAGCCCCGGACATCAGCCGGATAGTCCCAGGCGCCGTTGTACATTACAGCCCAGCCCATGAATTGAGTGCGCGGATCGTGCGTGTACCGGTTGTTGTCAAAGAAATCGGTAACTGTGAAGCGGCCCATTGCAATGCTGTACCTTTTCAGCGGCCGTGAACCCGCAAGCTGGTTTTCGTCGCTGGAAAATCGTTCGATTTCATCTCCAAAACCAAAGTCTTGAGTGATATACGCTCGCGCAAGATAAGGTTTTGGAGTTGCGGACGCAACACGCGGGAGTTCACCATTCGGCGCATTGGCGATACCGTTAACGCCGCTAAAACCGCGGCCGCCGGCGATCTCCGGGTCGATGTAAATTTGCGTATTCCGCGCGACACGAAAACCGAGAAAAAAAGTCGCCGTCAGTGAAGCTTCACGTTCGGTTCGATTCTGAAGACTGAATGGCCCGCTGTACGGTGATCGGAAGGGTCCATGCGACTGACCTATCGATGTCGCCTGGAAAAAGAGATTCCATCTTTCGGAATTCTCAATACGATCGATTTGCCGGTTGTCTCTGGGTTCTTGCGAAGAGGAGTCCTCGGTCGCTTCAGCGGCAATCAGGGGGGTCGCCAGGAGTCCTGCCAAGAGCAGGAGACATATTTTCATATCCTGCCGTCAGTATACATGGTGAGACAACGTTAAAGGGCTTCCTGTCCGACGTCGAGATAGAGTTCCTTCGCATCGTCGTTGTAACCGAAAACTTCAGAAAAGCGGCCCCAGGAGATGAGCACGTTGAGAACGCTCTGTGGGTTTTCGTTGGGAAGCCATTCGGCGACTTTTTGCTCGATCACCTCGACAGGCAGCCGCAATGTTTCGCTTTGCTTCAGGAGTTCGCCCACCTGCTGCACGATGCGCAGCCCGCCAAACAGATCGTGCAGCATTCCCTTCCGGGTATTCATGTCCCCCTCAACAAAACGCTTCCCAAATTCGGTCAGGATAACCGTCTGCTTGGGAGTATCTACAAGATTGAGAAGCTCCGCGGCCTTCACCAGATATAACGTTTGACCAAAATCTTTGCCAATGGCCTGGGACAAATCGAAAATGTCAGTCATGCCTCCTTCATGTTGAATGGACTCCAGCAATCCAATCACCTCTGAGATCTGCACGTCCGGCAGTATTTGAAGCGCGCTCTCTTTGACGGCAGTACGCACAACGGTTTCCGGTTTCGGCGCGTCCGGTATCATGGTTTCCGTGATAAGAGCATGAACACGAGACACCATCCGGCCGAAAGGAACCGAGTCTTCGTCTCTGGGGTACGAGAGATCATTGAGGATTTCATCTCGAACGTGTCCAGGATTAACGCCCATCACCAGAATCCGCTTTGCCATGACGACAGCTTCCCGGATGTTATGCGTAACGATGAGGAGCGAACGTGCCGGCGTCTGGCCACTCTGAAAGATCTTGATGATTTCGGTGCGCAAGGTATCGGCCGTGAGCACATCGAGCGCGCTGAACGGCTCATCCAGAAATAGGACCGGCCGCTCCATCACGAGAGCCCGCGCTACTCCGACGCGTTGCTTCATTCCGCCGGAGAGTTCTCGGGGGTAGGCTTCCTCGAAACCTTCGAGGCCAACGAGGTCGATCGCCCGCTTTACCCTTTCCTTAACCTCGGAAGGACCGAGTTCGACAGGCTTCAACGCCAGCGCGATATTCTCGTACACAGTTTCCCAAGGAAACAGCGCGAAGGATTGAAAGACAAGCGCGACATTCTCGTTGATTCCTCGGAGCGGTTTCCCGCGGCTCAGCACTTCACCCGACGTCGGTTCGATCAATCCCGACATGATCCGGAGACATGTGGACTTTCCAGAGCCGGATGGTCCTAAGAGAGCAACAACGTCGCCGTCGCGCAAAGCGAGATTCACTCCTTCAAGGACTTTGAGCTCGGAGCCGGATTCGAGCTGAAATTTCTTCGAAACAGATCTCAGCTCGATCAGCGGAACATCGATGATCGTGTCCTGAGTCAGAAGTGTCGTATCCAGATTCTCACGCGCCATCAGAATTCCAGTTTAAGAGAAGAACCGCAAAAGGACTACAGGTCCATTCGAAATCGAGTCTGGGACAATTGATAGATCCTGGCCCAAACTGTTCGATTAAGCAGGATCACCACCGCAACCATGATGGTGAGGCTCGCGGCGAGAAGAGGAAAATTAGCCCTCGCTGCTGCGACGCTGATGAGCGAACCCAGACCACGCGTAGTCAGAACCTGGCCTTTATATGCCAGGTATTCCGCTACAATACTTGCATTCCACGCGCCACCCGCCGCCGTCACCCAGCCTGTGACGAGGGCTGGAAAGACACTCGGCAAGTACAGCTTCTTCCAAAGCTCCGATTTAGGGACGTTCATGAGGAGTGACGCGTATTTAAGTTCGACCGGAATTCGCATCGCTCCTGCAAGCACGTTAAACAGGATGTACCACTGAACACCGAGCAGCATGAGGAACATCGCGCCGAAGCCAAACGGAATTCTGAAAATGAAGATGACGGCGAGCGCAAGGGGATAAAGCATGGGCGCCGGAAAAGAGGCTAAGACCTGCACTATCGGCTGCGCCAGACGCATTCGAGATTGCGATGTCCCGATCCAGATCCCCACGGGCACGGTCCAGATCGACCCCACGACCAGACACGCGAGCACTCGAATGAACGTGAGCCCCGTTCCAAAGAGAAGCTCCACCCACGTCACAAGGGGAACCTGGAGAAGCGTGTGGACGAGCTGGACGGCTCCGTACATGACCAAGACGAACAATCCGGTAAGAATTGTCCTTGCCGTCCAAATCAGGAATGGACGCCTCATCCTTGATTTCATGAAACGGCGAGGATCAATCATCTGGCCAGGTCTCTGGGACCGAAGCTCCTGCTTCTTCAGTAACGATCGGTGGAGCACTCGCCGTTTGTAGGCGAGTTTGAGCGAACGCAGAAGCGTCGACTCGCGCACCAGGTTCCGCATCAAAGGCTCGGTTGAGGTGAAGCCAGGGATATCCTCGAGCCGGAATTGGTGTGCCCATGCGAGGACGGGCCGCCAAATGAGAACATCCATAACGACGATGAGAACGCTCATTGCGACGACACCGGCGACCATAGCGGAAACCTTTCCCTGAACGATCGCCGTTGCCATGTAAGCTCCAATTCCAGGAAGCCGGTATTGTTGATCGCCCAGCGTGAAGGCTTCGCAGACGCTGAGGAAAAACCATCCTCCCGACATCGACATAAGGCTGTTCCACACCAGATTCATTGCCGAAAAGGGCAACTCCACCTTCAACAGGGTCTCGCCGGAATTGAGCCCAATGATGCTGGCGACCTCTTTGAAATCCGACGGCACGGACTTCAGCGAAGAATAAAAACTGAAGGTCATGTTCCAGACTTGGCCGGTGAAAATCATGATGATGCAGGCCAGCTCAAGACCCGTATTGGTTCTGGGAAACAGCGCAATCAGCATCAATACCAGCCCGGGAAGAAAACCCAGCACCGGTATACTTTGGAGAATATCCAGCAATGGAATCAACAGGCGCTCCGCAGCCGCCGATTTCGCTGCCCAGTAGCCGACAATCAACGTGAACAGCAGGGAAAGACAAAACGCGGCGAGTCCCCGAATCGCAGAAAAAAGCGTGTAGTACGGAAGCGAGTAAAACGATAAATCGATATCAACAGCCGGGTGAAAGGCCGCCTCCCACTCACGGCCGTACGCGATCAGCGCGTAAATCATCGATAGGACGAACGCGATCACGACGGCGTCGGCTGCGGAAGATTTGTGCCGGATAATAACTTTCTGCATTAGCGTGGAAGGAGTCTTGCTTCCGTCATTGATTTTGGCAGAGCCGGACCGCGAAAGATCATACCGTCTAAGGAAAGAGCAAGCGCAATAACTCTTCGCGGACAGATGTGACGATATCGATAGCTCGTTCTACCGGCGCCCGTTCATCAAACGAAAGCATGCCGGCGATATCCCGGAGACTTCGGAGCTGCTGTCGTAGCGCTATTTCCACATCCTTAAATCCTGCCGGTCTCCGCGTCGGATCTCGATCTGAATTCATAATAGCATCCCGGGCAGATTGGACTGCGGTCGTGTATTCATTCAACAACGGAGCCAGCGCATCGGTATCGCGACAAAAACACTCAGGAATACCGTGACCAAACGCCGCATACTTCAGATGCTCCTTCGAAAAAACGTGCTCCTTTTGTCAATTCAAGGCTGGTCAGGGTGGGGGAATACCTTTGCATCAATCAGAACGATGCAGGAGACAACCATCGCTGAGTTTAGATTGTTTGTAACTATTCAGCACGTGCGGCGCGCCGAGATGGTAAGAAAAGAGCCGGCGGATTTCCTACGTGAAACGCAAGAAAGCGGCCCATCTCCAGAATGTAAAGATATCCGGGCGGCAAAGTTCCCAAGGGGGAATTAGGGAATCGGCGGAAGTCCAATCGAAATCAAACGTATGGTTGGCGCTTCTGTGCGCCCTCGTCGGAGTAGGGCTTTACCTGAACACGTTGCATCACGACTTCGTGCTGGATGATGTCGGAACGGTGACAGGCCATCCGTATGTCATGCAGGGGTGGCGCGGCATTCCCAAGATTTTCCAGGTTGGCCTATGGCAATTCGATAATGTGAATCTTGGTTATTACCGTCCGCTTTCTTTGGTCACCTTCGCCATCGAAAATCAGTTCTTTCCGAAGAACGCGTACGTCGGGCACTTGGATAACGTTCTGCTCTATGGATTGACGGGGTTTTGTCTCTACCTGCTCCTTACGCGAATTTTTCGAGGAATGTACCCATTATTTTCGCTATCGGTCACGCTTTTGTTTCTGGCGCCTCCGATTCATGCAGAGGTGGTCGCCAATATTAAGAGTCGCGACGAAATCCTTGCGTTCCTGAGCCTCATCCTGTCCCTGCTCTTTTTTCTGCGGCATCATGCTCTTCAAAGCCGCGATCGCCGATCGACTTGGCGCCGGTGGCATGGCCTGCTCATTTCGGGAACTTTTTTTCATTTGGCGTTGCTTTCGAAGGAGACGGCAATGACAGGCGTGATCCTCATGCCGCTCACGCTTTATTTTGTAAGTCGACCGGGCCGTTTTTTATTACACACGCGCAATGAAGGAGGCGCCTGCGGCTGCCATTATTTACAGCAATCTCGGTGCGGTTTATGAAACATTGGGAAAACAGGAATTTGCCTCTATTATTACAACAAAGCGGTGGAGGTGAATCCTTCGTTTGAGGATGGAGTTAAGAATCGAGACATGCACCGTAAAAAGACCGGGTTGGATGTGCATGTGCCACCGGGTCCTGAGTAGGATCAAGAACATTTTTGGTTACAATGCGGCAGTAATGCGGGTTCTGTTTTTAATTCTCACTCTCTTCGTCACCGTCGGGTTTCCCCAAACGGAGAAGTACGACAGAAAGTTCTTCGTCCAACTGCGTGGCGTTTTCGGCAGATTTCGAGATTCCGATCTTCAGCGGGTTTTCGACACCGCTCATCCGATCCAATGCTCTGAACTCGCCAGTGGCGACGGCGAATGGCGGACGGTCGCATTCTTTAATGAAAAGCGTGAACTCGGCGACTGGTACCGCCGCAATTTCGATGAAGTGAAAAACGATCTCGCGGTGTTCATTTTTAAAGGCGTTTGCCGCGGCGAGCACGGGCCGGTTCAGCTCACGACGAAATTCCCTGTGACCGAGAGCATTGAAGCCTACAATCAGAACCGCATCAGGCTCGAGGAAATTCCGGTCAACGTCAATCCTGCAGTCCGTGTGACGTTTGATTCTCAAATCCAGGCGTACATCTTCGATCTTCCCTATTTGTTTTTAGTCGGCGAACGCGACGGCGAGCGTCTGTATAGCCTCGATCCGCCGGCTCTGGTGGATCGGTACAAGTACGCTACGGATGTCGTCGACCGCTGGGATTGCAAGTCCGTTACCGCGGACAACGTCACATACCAATTCTTGATTTGCCGCACCACGACGTTGCCTCGCAATCCGGCTGAAAGGGGTCAAAGCCGCCCCGCTTTCGGCGCATCGGCTTACTTCATCCTGTCCGACGGTAAGGAAGCGTCATCGAGCGTGAAGTTGAGCTTTGGTGATTCCGACGGACCGAGACATCCGGTTGAAGACGCGAGCGGGTTAGCGGCGGGTAAAATTGACAATCCACACGATTCTCAAAGCCCACCGGCCTGGGAAGTTCCGGATTCCGATGAAAAAATTCTGGACGTGATGCGCGATGAATTTCGGATCCGCTTCAGTCCACAAAGTTGGACGACTCGCATCGGCTCCGCCCAGGTTCTGTCCGCGAAAAGACTGTCGAGCCTGGAATCGGCGAGACCGGCCGAAGGCGCCGATTACTGCATTTGGCTTCCTGCCGCGCCGGCTGCGGCCGGCCGCGTGTTGACAGAGGATACGGTCGCCTACGTGGTAAACGCGCATAATCAGGACGCGCAGTCATCCAGTTCGATCGTCGTCACCATGAACTCTACTGACGGTGTTCATTTGGGCACACTTCAGTGCATCTTTCCACGTGCGTTGTCGGCGGCAAACATCGATTTCCGCCGCTGGCTATTAACGGTCGGCGAGCATTTATCGATTGAAGTGAAGCCCTGA
>MNKP01000051.1 GCA_001920875.1 Acidobacteria bacterium 13_1_20CM_2_55_15
ACACGCGGGAGGAATTCCTGGAGAAAGAGCTTTTCGAGGTGGGGCTGTTGCGGAACCGGGCGGCGTGCGAAGCCGCGTTCCGGGAATTGGACGAGAAGCGTGTTTTCCATGATGAGGATTTGCCGGGCCAAACCAAAGCAGGCGAACGCCGGACACTGGAACTAATCGGCAACCTTTACGAAGAAGCGGGCCGCCAAGTCATTCAATGCAACGTCCGCGACATCACCGATCGCAAGCAGGTAGAGGAACGGCTGCGCCGTTTCAATGCCGAACTGGAAGAGCGCGTCGAACAGCGCACCGCCGAATTGAACGAGAGTGCGGCGCAGCTTCGTACGACTTTGCGTGAAAAGGAGGTGCTGCTCCAAGAGATTCATCACCGGGTGAAGAACAATCTCCAGATCGTCGCCAGCCTGCTGTCTCTGCAATCGGGCTCCATCCGCGATCCGCAGATGGCCGCCCACTTCCAGGAGAGTCAGGAACGCATCCGTTCGATGGCCCTGATTCACGAGAAGCTTTACCAGTCCGAGTCCCTCGCGCGGGTGGACCTGGCGGATTACGTGAAAAGCTTGGTGGGCATTCTCCTTCGCACCTACGCGACCGCCGGCAACGTGGACCTGCAGGTCCGGGTCGATCCGGCGTTCGTCAGCATTGACACCGCTGTGCCTGTGGGTCTGTTGCTCAACGAACTCCTGACCAACGCGCTAAAGTACGCCTTTCCAGACGGACGCAACGGTTGCCTGCTCGTGGATCTCAAAGCGAAACCCGACGGTCAGTACGTCGTGCGCGTCGAGGACGATGGCGTGGGACTAGGACCAGACTTTCAGCTCGAGCAGGCAAACACGCTAGGCCTGCGGTTGGTGCGGATGCTCGCCAAACAGTTGCACGCCGAGTTGAGCTTTCGCTCCGGGTCCGAGCACACTGCGTTCGACATTCGCTTCCAGGAGCCGGCGGCAAAATCAGCCTGAATCGGGAACCTTTCGTTTGCGTCTAAAACTGCGCGCCTACTGTAAAAACTCACCCGCTTTCATCACTTTGAAAATCTTTCTCGTGTTCTTGATGTCCGCGAGCGGATCCCCATCGAGAATGACGAGGTCCGCGAATTTTCCCTTTTGCAGCGTGCCCACATCATTCTGCAAACCCATCACGGCAGCCGCATTTTTCGTTGCGGAACCGATGATGTCCAGCGGACGTAAACCGGCCGCAGCCATCAATTCCATCTCGTGATGAAGTGAGGGCCCATGCAATGTGCCGATGTTGCCGGCATCGGTTCCGGCGACGACACGCACGCCGGCGGATTCCAAAAGCATCAGATTGTCGTAAGCGGCAGGTCTTTTTGGCGGCGCAGGAATGTGTGGGACGCCACCCGGAATTTCGGCGGCTGGAATCTTTGCAAGTTCCGACCAGGTTGCGATGACCTCGGTGTCGCCGAGCTTTTGCTCGATGTCTGTTAACGCGACCTGCCGATCCAAGACCATCCGATACCCGTCTTCAACCGCCAGCGTGGTGATGTAGAGAACATCGCGGTTCTTGACAAGATTGATGAACTCCGTGTCGACGAGCCGGTCGCTCACACTATGTACAAGAATGTCCGCTCCCGCCCGCACTGCGGCCTTCGCTGTGTCCAGTTCGGTGGCGTGAACGGCGACCCGCACGCTGTGAGACTTACTTTCGTCAATAGCAGCCGACATGATCTGAACCTGCTCGTTGAAGTTGTCACCTTGCCGCCGGACCCACCACAGCTTGATCAGATCCGGTTTGCGATCCAACTGCCGCCGGACCAGATCGCGCGCTTGAGCCGGAGAGTCGGGCTTGACGATGTCAGGATCACTCGCCAAAGTGGTAGGCGGCAGGTACGTGGCGATCAGAGGCCCGGCAACCGCGACGCGCGGCGCCTTCTTCGTATGAGAGGCAATGTCGCGCATTTCGAAGTTCCACATCGGTCCGCCACAATCGACAACGCCGGTGACGCCGGAAACCAGATACCGTTCAAACGTATACGGCAGCCTTTGTTTGATCCACTCCATCTCCTTTTCATACGAACGCCATTTCCGCAGATCCACTATATCGGGGCGCGTATAAATCCCGCCCGATTGCGAAAAGTGCACGTGCGCATCGATCAGACCGGGGATCACCCATTTTCCTCGCGCGTCCACGATCTGCGCGTTTCCCGGAACTCGAACCTCATTGCGCGGGCCGATGTCTCGAATCCGGCCGCCGTCAACGACGATGGCGCCGTTTCGAATGGAAGGACCGCCGGTGCCGTTGATCAACGTCGCCCCTTGAATGACAATGACTCCGCTCGTCTGTCGTTGTTGCGCCGCCACAAATGCCGCACCGGTGAGCAGTAGACAAAACAGAATGAGGCTAATCTTCCACGTATTCATGTTTGCCTTCCTCAATGAGGATTTGGATTCCCTTTTGAGCGATAAATGGAAACATGACCAGGGCGCCGATCGGATCTCCCCATCGCAGATTCATGGCATAACTCATCAACATTGCGATGAGCAGAACCAGCGAGAGATAGGAATTGGCGAACGTGAAAATGGCCGCCGACTTCAGCGCCTGGCTTCGCAACTCTACCGCAAGCGTCTTCATATATGAACCGGCAATCGGTATCACCAGCATCGAAATCGCAGCGACGCCGATCCCGAGTGCGCTCGTTTTTGGCCAGCGCCTCAGCCACAATATCGACGCGCCAAGATACAGGCTAGCCGCCGCTGCGGCGATATATCCATAAGCGACGAATTTATTCCGCCAGTCGCGCTGGATTCTGGCGGCCAACACCAGTGCGGCAGCGGCACTCACCACGGCATCGAGGCCGTACGACAGGAGCGCAGCGGAATTTGTGCCGGCCCACAACAAAACCGATGCTAGAAATTGAAAACTATGAAACGTCCCCGCGAAAATGGCGAGATAAAAAAAATGGCGGATCCAGATCTCCCGATCCTCGGTCAATACGCCCTCGCGAAGATCACGCGGCGTTCGGAGCGAGCACCGCACTTGATGCACTTCCCTTCCTCGCGTTCGGCGTTCATAGGAATGTTGCGGATGGTCGCCTTGGTTTCGTCTTTGACGCGCTCTTCGCATTCACCGGAACCGCACCAGTGCGACCAAAGGAAGCCTCCCTCGCCATCAAGAATTTCGTTGAACTTGGAATAATCATCAATCCGGTACGAATGTTTTTCCCGGAACTCGCGCGCCCGCTCGAACAGCGACTTCTGGATGGTCTCGAGCGTATTCAAAACAGTCTGGGCGAGACCCTCCTGGGAAGCCGGGCTTTTCTGGCCGTTATCCCGCCGCGCCAAAACGACCTGATTTTTCTCCAGATCCTTGGGTCCCACCTCGATGCGGAGCGGCACTCCGCGTTTTTCCCAGTCGTTGAATTTCCACCCGGGACTGTATTGCTCGCGCGCATCGATTTTGAAGCCGATTCCCGCGGTCTTGAAGGGTGACGTAAAGTGATCGACGGCCTGCATAACGCGGTCACGTTCTTCAGGCTTGCGGAAGATCGGGACGATCACCACCTGAGTCGTCGCGAGCCGCGGCGGGATGACGATTCCGCTATCGTCGCCATGCGCCATGATGAGCGCCCCAATCATGCGCGTCGTCAAGCCCCAGCTCGTCGCATACACGTGCTCCCGATTTCCCGTTTCGGTCTGAAACGTCACGTCGAAAGCTTTGGCAAAATTCTGCCCCAGATGGTGGGAGGTGCCGGCCTGCAGCGCTTTCCCGTCGCCCATCATGGCCTCGATCGAGTAGGTGTGATGTGCGCCGGCGAATTTCTCCGCCTCCGTCTTTAATCCTTCGATGACCGGCAGTGCAATGTAGTCTTCCGAGAATCGCCGATAGATACCGAGGATGCGCAGGGCTTCTTCCTCAGCGTCTTCATAGGTGGCGTGAGCCGTATGTCCTTCCTGCCACAAAAATTCCGTCGTTCTCAGGAACAGGCGCGTCCGCATTTCCCACCGAACGACATTGCACCATTGATTGAGCAGTAACGGCAGATCCCGATAGGACTGGATCCAGTTCCGGTACGTATTCCAGATGATCGTCTCCGACGTCGGCCGGATGACGAGCGGTTCTTCGAGTTTCGAACCCCCTGCGTGAGTCACTACAGCCACTTCGGGAGCAAATCCTTCCACGTGTTCGGCTTCTTTCTGAAGGAAACTTTCCGGTATGAAAAGCGGAAAATAAGCGTTCTGATGGCCCGTTTCCTTGAACATACCGTCCAAAGCCTGCTGCATCTTTTCCCAGATCGCGTAGCCATTGGGCCGGATGATCATGCAGCCTTTTACCGGAGCGTAGTCGGCCAGTTCAGCAGCGGCAATGACATCGGTATACCACCTGGAGTAGTCCTCGCTGCGCTTGGTGATCTTGGATTCGGCCATGATCTGCCAATCATAGCACTATGCGTATAATGGTTTTTGGAGCGGCTTGCGCGAAGCGCAAGCGCGACAGCGCGCAGCCTCAAGAGAATGGCGAAAGACGTCAGTGATCCAACAAAAAAGGCCGTCGAGCGTAGCGAATCTTTCACCACCGTTTCAGGTGTTCCGGTTGAACGGTTATACACACCCGAGCACATTCGCGATCTGAACTACGCCGAGGATCTCGGTGATCCGGGTAAACCTCCCTACACCCGCGGCATCTATCCCGAGATGTACCGGAGCCGGCTGTGGACGATGCGCCAGTTCAGCGGCTTCGGCACAGCAGCCGACACGAATGCCCGTTTGCATTACCTGCTGAACCACGGGCAGACCGGGCTTTCGGTCGCATTCCATCTCCCTACGCTCATGGGTTATGACTCCGACCACCCCATGTCAAACGGCGAGATCGGCAAGTGCGGCGTTGCGATCGATTCGCTGGCGGATCTGGAGACGTTGTTTAAAGGTATTCCGCTGGACCAGATCAGCACCTCGATGACAACCAATGCGCCGGCTGCGATTCTTTGGTCGATGTATCTGGCTGTCGCTGAACAGCAAGGTGTGGACTGGAAGAAATTGCGCGGCACCATTCAAAACGACATTTTGAAGGAGTACATCGCGCAAAAGACGTA
The DNA here is from genome assembly GCA_001920875.1 of Acidobacteria bacterium 13_1_20CM_2_55_15. Lineage (GTDB taxonomy): Bacteria > Acidobacteriota > Terriglobia > 20CM-2-55-15 > 20CM-2-55-15 > 20CM-2-55-15. Next base: position 5,054 of record MNKP01000051.1, read on the forward strand.
CATTTTCCCGCCAAAGCCCTCGATGAAATTGATCGTGGATACATTCGAGTTTGGAACGCAATACGTTCCGCAATGGAACACGATCTCCATCAGCGGCTATCACATTCGCGAGGCTGGATCGACCGCCTTGCAAGAGCTCGCATTCACCTTATACGACGGCATCGAGTACATCGAATGGGCCCGCGGTGCTGGTCTCGACATAGACGATTTTGCGCCCCGTCTTTCTTTCTTCTTCAATGCGCACAATGATCTTTTCGAGGAGATCGCGAAATATCGGGCCGCGCGAAAAGTCTGGCACAAGGTAATGACCGAGCGATTTCATTCGAAGAATCCGCGTTCGGCGATGCTTCGATTCCACACGCAGACCGCAGGCTGCTCGCTCACGGCGCAACAGCCTTACAACAACATTGTTCGTGTGGCCATTCAGGCGCTGGCAGCGGTGCTGGGTGGAACGCAGTCGCTTCACACGAACTCGCTGGACGAGACGCTCGCATTGCCGACCGAGCATGCTGCCCGCATCGCCCTTCGAACTCAACAGATCATCGCTCACGAAACAGGGGTGACGAACACTGTGGATCCATTCGCCGGTTCGTATTTCCTGGAACGGCTGACGCTGGATATGGAGAAAGGCTGTTGGGAATATTTTGACCGCCTCGATGCGATGGGCGGCATGGTTGCGGCGATCGAAAAGGGATTCCCGCAACGGGAGATTCATGATGCCTCCTATAAGTATCAAAAGGCCGTGGAGCGCAAAGAGAAGATCATCGTTGGCGTCAACGAATTCGTTATGGAAGACGAGCCGCCAATCGAGATTCTTTTAATCGATGAATCTGTTGCCGCGCTTCAGATCGAGCAACTGCAAAGATTGCGTCAAACCCGCGACAACGGGCGCGTTCGCGCCACCCTTGAAGACCTGCGCCGTGCGGCCACCGCAAACAACGTCAACATGATGCCCAGCATTCTCGAATGCGTCCGGGCATATGCCACGCTCGGCGAAATTTGTGACGTGCTACGCGAGGTTTACGGCGTCTACGAGGAACCGGCATTCTAATGGACCAGAAGATTCGCGTCATCGTTGCCAAGCCCGGACTCGATGGACACGACCGCGGCGCAAAAGTCGTCGCCCGCGCCTTTCGCGATGCGGGATTCGAAGTTATCTATACCGGCTTGCGGCAAACTCCTGAACAGATCGTCAACGCGGCGCTGCAGGAAGATGCCGACGTGGTAGGACTTTCCGTACTATCCGGAGCTCACATGACGCTTCTCCCCCGCATCACCCAACTCATGAAGAAAGAACGCCTCGACGATGTTCTGGTCGTTGTCGGAGGCATCATCCCGGATCAGGATATTCCGAAATTGAAAGAATCCGGCGTGTCCGCTGTTTTTCAACCCGGCGCGTCCACGGAAGACATCATTACCTATATCCGGCAAAACGTGCGCAAGAAGTGAGCACCCAAACCGAGACTTCAGCGAATCGCGCCGCCATGACGGAACTGGTCGCCGAGCTTCGAGCAAAGCTTGAAAGGGTCAAGAAAGGCGGCGGCGAAGCCGTTGTCCGTCGCCACAAGGATCGCGGCAAGATGTTTGTTCGCGATCGCATCGAAGCCGTCCTCGATCCCGAAACACCGTTCCTCGAATTCAGCGCTCTTGCCGCCAACGGCATGTATGACGATGAGGCACCCTCAGCAGGAATTGTTACCGGCATTGGGATGATTCACGGCCACCGGACCGTGATTGTCGCTAATGATGCCACCGTCAAGGGCGGCACCTATTTCCCAATCACCGTCAAAAAGCATCTGCGCGCGCAGGAAATCGCGCTCGAGAACCGGCTGGCATGTTTGTACCTGGTCGATTCAGGCGGCGCATTCCTGCCGCTGCAGGCCGAGGTATTTCCGGATCGCGACCACTTTGGCCGGATTTTCTACAACCAGGCGAGGATGTCGGCCGAGGGTCTCTACCAGGTTGCGGCTGTTATGGGCTCGTGCACGGCCGGCGGCGCCTATGTGCCTGCCATGAGCGACGAGGCGATTATCGTTCGCAACCAAGGTACGATCTTTCTGGGCGGGCCGCCTCTGGTCAAAGCCGCTACAGGAGAGGAAGTCACGGCGGAAGAGCTTGGCGGAGCCGACGTGCATTGCCGGATCTCCGGAGTGGCCGATCATTATGCGCAAAACGACGCCGATGCGCTGCGCATCGTGCGAGACGTCTTTCGCTCGATTCCGGCGCCGAGAAGAACGAGCCGGCAGGTGGCCGAACCCGAAGACCCCCATCACGATCCTGACGAGATCTATGACATTGTTCGGCAGGACCCCAGGAAAGCTTACGACGTTCGCGAGGTCATCTACCGGATTGTGGACGGGAGCTGGTTTCACGAATTCAAAGCCTTATATGCGCCGACCGTCATCTGCGGGTTCGCCCGCATCTGGGGATATCCGGTCGGAATCATCGGAAATAATGGCGTGCTGTTTTCCGAAAGTGCGCTCAAGGCAACACACTTCATCGAGCTCTCGGCGCAACGCGACATTCCTCTGCTCTTTCTTCAAAACATTACCGGCTTCATGGTCGGCAAGACATTCGAACACGGCGGCATCGCCAAAGATGGTGCGAAGATGGTCAATGCCGTTGCGAACGCCGCCGTCCCGAAGTTCACCGTCATCATCGGCGGATCCTATGGCGCCGGAAATTACGGAATGTGCGGAAGAGCCTACGGACCGCGCCAGCTCTGGATGTGGCCAAACGCACGAATTTCGGTGATGGGAGGCGAGCAGGCTGCCCAGGTTTTACTTCAGGTGAAGATGGATCAGTTGCGCTCGCAAGGCAAAGAAATGAGCCCGGACGAGCAGCAGGATTTCATGAAGCCGACTTTGGATAAATACGCGGAAGAAGGCAATGCGTATTACAGCACCGCGCGGATTTGGGACGATGGGATCATCGATCCGGCCGACACCCGAATGGTACTGGCTCTGGGAATTTCTGCAGCTATGAACGCTCCATCCGCAGAAACACGCTTCGGCGTCTTCAGGATGTAATCCTCATGCTCAAAGTCAATGTCGAAAAACCTATTGCCTCGGTGATCCTCGACCGGCCGGATGTCCACAACGCGTTCAACGACGAGTTGGTGAAACTCCTCACCGACACGTTTACGGAACTGGCTGCGCGTGACGATGTCCGTGTGATCGTCCTGGGAGGCAACGGAAAATCATTCTGCGCCGGCGCGGACTTGAATTGGATGAAGCGCATGGTTCATTACACCCGCGAGCAGAATCTGGAAGATGCGCGTGCCGTCGGCCGCATGTACTGGACCATAGCCAAATGTCGGAAGCCGGTCATCGCGCGCGTTCACGGCGCGGCTTTAGGGGGCGGAGCAGGACTGGTGGCCGCCTGCGATATCGCAGTGGCTGTCGAGTCCGTGCAGTTCGGATTTACGGAGGTGAAGCTCGGTATCATTCCGGCAATCATTGCCCCATTTGTGATCGCGCGCCTCGGACCAGGGCGCGCACGTGAATTCTTCATCACCGGTGAACGCTTCCTTGCTCCGGTTGCCTTGACTATCGGTCTTGTTCAGCATGTCGCGGCCCACGAGCTCGCGCTCGACGGACTCATCGACTCCAAAATTTCTCAAATCCTCACCTCCGCACCCAACGCGATCGCCGCCGCCAAAGAACTGATTTTCGGTGTCGCGGCGCGTACCCTGGAAAGCTCTTTGGAATTCGCCGCTGATGCCATCGCGCGAGCCCGTACCGGCGAAGAAGGTCAGGCCGGAATGCAGGCCTTTCTCGAACGCCAAAAGCCACCGTGGATCGAAAAAAACGAAAAGAACGAGCGCATCGATACGAAGTAAACGCGAACTAGCCGCGGGCGCTGGCGTCCCCATCGAATTCGCGCAGGGGTGGGGCCTGGTCCAATCCGACGCGGCCGGCGACGATTTCGGCTCGAGCGTAACTCTCAGGCCGGACCGGAATACCGGCTGCACCGCGCAACATCGCAAGTTGACCGACGTGCGTCAGCGCGTCCGCCAGTGGACCTTGGATGAGCATCTCGGCGGGATGGCCCAGCGGAGCGTCCGAAGCAAGAAATTGATCGAGCGCTCGAAGACCTTCAAAGAACCGCCGGACTTCCGTATTCCAATCGCCGCTTCCCTCCGCACGCCATAGATATTCGCCCTGTGCCATTCGCAGGCCCCACGCCATGAGATCGCCCAGGTGCTGGAGGATCTGCATGGGAAGGCGGGTATCTCGGCCGCTTGAAAATTGGGCAAAACTGGGAGGCACATCACGCAACACCTTCGCCGCACGATACGCGAGCGTGGCGACGAGGTGACGCAGAAGCGCGCGTGTGCTTTCAGAGTTCTCTGTCATTGCCGGGCACCGCTTTCAGTGCTCAATTTCGGAAGCATCATAACATCGTAACGCGAAACCGCTTGCTTCGACGCGATGTCTATAGATAATAGTGTCGCGATAGCAACTTCAGTAAACTGATTCACACACCTTTGATCTAGCTGAACGATAGGGATTTTTGACAGCGGATCTTTTGCTACAGCTGAGAGGGAGATTTCTACAATTCTCTGGGGAGATGTGTCCCCAGGCGGGAGACTTGCATGGATTTCTTAGAACGGCTTTTCGGTATCTCTCCGGACGGCGGAAACGGTTCATTCGAACTGCTGCTTTTTCTGATCCCGTTGGGCGGTATGTTGCTTCTGAAGGTGTGGCGTAGTCGCAGACATCGGGCTTAGGCAACCGTCACAAAGAGGAAGGAAGTATGGCGACGAAGACACGCAGCGATCTGCCGGAAGGATCGCCGGCAATCATTTTCAAAGGCACTGTGAAAAAGATCAAATCGGCGACTATGAAAGAGGTTCCCATCAGCGATCGCACTGCGGTTGTGCGAGTCGATCAGGTCATCGAGGCGCCCAGGACTTTCGCTCATTGTGGGGGCCAAGACCTCACCGTCGAGCTTGCGGGCAAGAAGAAGGTCTCGGTGGGGGAGCAATTCATCTTTCATGCGAACAGTTGGATTTTCGGAGACAGTGTTGCTGTGCGAGCCGTGACACAAGAACGAGTCACCAAAGAGCATTTGGCTCTAATGAGCCCCGGCGGCGAACCCACCGAACAGAGAAAAAACCGGCAATTGCAGAAACGCCTCAATGCTGCGGATCTGGTGGTATCGGGTAAAGTCGCCGCAGTCACCATTCCGCCCGAGCCCGTTCCAGGCACTCGCGGGGCGGGCGCGCCCAGGAAGCCTGTGAGCGAGCACGATCCGAAGTGGCGGCAGGCGGTGATTGTTGTGGATCAGACTCATAAAGGAAAGCATGACTCGAAGCAGGTCAAGGTGCTGTTTCCGGCAAGCACGGATGTGCGCTGGTACAAAGCTCCGAAGTTTCAGGTAGGCCAGAAAGGCGTTTTTGTTCTACACAAGACGAAGATCAAGACCGATGAACATCACGAACTCCGAGGACTAGCGCCTCGAGGAGCGGCCGGTGAAGCGGAAGTGTACACGGCGCTGGATCCCGCCGATGCTCATCCGCTAAAGCAACAGGCCGTCATTAAGGAGATGATTCGGCCGTAGGGCGTACAGTTCGGGAAAGGACCAGACATGGCGAAGAAGACTTCCAGAAAAACTGCCCGTCCCGCGGCGCCAAGGAAAAAGTCAGCCGGCAAGATGGCTGCATCGAAGGCGTCCACCAATGTTCTCGTGGTGAACATGATACCGCGCGCACTGAGCGGCGAATCCCATCAGGACAGCGAACCGACGATTGCCGTGAATCCGGCAAATCCCCTGCACATTGCGGGATCAGCGTTCACGCCCGACCCGGGCGGCGGCAATCTGGCTCCGATTTTCGTTTCAGTGGACGGCGGGAATACGTGGACTCTCAAATCGATTGTGCCCAGCAGCGCAGCAGACGGATCCGCAACCGCCGACATCACTCTTGCATTCGGCACGGCCAGCAACAAGCTCTATGCGGGGATCATCCGTTTGCCGTTTCCGCCGGGTCGCCCGCGTTTGAACATCCTGCGAACAGACAATTTTCAGAGCGGCGCGACAATGAAAGTGCTGGTCGACCGGACGGGAAAAGGTGTAGATCAGCCCTATGTGCAGGCAGCGACCGTCCTGAACGGTCCCGATCAAGGCAAGGACCGCGTGTATGTCGGCGACAACGATTTCGGCAACACACCGCGCTCGGCCACGATCGACCAATCGCTCAATGCAGGAAAAACAAGCCCCGCGTTCACTGCCGTTCGCATTGAATCGCGTTCTCCTGCCGGGCAAGACGGACCGCCGGTCCGTCCGGCAATACATCCGGACGGGACCGTTTACGCGGTCTTCCATTCATGGCTCACATTCGACAGCAATGACGAAGGCACAGCAGACATTGTCGTCGTTCGCGACGACAATGGCGGCAACGGCCCAAACAAATTCAAAGCGCTTGTGGACAGCGGGGACTCCAAGGCTGGCATCCGTGTCGTCAAAAGGGTCAAATTCAATTTCGACGGGTTTCTGGGATTGCAGCGGACAGGCGGAGATGTCGCGATTGCTGTCGATCCTTCCAACAGCAGCATTGTCTACGTTGCCTACAACGACGACGTCGGCGCCGATTACATGCTGCATGTTTTGCGTTCGACCAATCGCGGTGTGACCTGGTCGGGCGATTTGCGCACGGTGCGCAATGCGCTGAACCCGGCGGTCGCCATTAACAGCGCTGGGAAAGTCGGGCTGCTGTATCAACAGTTGACCCGATCGGGTCCGACCCAGCGCTGGGTCACGAAATTCGAATCGTCGACGAACGGAACGACATGGAGCGCGATGACGCTTGCCACGGTCCCCGCGAACACGCCTCCGAAGCAATTCGATCCATACCTCGGAGATTACGAGCACCTGATGTCTGCAGGTACGGATTTTTACGGCGTGTTCTGTGCGAACAACACGCCGAACAAATCCAATTTTCCGAAAGGCGTGACCTACCAGCGCAACGCAAATTTCACGAGCCACACATTGCTCGACGTGGATAATGCGACCCCCGTGGATGTATCGATCGATCCATTCTTCTTTAAAGTGCCGGGATAGCAGACATGCCCCGCTACCGGGTCAGGATTGCCGGCAAACACTACGATGCGATGGCAGATCTCGTCCGCAAACACCGCCTGAACATCGCCGGTCACACCGGCAAGAAGGCGGGCCGCAGCCGCTACATTGTCGATGCGTTTGCCGATTCAGACCAGATCGAACAACTGAAGTCGGAAGGTTATAGCGTTGATGTACGCGAGGACGTCGACGAAGCGGGCAAGAAGCGACAGTCCGAAATCCGATCGCTCACCACCCGCGAACCGATCCGAAACGTTGCCGCAGCGAATCACTATCTCAATGTTCCAGACATCGAGAATTCGCTGGCGGTCGCTGCGACGGGTTCGAACGCGGGATTTACGCGTCTGATCAAACTGCCGAATAAAACCTGGGAAGGGCGGGAATGCCATGCGATCAAGATCGGCCAAGGCAGTGTTACGAGCCGTCCGGGCATCTACTTTCTTGGCGGTATTCATGCGCGCGAATGGGGCAGCCCGGACATCCTGATTCACTTTGTCGAGCAGCTTTGTGAAGCGTACCGAACGCAAAGCGGCATCACGCTCGGCGGCATGGATTTCACGGCGGTCCAGATTCAAAAGATCGTCAATGAGAAGGATGTATACGTGTTCCCACAGGCGAATCCGGATGGGCGCCATCACAGCATGACGCAGGCTCCCAACTGGAGAAAGAACCGCCGGCCCGCGCCGGCCGGCAGCAGCAATCCGGATTGCGTTGGCGTCGACCTGAACCGCAACTACGATTTCTTATGGAACTATACCGTCCACTTCGATCCAAACGCGCCGGTGGCGAATTCGACCGACCCTTGCGACCACGACGTCTATATCGGGCCGGCCCCGTCGTCAGAACCTGAAACGAAGAATGTTGTGTGGATGTTCGACAATTTCCCAAACATCCGCTACTTCATCGATATTCACAGTTATTCGGAAGACATCCTCTACAACTGGGGAGATGATCAGGACCAATCGCAAAAGCCCGGCATGAGTTTTCTCAATCCCGCCTTCGACGGCAAGCGCGGTGTTGCGAAAGACACGCGGTACCAAGAGTACATTGCATCCGCCGACAAAACCGCTGTCGTCAAACTCGCAAAGCAAATGCGCGCAGCTATCCTCGCCGTGCGCGGACGCAAGTACGCGGTCACACAGTCGATGAGCCTGTATCCTACCGCCGGCTCATCCGATGATTACGCATACAGCCGACATCTGGCGGATCCTTCGAAACCGAAGATCTTCTCGTACACCATCGAATGGGGAAGCGCGGACAACGAAACTCCATTTCATCCGCCGTATTCGGAGATGAAACACATCATCCAGGAAATCACCGCGGCCTTGCTCGAATTTTGTTTGCGGACCTGAACGATTGACGTCTTTGCGACGCGGCGGTTCCGCTTGTGACTGTAAATCCGCTGAAACGGGACTCCCTCATTTACATAAGGACTAACCGTGCGACATCGATTCTTCTCGCTTCCGCCCACCCGAAGCCCCCAGCACGCGCTTAAATTTCCTACAGAGCTCCTGCGAGGCCCACGAATTCTCTACGGGTGTGTCGTTGATTCATAATCGTGCGCCATCCTTCCTGCTGAGTTTGTCGATCTCTAAGGCTGCGACCAGATCTTTGAAGCCTGGATCGATCATGACCATGAAATCGTAGTAGCGCGTGTAGGTCATCGCGTCATAACCAAGGGCATCCTGTAACTGGTAGTAGCTCGCCGTATTGGCCGGCAATGCTCCAGCGACTCCCATCAAACGCCAGGTCTCCGGGTCTTTTTTTAAGCGGTCTATGCCTTCTGAAGTTGGATAGAAGAATCGCTTGTCGATAGAAGGGTTGAAGTTGAGCCAGTAAAAGAGCGGATCGACAGCAACAGTGATTACCATGATCGCCGCAGGAATCCACGTCCATTCGTTGTGTCGACGATGCCATAACTTCAAACCCACAAGAGCCAACGGTGTGATCAGCAACAAAGGAATCGCGCGAGCGATCTCATAGCGTTGAAGGTTCATGGACGCCAGCCAGCGCCAGAAATAAATTACGGCAGCCACAACGCCAATGCTGCCGGCGATCCATAACCCTACGCAAAAGTTAATAACGGCTCGGGGACGAATCCAGAACAGATCCACAGCTCTTCCTGCAAGAAACGCGAGGCTCTAATAGTCGCTTTTGCTCATCAGGAAAAGCGATTTGCTCATGAGCATTTCGCTTCTGCTCGTGAGCAAAAGCGATTTCCTTGTAAGCAATTCACTTTTGCTTGTGAGCAAAAGCGATGTCCTCGTGAGCATTTCGCTTTTGCTCATCGGCAAAAGTGATTTCCTCGTGAGCATTTCGCTTTTCCTCGTCAGCAAAAGCGATTTCCTCGTGAGCATTTCGCTTTTCCTCGTCAGCAAAAGCGATTTCCTCGTTGCCGACGAACTGGCGTCGTTTTCCGAGGATCTGTCCCCCTCCGGCGGACCCCAGCCTGGCCAAGCGCGACGGTCCGCCGGCCACCTCACTCCAACTATGAATGCGACATCGATTCTTCTTGCCTCCGGGCCCACCCGAAGCTCCCAACACGCGCTCAAATTTCCTACAAGATTCCCGTACTCTCCGCGCTGGCGCTTAAACCGCTACGGTCGCATCGCCAGGTCCGCCTCCAATCAACTCCGCGACGTCCAGTTGCCAATTACTTACATAAAACTGACGGCATGACTTGAAAACTTCTTTGCCTAAAACGGAGAATGTAGAGACAAAGGATCCGCATGGCTTCACGGATGCCGGTGGCAATGCTGTTCATTCGCGGGAAGGGTCAGTCATCACGCGGATGAGACTGTGAAAATTGACGATGTCGCCTCATCGCTGGACGTAAGGCGGCAGTTCATAGAACATCTTGGATCACACTATGCATCAGCTCGGGCTAACTAAATTAGCTCTGCCGGTCCAGACATGTTTAACACGTGTGCAGGGCCGCTTGGCGGCCTCTCCACTCGGACACAAACTTCAATGGCCGCCTTGATTCCCAGGATGGCCTTCGTATCCTAGCAATCCATTGCCCTGGTTTCCGGGTTGTCCTTCATAGCCTCCTTTTCTGCATTGATATTGAAAAACCTGTTCCCAAAAAACATAGGGACAAACAAGAGTGGCGCGCATCGGGAGATTCCCCGTTTCAGAGTAGGGAAGCACCTCCCTTTTTTGGGCGTAATCGATAGGAAGTTTTACTGAGAGAATCCAGATAAGATCATTTGAGGCAGGCGCCGCAGGATAGATAATTGATCCAATGATCCGGAAAGTTCTGATCGCGAATCGCGGCGAAATTGCCATCCGGATTTCTTACACGCTCCGCGAAATGGGTATCGACGCCGCAGCCGTCTTCACTGCAGCCGATGAAGGCGCACTGCATGCCCGTCTGGCGAGGGAAGCGCAC